>CAYRZU010000050.1:0-28047 GCA_964428895.1 uncultured Planctomycetaceae bacterium
TCCGTGACTTAGTTCAACGCCCACGGATTACCATTGTCGCTGACGACGTACAGCTCCTAAAGCCTACACGACTCCGGCCGAGACGCAACCGCAATCTAAATAAATGCTCATTTCGTTCGGTTAATAATGGATAATCTCGTGCGACTCGCTCCGCTTCTCCGCGGGCCAAGAGAACGGGCGACCCATCTGGGTCGCCCGTTCGGTGTTGCCGCTACCCTACAAGGGGCATTCCGCAGCGTCAGAAGGAGCTTACTTCCCCTTCCGACACAGAACGGCCATTCCGCCGACGGCCAGCAAGCCGACGGTCAGCGGTTCGGGCACGCCCGCAGCCGCCGAGCCGAAGGTGCCCTTGAGGATCTGCAAGTCGGTGGCATTGACCACGGTGTCGCAGTTGGCGTTACCGGCGGCATAGCCGATGCCGCTCGAGCCGAAGCTGCCCTTCATGATCTGCAGGTCGGTGGCGTTGACGACGCCGTCGAGGTTGAAATCGCCCCGATACGTGCCGGCGCCGTCGGCCGTACCGTCCTGGTCGGTGTCGTATTCGACGAGGTTTTCCACGTGGAAGATCATGTCATCTTCGTCGACCACGCCGCTGCTGTCCACGTCGTAGGGATCCAGATCCCCGCCCATGTTGGCGCAGAGGATGTCGATGTCGTCGGCGTCGACGTCGCCGTCACCGTCGAAGTCGCCTTCCACGCCTTCGGCTTCGCCCGGAGCGGCCAGGCGGAAGCCCGCTCTCCGGTCGTTGTGGTTGTCATGGTTGGTATGGACCCAGTGGTAGGCGTTGCCGCTCAAGGGAGTGGCCCACGCGTTGCCCATCATCATCGAGATACCCTCCCCGTACAGGGTGACGGTCGTCTCGATGAATTCGTTGACATTGCCGGCCATGTCGTACGAACCATACGGGCTCGTCGTTCCGGTCAGCGTGCCGACCGCGATCGGGGCGGTGGCACCCGAGCCGTCCAAGACGGCCAGATTATCCCCAGCGCCAGAGACCGCCGGCGTCGGGGGGGTGTTCGATTGGGTGGGGTAGGCGTAGTAGTAGCCGCCGATCGGGTTGTAGTAGGCGGCCTTGACCCACTCATCCAGGCTGGGCAGAAAGAACGTAGCGCCCGCGTCCCGGCCGGCCATCGCGACAGCGGCAATGGTGGGGTCCGTAATGGCGCCGTTGAGGGCATAGGCGCCGGTCTCGGTTCCGCCGGCCACTTGGCCGTTGTGCATCCAGTTGGCGAAACGGGCCGCTTGACCCCAACTGACGTAGTTGGCCGCCACATTGGCGTCCGCTGCCACATACACGCCGCCGGAGAAGGTAATGCCACACCCGTCGGCATTGCCCATCTGCGAGCTGTAAAGCTCGTAGGCATCCACGGTCGCGATGTTGGAGTTCATAAACTCCACATATTGGCCGGCCGTCACTTCGGTCGTGCCGATCTCATAGACGTAGTCCACGGCGCCGGCTGTTGGATCAGGCCACCAGAAGCTGCCGCCGTTGTCAACGACCATCGTCTCCGTGTTGCCTGCATCGCCGACCGTGACCATATCGAGCGTCACCACGGCTTCCGCTGCTCCCGCCGACAGCAACATCGCCACCAGCATCACAACAAGTCCTGCGTATTTCATTATGTACCTCCTTAGCGTGTGCGTATTACTTACGATTGTTCCGCCGTCTCAGCATCGCCAAGCCGCCGACGGCCAGCAGGCCGATGGTCAGCGGTTCGGGCGCGGCCGATGCGGACAGGCCGAAATTGCCCTTGAGGATCTGCAAGTCGGTGGCGTTGATGAAGGCGTCGCAGTTGGCGTTGCCGGAGGCGTAGCCCCCTGCTCCACCGAAGCTGCCCTTCATCAGTTGCAGGTCGGTGGCGTTGACGACGCCATCGAGGTTGAAGTCGCCCCGATACGTCCCGTTGCCGTCCGGCGTGCCGTCCTGGTTGGTGTCGTATTCGACGAGATTCTCGACGTGGTAGATCATGTCGTCTTCGTCGACCACGCCGTCGCTGTTGAGGTCGTAGGGGTCCAGGTCGCCGCCCATGTTAGCACAGAGCATGTCGATGTCGTCTTCGTCCACGTCGCCGTCGCCATCGAAGTCACCGGTGAGGCTGTCGCCGATATTGGCGATGCGGAAGCCCAGAGCAAAGCTTTCGGAGGTGTGGAAGCCGGTCACGCGGAACGCTGACGATATCTGGACGTCGGCGTTGTAGTCGGTGTTGTAATGGCCGCCGCGGCTAGCGCGCCTGTATTGGCCATTGAGCGTGTCCGACCATTCCCTGACGTTTCCGCTGGCGTCAAAGAGCCCGTAGGGGCTGTCGGAGTTTTCGAACTCGCCGGCCTCGGTGCGGAAGTACGGACTGCCGAGCGTGGGGCCAGCGGCGGTGTCGGGGTCGTAGAAGTTGGCGTTGTTGCCGGGGTCAGGATCGACTGCGATGTTGCTGGGCAGCGTGTTGCTGCCCGTGCCGTAGGTGTAGTAGGAGCTGCCTGCGGCGTTGTAGTAAGCGGCCTTGTACCACTCATCTTCAGAGGGGATGACGCAGGTGGCGTCGGCTTCGCGCGTGATCAGGCCAAGATTGGCGTTGACCGTTTCGCCGTTAAGGTAATAGGACCCGTCCTCGGTGGTGGTCAGGTCCGTCACGCCCGTGGTGGGTCTACCGTTGTGCAGCCAGTTGGCGAACCGCGCCCCATCGGCCCAACTGACGAAGTTGACGGGCCGATCTTCGAAATCGGCGGCCACGGTGTAGGCGTAGCTACCCGACGTGCCCGTTCGGATGATCTGACAGCCCGAGCCGTCGAGCTTGTAGTAGACATCCATGTTGAGGTTGTAGAGATCGTAGGTGTCCGTTGCGGCCACGGCGTTGAGGAATTCCGTGTATTGGCCGGCGGTGACTTCGAACTTGCCGATCTTGTACTCGTAGCCGACGGCCCCGTAGCCGGTGGCGTCGGCGGCGTTGCCGGTGTCGCCCACGCTCATCAGGGGCATGTCCATGGTCGTAACGAAATGAACGACCGCATCGCCCGAGAGGTCGGCCCGGGTGCCCGCCCGAGCCAGCCCGGCGCAGGCCAACAGGATGGCTATCGTGGTTGTGACGTGCTTCATTCCTTGTCTCCAATTGACTTGACCCGCCACGGCCCTGTCCGGACAGGTCCCACAACTCCGTCACTCCGTAAACGAGACGCAGCCCAACGGGCGACCCAGCCGGGCCGCCCGTTGGCTACATTCTGTGTGCGTCTATTATACAACGATGCTACGAGCCGGCGGGAAGCCATCTCCCGCACGAATCTCTTCACTGACAGCGATGACAACCACTTACTTCTTGCGACGACGCAGCACAGCCAGGCCACCCAGGGCCAGCAGACTCATGGTCGCCGGCTCGGGGACCTCACCAGGGGTCGACCCAATGCGGAAGCCAAAGATATCCTGAGGATTCGGGTCATTGGCCGGGAAGATAATGTACTTGAACGTCCGCTGGAGGTAGAAGCTCGACGTGGCAGAGAAGTAGCCGCCCAACAACCGGTGATTCGCGCCGGCGGTTTCAGGATAGAGGAAGTCCTTATCATTCTCCATCCACTCATTGACGTTACCTGCCATGTCGAAGGTGCCATTGACTTCCATGGCACCACTACCAACGGCCCACGGACTGGCGGCGTTGTAGCAGGCCTCCGCCGTCGTGTTGGCGGTGTCGCCCGGCGTCGTGTAAAGCTGCAGTGTCGCGCCATTCTGGTAGCCGGCGTCCTCGAACTCGAGCTCGTTGACTACGAAGAACTTGGTAGCCGGGTTACGGTAGGCGCCCGTGGCGCCCCATTGCATCAGGACGCCGCCAACGACGTTGTAGGCGAGCGGAGTGCCGGCCAAGACGTTCAGATTGTTGGCGAAGTCGATGGCATCCATGAAGCCAACGTTCTGCTTCGGCAGATTACCCGTGCCGCCGGATGTGCCCATCACGGCGTTGTACTGGGCGACCGTGACTTCGTACAGGCCAATGCGGAAATCCGCCGCTGCTTGCGTAGCGGTGATGTCCACAAAATCAAACGACGCCCCGCCAATCACCTCGGCGTTGGCCGGCGCCACCATCGCCAGGCAGACGCCCAGCGCAAATACAACTGCTAGTTTGCTCTTCATCGTCTTCTCCTTACTCTCATTGCTGTCCCGCGAAACGGGAAATGTGTTGCCTTCCGTCGGGCAACGGACCAACCAAAAAAGGCCTCTCCAGTAGCCCCCCCCGGGGCCGGTACAGCATTCGCTTCGATTTGCTCTCTTGCGTGACCGGCCACATATCGGCCCGCCCGCATTACATCATGATGATTCCCAATTCCACGGGTATTGTCCCAAACATTTCAGAATTCACAAGGACAATTCTCCAAGTAATAAATAATTACTCTACCGAACGGTTAATCCTTGGATAATTTCATTCTCGTGATATCCTGTTTGTGTGTCGGGCGTAATTCCCAACGGGAAGGCCGATCGTGTGGGCCTTTCTTGCCCCGACCATTGTGAATTGATAATTGGCTCAATAGGATTCCTCGTCATGGCCGTTTCGATCATTGACGTAGCCAAAGCCGCCGGCGTGTCCCACATGACGGTTTCGCGCGTGCTGAATCGCAGCCGTGGCGTTCGGCCTGAGAACGTTGCGGCCGTGATGAAGGCAGTCGAAGAGCTCGGCTACACCCCCCCCCGTCGCAAGCCCGGGCCCAAGCCCAAGCGGCGGCAGAAGATGGCCGGCAAGGTCCTGCTGGTGGTGCCCTCTCGGCCCGACCAGCCCAGCAACCCCAGCGAGGTGTTCCTGAGTTCCCCCTTCGGCCAACAGGTGGTGGCCGGCATTGACGAGGTCGCCGACCGCCAGCGCGTGCAGGTGGACATTGTCACGCCGACGCTCGGCAACGGCCCCGTCGACACGCAGGGCGCCGACGGACTCATCCTGGTTCCCCAACTGGGCAGGCTGGCCGAGCCGCTTGCGGACGTCAACGGCCTGGCTCAGGTCGTCTTGGCCCAACGATCGCCCACGCGGCCGTCCTGCGACTGCGTGGCGGTCAACGACTATATGGGCGGCGAGATGGCGGTGGAGTTCCTGCTGGCCCAGGGATGCACGCGACTGGCCGTGGTGACCAGCGCCCCGGAAGAGGCCCAGCCCCTCGAACGCACCTACGGGTACCGTCGCACCGCTTTGCGCCACGACGTTCCGGCCTACTACGTCGGGCCGGTCACATATCGCGCCGACGGCCCGGACGGGCGTCCCGTGATCGACGGGTCCGTCAAGACGCTGGTGGACCAACTGATGGCCTTGCCGCAGGTGCCGGACGGCCTGGCTGTGGGCGTCCCTTCGATGAAGGATTTCTATCACGAGCTGCGAAGCCGCGGGATCGAGCCGGCCCGCAAGGACCCCCGCCCGGGCAAGTCGGTCGTCGTGCTGGCCTCGGCCACGGTCGAACTGCGGCGGAACCCCGTCAAGCCCATGCCCCACCTGATCTCCTACTCGGGCCTCGCCACCGGCCAGCGCCTCTTGGAACAGTTGCTCCGACGCATCGGGCACCCCGACGACCCCGTCGCCCACATCCTCATCGCCCCGAGTATGCTGGAATAGATCCGCCGCCTAGGTTCGCCCGTACTCCAGAGCGGTCTGGTACATCGTCAGCACGTTCTCGGGCGGCGTGAAACGCTGGATCATATGGCTGGGGGAGAAGATGTACCCCCCGCCGGGAGCGAAAGCATCGATATGCCGCTTGACCTCCCGCTCCACGTCGGCCGGCGTGCCAAAGGGCAACAACTCAATGACGTCGATCCCGCCCCAGAACGTGATGTCGTTGCCGAACTCGCGCTTCAGTTCGACCGGATCCATGCCGGCCGCCGAGGTCTGGGTGGGGTTCAGCACATCCACGCCGATCTCGATCAGATCCGGCAGGATGGGCTTCATCGCGCCACAGCAGTGGAGCATGAACTTCGAGTTCGTGCGGGCCTTAACGAAACGCACGATCTCGGCGTGCCGGGGCTTGACGTAGCGGCGGTAGTCGTCCGGGCTCATCAGCATGCCGGTATGCGTGGCCACGTCGTCGGCGATGGCATAGACGCACTCGGCCTCGCTGCCGACCGCGGCGAAGAACGACTCGGCGGTAGCCTTAGTGCCCGCGATCGAGTTGTCCATGATCCGGCAGTACAGCTCCGGCTGTAGGACCATCTCGACCAGCGACCGCTCCATGCCGACAGCTCCCCAGGTGGCCATCATGGGGATGAACACATGGTTGATCAGAACGGCTTTGCCTTGCTCGTGAACGGCTGCGATGGCGACCCCCGCGGCGTCGGCGTCGGCCCAGTCGCGTGGCGTTGGGTCTGGTGGAAAGGCGCGGTCCACTTCGGCCGCCGTTAGCTCGTCCCTAATCGCCGGCCGATAGAGCTGCGTGTCCGACTCCCCTGCCGGCAGGCGATAGATGGCGCCGTTCTCTTGTATCCAGTCGATCGCACCGTCGGGGTGCACCTCCTTCTTGGGCCAGGGATTGTCCACATCGACAGCATCGGGCTTTGACGGTACGACGACGTGGCGAGTGTCAATCCCGAGGACTTCGAGCACCTTCTCGTCAGGACAGACAAACGTGCCGGGATGCTCCACCCCTTCAGCCGCGGTGGGTTCGAGGCCCAGCAATTCGGCAAGGCCTTCGTAGACCTCCCGGGCCATGACGGTCTCGCATGTGCCCAGATCCAGCGGCACGCGATCCGGTTCCTGATGGTTCAACGATGCATTGAAGCGTTCGCGCGACGTCATAGATGTGTGCTCCTTAATTCAGTAGCTTGTTGCCACAAAGTAAGCGGGATTCAGTGCGTCGCCTCAAGCGAATTGTTAAGATCCCGTCGAAGGTCTCGTGCGAGAAGACTCCCGGAGAAAAAGTTATGCGACCCGACGCTCTTGAAACCAGCCTCACCGACGCGATGGCGGCGATGGACATCATTGACTGTCACGAACACCTCGGCCCTGAGAAGGGCCGAGTCGAATCGCAGGTCGATGTGTTTACGTTGTTCTCCGACTACACCAGCCGTGACTTGCTGGTCGCCGGCATGAGCGAGGCCGACTACAAGAGCCTGCTGGACCGGGAGATTCCCCTGCAGCGCCGATGGGAGACCTTCCGCCCGTACTGGCAAGAAATCCGTTGGGGCTCCTACGCCCGCGCATCGCTTCTGGCCGCTCAGAAGTTCTACGACATCGACGATATCAACGACGATACCTACGAACTGCTTTCCGAACGGATCGCCCAGGCCAACACGCCGGGCCTCTATCAGCGCGTCCTGGGCGACGCGTGCAACATCCGCACGGCGCTGACGCAATGCGGCTCTACCGACGTGGGCACCCCGCTGCTGACGCCCCTGATGCCCGTGTTCTTCGATACCCGCACATGGGAGCTGCTGTCGAAGGAGCCCTGTGTGGCTGATACGGAAGTGACTTCGCTGGACGACTACGTCGAGGCGGTGCGGCGCTATATCGTCCGCGTCAAATCGGAGGGCGCCGTCGGTCTGAAGATGGTCTCCAATCCCTACGGCACGCCCAATCGCGACGAAGCCGCCGCCGCATTCGACGCCATCCGCAAGGATCCCGAGATGTACCTCGCCGACCCCAATCCTCTCAAGGACTACCTGGCCGATCAGGCGATCGCCATCGGCTCTGAGGAAGGGATGGTCATCGCCGTGCACACCGGCTACTGGGGCGACTTCCGCGAGCTCGACCCGCTCCACATGATTCCGATGCTGCAGCGGCACGAGAACGCCAAGTTCGACATCTACCACCTCGGTTATCCGTGGATGCGGGAAACGCTCATGCTCGGCAAGGGCTTCCCCAATGTGTGGCTCAATTTCTGCTGGACGCACATCATCTCGCAGCGTTTCGCCGTGGCCGGCCTGGATGAAGCCATCGATCTCGTGCCCATGAGTAAGATCCTCATCTTCGGCGGCGATTACACCACGGGGGTGGAGAAAGCCTACGGGCACCTGGTCATGGCGCGAGAGGACATCGCCGAAGTCCTCGCCCGAAGGATCAGGGCCGGCCAGATGTCGGAATCACAGGCCCTGGAGTTGGCTCGGCGATGGTTCTGGGATAACCCAAAGGATCTCTACAGCCTGGACCTCTGATCCCGCCGGCCAGCGGAGGACCGAACACACACCCGACACCCCCCCGTGCGCGCCCACCAAAGTGTCGGGGGTAGCGCACCGATTGTTCGGCCGGCGCCCCGTGCGCGCGCCGAACACATTTCCGAACAAACGCGCACCGTGACAAACACACCGTAAGTATACGCTCGGGCCAACTGACCCGTCCGCCTCCCCCGACTGCCGAGTAAGTTAAGATTTCGCCGTAGGTGAGGTGTGACAATCCGATAAGGAAGGTCGAGGACGCCTACTCCTGGTGCATGGGACCCAGGGCTTGGCCGGTCAGGTCGCCTTCGACGGCCTGGACGTAGAGCTCGGCGACCTCGTCGGCCGGCATTCCTTTGGCGCCCCAGCCCATCTTCTCGGCCGTCTCTTTGACCAGGGGCGGACAGACCGCGTTGATCCGCAGGTTGCCGGGCATATCGACCGCCGCGGCGCGAACGAAGCCCTCCACACCGGCGTTGAGCGTGGTAATCAGGGCGGTCGCCGGGGTCGGCCGATGGGCCAGCATGCCGCTGGTCAGCGTGAACGAGCCGCCATCGCGCAGGCAGTCGCGGCCGAAACGGACCAGGTTGATCTGCCCCATCAACTTACCGGCCAGGCCGAAAGCGAAGTCCTCATCGGTCAGTTCGGCCATAGACGCGAAGGCCGCATCGCCGGCGGCGCAGACCACGGCGTCCAGGTCGCCGCACGTCTCATACATAGCCCGAATACTGGCCGGATCGCTGAGGTCCACCCTTACCTCCCCCTTGCGAGATGCGCCGATGACTTCATGCCGCTCAGCCAGCGCCGCAGCCACAGCCTGCCCAATCGTCCCCGTGGCGCCAACAACGATGATCTTCATGGTTCGCTCCTTGAGTTACGGGCCTCCTTCCCGGCCATTCTAGGCCCGGTGCGGGCGTCTCGCACCCCGGCATTCGGTCGCTGCAGATAACGTACGCGGTCTCGGCCGGGCCCGGCGCGTATAATTATCCACAAGCCATCGCATGGGCCACTCGGTTCGAGGCGAGCCGCCCGCCGGTCCATGAACACGCCGAATGGGAAGGACGGTTTCACTATGCACAAGCACGCACACACACGCACCAGCGGAGCTCATCGTGCGGGGGTGTCCCTGGCCGTGGTGGCCGCGATCGCATTGATCGCGGCGCTGTGGGGGCCGTTGATGGCGGATGATCATGACGAGGACGAGGCTATGCAGTTGCCCGCGGCGGTGGCCGCCGGGGTGGCCCGGGCGTTTCCGTCCGCGGAGATCGTGGGCACCAGCCGCGAAGAGCACATCATTCTGGTCTACGAGGTGGAGTTGGTCCAAGGCGACCAGGAGATGGTCGCCGAGGTCTTCGTCAACGGCGAGGTGATGACGGTGACCAGGGAACTCGATCCGGATGCCGCGCCCGCGGCCGTGGTTCAAGCCCTTGAAGATGCCGCCGACGAAGCCGAGATCGAGATTATCGAGGCCAAGGAATCTCGCGCCACCTTCACGATCACCGCCGTGGGCAATCCCAAGACGACGTACCTGACCGAGTTCGAACGCGACGGCGAATGGGTCGCCCTCGAACTGGCGTCCGATGGGGACATCCTGACCGAAGAAATCGAGGATGACTGGGACGACGAGGATGACGAAGACTGGGACGACGAAGACGAGGACGAAGACGACGAAGATGAGGACGACGAGGACTGGGACGACGAAGACGAGGATGACGAGGACTGGGACGACGAGGACGACGACGACGACGACTGGGATGACGACGACGAAGACGACTATGGGGACGAGGATGAAGATGAAGACTGATCGTCTGTAGAGCGGCCGGGTCTCCCAGAACGTGACTGACGGTCAACAAGGTCCGTCCGGCGAAAACCGGCTGGGCCTTGTTTCGAATGGCGGCAGTGGGTAGGATGCTTCCCGAGAGGGCTGCCGATGCCCACACGCCGAAACGATTAATGGACGGGGGGAGACTAATGAATCTACTACGAATCCCCACAGAGGGAGACCGGTCCAAGCGATTGCGCTTGCGCATGGTCAGCCCGGCCTACCCCGCCTTCAACATCTACTCCCACGCCGCCAAATACATGACGCCGCTGGGCCCGGTCGTTGTGGCCACCGCCGTCAACGACATCCACGGCTGGGACGTCGAAGTCATCGACGAAAACAACTACCACCGCGGGCCCCGCAACGATGAAGGCAAGCCCGACCACGGCGAACTCCAATCCGCCCGCCCCGCCGACGTGGTGGGCCTCTACGGGGGGCTGACCAGCACCATTCCACGGCTGCTGGAGATCGCCCGCGAATACCAAGCCATGGGCGTACGCACCATCGCCGGCGGGCAGCACTTCGCCGACGAGAACATCGAGGACGCGTTGCGCAACGGCATCGACATCATCGTCATCGGCGAGGGAGAAAAGACCATCGCCGAGCTGCTGGACTGCCTGGAAACCGGCGGGGATCTGTCGACCGTCAAGGGTCTGGCCTACCTGGCGGGCGACACCGTCGTCCGAACGCCCGACCGCGAGCTGCTGACGGACTTCGAACAGCTACCGATCCCCGATTACTCCCTGCTGCGGTACGCCAAGGTGCTTTACTACCCGATCTCCGGCATCCGCGGCTGTGGCATGCACTGCGAATTCTGCACCGTCAAGGCCAAGCCGCGCTTCGCCTCTCCCGAGCGTATGATGGAGCAGATCGCTTCGATCTACGAGAAACGGAACGGGCGAGTGTTCTTCATCGTCGACGACCTATTTGGGCAGAACCGGCTGGAGACGCTCCGCTTCTGTCAGATGCTGGGCGACTTCCAACGCCGCATCGGCAAGCGATTCTCGGTAACGGTCCAGATTCGTCTCGACCGGGCCAAAGACACCGAACTGATCAAGGCCATGCGCTACGCCAGCGTCAATACGCTGGCCATCGGCATCGAGAGCCCCATCGCCGAAGAGCTCGAGGCAATGAACAAGCACCTCAAGCCCGAAGACATGATCGACCTGGCCCGGACCTACCACCGAGCGGGATTCCGGGTGCACGGCATGTTCATTTTCGGCTACCCGGCCAAGGAGGGTCATCCTTTCCATATGAGCGCCGAAGACCGCGTGAAGCATTTCCGGCGGTTCATTCGTAAGGCCAAGTTGGACACGGTCCAGGTGCTGCTGCCGATCCCCTTGCCGGGAACGGAGCTAACTGCTCGCCTCGCGGCCGCCAACCGCATCTACTCCACCGACTGCATCGGCCTGGAATACTACGACGGCAACTTCCCCATCATCGAGCCGGACGAGCCCCTGACGGCCGAGAGCATGCAAAAGGCGATCCGCAAGATCATGGGCCGCTTCTACCGGTTCAACCGCCTGGGTTCGCTGGGGTTGCACGTGCTGTCGCTGCCGGCGATCGGGTTCTACTTCCACAAAATCAAGTCCGGCTGGCGACGGTGGTACCGAACGTGGATGCGGAAGGTCTATCGCGCAGGCGGCTGGGTGATCCTTCGCCGCTGGGACGCCGCCTTCAAGAAAGGCGGCTACCCGGGCAAGCTGTCCGACGCCAAGCGGCGCCTCACGGCCACCCCCACCGACGGCCAATACGTCTCCACCCCCGCCCGCAAGGCCGCGGCCCCAAGCGCTGCCGCACGGAGCCGCTGACCGGAGGCCCTTACAGCCCGTCGGTCCCATGCCGTATAATCCGCCGGGCCTGACCCCGGTGGATTGCCATGCGGACCTCCATTCGATTTCGGATGCTGCTGATTCTCAACCTGGTGGTATTGACCACCGTCGGCGCGCTGGGGGTCCTGGCCGCCCAGGTCGCCGGCGACGTGGTGGAGCAGCGGCTGGTTAGCGAGGTCGCTCAGAACACCGCCGGCCTCCTCGAAAGCCAATCCGTTCCCTTTACCGACACACTCATGGGGCAGTTGAAGCAGTTGTTCGACGTAGAGTTCGCGATCCTACGAAGTCATGATCGAAAACTCATCGCCACCAGCCTTCCCGAAGATCTTCGCGACGCACTGCAGGAGGGGCTGACCCGACCGAATCTCCGGGACGACCTGCAGATCGGCCCCGGGCGCTACCGCGTGGGGGTCGACACGGTCGACCGCGCCGCCATCGGCGGCCCGGCGCTGCCCGTGCAGATTGTCGCGTTGGTCCCGGTCGAGCAATTCCACGACGCGCGGCGGCGTGCAAGTCGGCGAATCGGCCTGATCGCCCTTCTCGCAGCCATCGGCGCCAGCGGCCTGACCTTGCTGCTATCCCGGGCCATCACGCGCCCTATCGGCGACCTGGCCGACGAGATGGATCACACCGCCTGCGATGACGCACCGAAGGCGGCAACCCACAGCCGCCGCGGGCCGACCGAATTGATCCGATTGGCCGATTCCTTCGACGCGCTCATTGGCCGTTTGAACGCGGCCCGGGCCGATCTGGCTCGGGCGGAGCGCTTGGCGGCGCTGGGCAAAGTTGCCGCCAGCGCCGTTCATGAACTGCGGAACCCGCTGAGTGGCATCAAGATGAACGGCCGGATCCTCCAGGACGAACTTCGCCAAGCCGGGCTCGCCAGCGAAAGCCTCGACCTGATGTGCCGGGAAGTCGAGCGAATGGACCTATACCTCCAGGAACTGATGAACCTGGCGACCCGGAAGGAATCGCACCCGGCCGCCCCTGCCCCCCCAACGGAGGCGACATGCCGGATCGCCGAGGTCGCCGCCGACGTACTGGGGCTGCTGGAGGGGCGATGTCGCCACAGCCACATCACAGCCGAGACCGATTTCGCGGCGTCGGCCCCGCCGGCTCGGATCGATCCGATGCAACTGCGGCAAGTCCTGATGAACCTGCTGGTCAATGCCATTGAGGCCATGCCCGCCGGAGGCGTGATCCGACTGTCAGTATCGGCCGAAGCTGACGCCGTTCGTCTGGCGGTGGCCGACAGCGGCGCCGGTGTGGCCGCAGCCGACGGCGAGGACATCTTCGACGCCTTCATTACCGGCAAACCCAACGGCGCCGGATTGGGGCTGTACCTGTGTCGACAGGTGGTCGACGCCCATGGCGGGCGGATCGGCTATGAATCCTCGTCGTCCGGGGCTACCTTCTTCGTGGACTTGCCCCCCGCCGAGCCTGTTGAATGATCGCAGTCGGCCCGATAGCATCGGCCCCACGAGCGTGAAGCCATGGCCGCAGACCAACGCATCCTGGTGATCGACGACGAACCGTCGATCTGCTCGGCCTTCAAGCGGTTCTTCGAATCGCGAGGCTGGGCGGTCGACCTGGCCGCAACCGGTCAGGCGGGCCTGGCCCAATACCAACAACAGCGGCCGACCGCCGTCTTCCTGGACGTCCGCCTGCCCGACCGGGATGGGCTGGAGATCTTGGGCGAGCTTCGCGCCGCCGATCCCGACGCCCGGGTGGTCGTCATCACCGCCTACGGCGATATGGACACGGTAATGGAGGCCGTTCGCGGCCAGGCGTTCGATTACCTGCCTAAGCCCATCGACCTCGACCACGCCCTGGCCCTGGCGGTTCGGGCGGCCGCGCCCGTCGGCGGCACGGTCAAAGCCGCTCCGCCCACTCCGACCGAGAAGCCCACGCGGCTGATCGGTTCGAGCCGGGTCATGCAAGACCTCTACAAGCGTATCGCCAAGGTCGCCCCGAGCGACTCGGGCGTGCTGATCCTCGGGCAGACCGGCACGGGCAAGGACATGGTCGCCCAGGCCATCCACGAGAACAGCCCCCGCCGCGGCGGCCCCTTTGTGGCGATCAATTGCGGGTCCTTGCCGGACAGTCTTGTCGAGAGCGAACTGTTCGGTTACGTCCGCGGGGCCTTCACCGGGGCCGACGTCGACCGCGCGGGCCGATTCGAGGCCGCCGATGGCGGGACGCTCTTCCTCGATGAGATCGGCGAACTGCCGCCGGCCAGCCAGGTTAAGCTCTTGCGCGTGCTGGAAACGCGGCGGGTCCAGCGCTTAGGGTCACTTGAGCCCATCGACGTTGACGTTCGCGTGCTGGCGGCGACTAACAGCGATCTGGCCGAATCCATCGAAGCCGGCCGATTCCGGGCGGACCTGTTCTACCGCCTGGCCGAAACGCAAATCAGCTTGCCTCGCCTGGCCGACCACACCGAAGACATTCTGCCCCTCGCCGAACACTTCCTGACCGAGCTGACCCGCACGGGACAGCCCGTCCCCAGCCTCAGCGGGGCCGCCGCGGCCGCCCTGGAGACCCATAGCTGGCCCGGCAACGTCCGCGAGTTGAAGAACGCCGTGATCCACGCGGCGGCGCTGAGTCCGACCGGCCGAATCGAGCGCCAGGATTTGCCCGAACCGATTCTCGGCGGCGCCGGCGATCCGACCGACCCCAACGCGGCCGCCCGCGACTACCTGGCCACCATCCGACCGGACCAACGCGGCCTCTACCACAGCGCGGTCGAACCGGTCGAACGGGCGGCCATCCAAGACGCCATGGTCCGCAGCGGCGGCAATCAAAGCCGGGCCGCCGCCATTCTGGGCCTGCACCGCAACACCCTTCGCAAACGCCTCAAGGAACTCCACCTCGACGACGCCCAAGACTAGTGCACCGGTGCACACGGCGAGTGCACGTCCGGCTCGTCGGCTCGACCATTCCGGCCACTGAAGGCCTTTTCTCCGCTTGGCATAGCTCTTGCATATTGGGGCAGTGAGAAGGGAAGCCGTTGACACCACACCAAGAGGACACCGATATGTTCATTCGTTCTTGGGCCGGCCGATCCCTGGCGGCTCTGTGCGCCTGGGTTGTTTGGATGGCCCTGCCCCTACCGGCATCGGCGGCCGAACCGCCCGACCGTCGGACCTGGCTCGACGAAGTCGTCACAACCGCCCATCGTTCGACGGGCCCGGCCTTCAGTTCCCCCTACATCGTCAATGTGGTGGACCTGGCCAGCTTCACCACCAACCGCCAGCCGCGGACCATGACCAAGGCCCTGGAGGGCGTTCCGGGCATTATGGTCCAGAAGACGGGCCACGCGCAGGGCTCCCCCTACATCCGCGGCTTTACCGGTTTTCGCAACGTGCTGCTGGTCGACGGCGTTCGTTTCAACAACTCCGTTTTCCGCGACGGGCCGAACCAGTACTGGAACCTGATTGATCCTTACACCATCGAACGGCTGGAGGTGGTCAAAGGGCCGTCGTCGATCCTCTACGGGTCCGACGCGGTCGGCGGCGCCGTCAACGCCATCCTCCGCCAGCCGGACGATTACGGCGACGGTTTTCAATGGTCGCGGCAATTCTTCACGCGTGTCTCGACGGCCGAGCGCAGCTATGCCTTGCGCGGCGAGGTCAACGCCACCTACGAAGGCTGGCTGGGGCTGTTGGTGGGCGGCACGTGGCGGGATTACGGCGACGTTACCGGCGGACGATTCGTGGGCAAACAGGAATGGACCGGCTACCAGGCGCCCAGCGGCGACCTGAAGTCGATGATCGGCCTGGGCCAACACACCACACTGACGATCGCCCACTACCGCACCCGCCAGAACGACGCCTGGCGGACCCACAAGACCGTCAAGGGGGTCAGTTGGCGAGGCACCACCGTCGGCAGCGAAGCCAAGCGCGTGCTCGATCAGGACTGGTCCCTGACCTACGTGCGTCTGGCCGCGGAAGACCTCGGCGGCCTGCTGGACGGTTATCAGGTAACGCTGTCGTTCCAGGAGATGGACGAGCGCCGATACCGCGTCAAGAGCAACAGCACGTCCGACCGTCAGGGGTTCGACGTGGACACCTACGGTATCGACGCCCAGTTCGAATCGCCCAGCCCCATCGGCGATTGGACCTACGGCGTGGAGTACTACCATGACGACGTCAGCAGCTTCGCCAACAAGTACAACGCCGACGGGTCCCTCAAGAGCCGCGAAATCCAAGGCCCCATCGGTGACAACTCCACCTACGACCTGCTGGGCGTCTACGCCCAGGATGAGCTGGCGATCACCGACCGCCTGACCGTCACGCTGGGTGGCCGATACGCCTACGCCCACGCCAAATCCGAGGCCGTCAAGGACCCCACCACCGGCGGCCGCATGTCCGTGAACGAGCATTGGGACACCGTCATCGGCAGCGGGCGGGTGAGCTACTTTGTGGACGAGAACGAGCACATCAATCTGTTTGGCGGCGTTTCGCAGGGGTACCGGGCGCCGAACCTGTCCGACCTGACACGGCTGGACACCGCCCGGACCAACGAGATTGAAACGGCCTCTCCCAATGTACAGCCGGAGTACTTCCTGACCTACGAGGTCGGCGCCAAGGCCAAGTACGACAATGTCGCCGCCCAGGCCGCCTACTTCATCACCGACATCAAGGACATGATCGTCCGAACGCCGACGGGCAGTATCATTGGCGGCGATAACGAGGTCACCAAGAAGAACGCCGGCGACGGCTACGTGCATGGTGTGGAACTCGAGGCCCGCTACCGTTTCCGCCCCCAGTGGACCACCTTCGGCAACTTCACCTGGATGTATGGCGAGGTCAGCACCTATCCGACCTCGGCCCCCGTAACCGCCACCGAACCCCTCGACCGTATCATGCCACCGACCGGGCAAATCGGCCTGCGCTGGGACCACCCCGACGAGCGATTCTGGCTGGAGACCGTCTGCACCATTGCCGGCGACGCCGACCAGCTATCGACTCGTGATAAGTCCGACACCCAGCGGATCCCGCCGGGTGGCACGCCCGGGTACTTCACGTTCGACCTGCGCGGTGGGTGGCGTATCCGCGATGGGATCGAGGCCTGGGCCGGCCTGGAGAACCTGACCAACACGGCCTATCGCATTCACGGCTCGGGCGTCAACGAGCCGGGCATCAACTTCATCTTCGGCCTAAAGTGGAAGTTCTAGCTGGAGGATTCCGCCGCGAGAAAGGCAGCCCGATCCATCTCGGCCAAATCATCCGCCGGCGTCACGGCCGGTTGTGGGTGGGGCTATGCGCTGACGGTCTCGGTCATGGCCCACGGAGTGTTGTTTCTGGGGTTGGCGTATCTGGACCTGGCGGGAATCAGCCTGACCCATCCGCCGCGCCCGAGGATGTCCCGCGGCCAGGCGGGCGAGCCGGTCGCTACGGTCTCCATCGTGGTCGAAGCGCCCGCGGTCGCCCAGGCGCCTATCGACAGGCCGGTCGACCGACCCAAGGAAACTCAGGCCGAGCCGACCCAGGCTGACTCGCCCGAGACACCGGTTGGGCCCGCCCCGACCATCGCCGAGCTGCCCCCCCTACCCGAGCTGCCGGAGTCGCCCGCGTCGCCCGGGCCACCTGCTCCCAGCGACGTCGGGCCGCTGCTGGCGGACAAGCCTACCCCGCCGGCCCCTTCGCCCAGCGACGCCGCCCCGGCCGCCACCGAGGACGTCGGCGTCACCCGTGGGGCCGAGCCGGCCGAGGACATCCACCCCCGTTACCCGCCCAGCTGCATTCGCCGCGGGCAGCAAGGCCAGGTGCTTCTACGTGTGGAGGTGCTCGCCCATGGCCGCGCGGGGAGAATCGAGGTGGTCCAATCCACCACCCACCGCAAGCTGGACCAAGCCGCCATCGACGCCGCCCGCAACGCTCGATTCACCCCCGCCCAACGCAACGGCCGCCCCGTCGACGCCTGGGTCACCATCCCCTTTGTCTTCCGGTTGACGGATTGACCCTTCGGCCCCGCTTGGGTGCCATGCTCACGCTTGCGTGAGCATGTCCGACGTTCGCACGGCCACGCCAGCGTGGCCATGGCGCCCCCGGCCCTCCTCACCCCTGCAAATCGCGCCAGAGCTTGACGGCGTCGGGGACGTTGTCGTCGCGTAGGTCGGGCATGAACATCAGGCCGTTGCCCGTGCCGTGCGTGTAGCTCAGGACGCGCTCGAAATAGGGCCGCAGGTCTTCGTCGTCCTGCCGTTCGACGGGGCCGAAGTAGACCTTGCCCTTTTGGACGCACTCATCGATCACGGCGGGGATGTCGTGCATATCCGGGTTACCCAGATTGACCGCGTAGTACTCGGGGATTTCGTCCATGATGGCCCGGTACAGGTGCTCGTTGGCGCCGCAGTAGTGGCACCAGCCGCCGCCGAACTGCTGGAGCAGGCGCCGCGTGTAGGGCGTGACGAACTCGGCGACCTGGTCGGCATTGAGGAGCGTGGAAGTGTCCTCGCAGATGCGGATGCCCCCTCGCATGGCGAAGCTGCCGTGGCGGCCGCCGTCGGTGGGCTCGCCGGTCGCTTCCTTATATAGGCGTGTGGTGCGGACGATCATCCGCGTGCACTGATCGAGCAGGTTGTGCACGCGGTCGGGCTGGTCGTACATGGCGTAGAAGATGTCGTCGCCGATGACCAGGTGCGCCACGTCGAACGGGCCTTGGCTATCGAAGCAGAACGGCGTGATGCCGCTACCGGCCAGCTTCTCAGCCAGATACGCGCTACGTTCCATCACGATGTCCATCACCTCGCCCAGCGGCGCGGTGTCGGCGTCGAAGTCGTCGAGGGTATCCAGGGACACGTGCTCGGTCACCCAGGGCATCTTGTCTTCGAAGACCTCGTACGCCACGCCGAAGGGGGTGGCGATCGTGCCGGCCCCGGTGTTGGCGCGGATGGCGGGGGCCGAGTCGCTGTCGGCGTTGGCCACGCCGGCCGCCCCGGCCAGGCCCGCGATGAGCGTCAGGGCATGGCTATCGAACTCCTCGCGGGTATTGGCGGGCATGGGCTGGAAGACGGCCTCTTGCTCGTCCGTCAGCGGCGCGCCGCAGAAGATGGGAATGTATTCGCCCCGGCCGTGTTGGACCGCCAGGTGGCGCTGCTCGTTCTCGGCCATGCGGGCCGGGGCAATGCCGACTGCGCCCAGCATTGCCTGCAGGTCAATATCTTCGCTAACCGTCACGGATCAGTCTCCTTGGCGAACTCCGCGGAGGCCCGCGGATGCGCCTGCGAAAGAAATTTGATGATAGCACGAAACATCGCACGTGTCTCTGCGTCTATAGGCACGGTTGAATCGGCTTGAAGTCCGCGCCTACAATCTCAGGCAAAGGAGACTCTTTCCATGCAGCGAAATAGGATTGTTCTCATCGCCGTTACCGGCGTGTGTGTGCTATCAGTCGTAGCGATCTGCGCCGCGTGCAAGAAGCATCTGCCGGCCCTGCACCAGACCGGGCCGGAGTTCGCCGCCATGCAGCAGGCCGAGATGCTGTTTGTCGGCACGCTGACGGCCAGCCAGGCCGGCCCGGTGAATCAGTCCATGCCGCCGATCTACCATTTCCAGTTGACCTTCAAGGCCACCGACGCTCTTCGCGGGGATGTGGCCGTCGACGCCGAGGTCACCTTCAGCTACCAGGCCCGTCAGCACCAGCCGCCCAGTTTCACCGAGGGCGCAACTTACATCGTGGCCGGCCACAACGATCTCCGCGTTAAGCGCCTCATCGCCACGTGGGTGGCCCAGAGCACGGACGCCCTGTTGGCCCAGGCCGAGCTGGCCGGGGCGATGCCGCTGGGATGGACAATCGTGGACGGAAAGGTCCTCTCGCCATGGGCGTCGCTGGACGAAGACATCTGGCCCGGAGATGTGGGCCCTGGCGCTCTCATTTGCGCCAAAACCGGTCGCCCGGCCTTGCTGGTTGGCCCGGGCGTTACGCTGACCAGCGAAAAGGTCCCGCCCACCGAGCAAATCAAATGGACCAACCCCGACGGCGACGGCAAGTACGCCATTACCGTCACCAACACGACTGACCAGGCCGTCGACGTGCCAGCCCTACTCAGCGACGATAGCGGCATTCGGTGGAATGAGTCCCTGGTGATTCTGTGTCAGGGCGCGGCCCGGCCGGCCCCGCTTGCCAAGCCGCTGACCGGCCCGGTCAAGCCCACGCGGCTCGAGCCCGGCCAAAGCGTTTCCACCGTGGTCAACGCCTTCCGCCTGAAGAACGTGGAATGGCCCCGCGGCGGCTACCGGGTGGAGTTTACCTTCTGCCTAGGCGAGTTGGCGACGACCCAGTCGTTCTACTACAAGTCCGACCACCACGACCCGATCCGGGAAGCGTTGGGCGAGTAGATCAGACCCCAGAGCGGCTCTGTTGAATGTAGTCGGCGATGTGCTCGACGGCATCGATCCAGATGCCGCTGTCGGCTGCTTTGCAGTGGGCGCAGAAACGGTCCAGTGAATGGGTGGAGATGGACTGCCGTCGGCCATCCCCGTCGACACCGTGAATGGCCAGCACCACCCAGCCTCCGGCCTCCAGGGCCCGACCTGCGATTCCCTTGAGCTGCTCGACGCTGAGGCCGTCGCCTTCGGTGCCGTTGAGGAGGCAGAGGTCGCAGAAGCTCGGATCGTTGAGCGGTTCGTCCATGAAGCCGCGACCGGACAGGAAATGCTTGGCCACGATGGGGGCGTAACTCCTCTTCTCGACCCCCCGGCCGACGAAGGGCTGCCCGCACGGGTAGGCGAAGGTCCGCGGCGCCACGCCCAGCGCATCGGTCAGGCGGGCCTGGGCAACGAGAATGTCGTTCTCAATCCACGCCAGATCCAAGCTCTCCAGTGTGGGCTCGCCCCAGCCGAAGTTGCCGCTGCAGATGTGGCTGAGGGTGTGGTTGCCAATTTCGTGACCGGCGGCGAGAAGGGCCTTCCAGGCGTCAGGAGCGTCTTCGACCACGCTGACGTTGGGATAGAACGTCGCTTTCACGTCGTGGGCCGCCACAATGGGAATGGCCCGTTCGAGCTGGCTGGCTCGGCCGTCGTCAAAGGTCAGGCTGATCCCGGCCCGAATGCCCTCGGGCCACGCAAAACGATCCGGATGGCGCATAGAATGCTCCTGTAGGACAGGACGAGTATTGTTCGGGCCAAGCGGTCTGTCAACTCAAGCCGCGGCCGCCCGCGGCTTGACAAGCGCGACCGATTGGGATTAGGTGTCGGGCTGAGAACACGCTCGACCAAACAAGAAGGACCTCTCATGAGACAAATCCGTAATCGCAAGACGCTGTCCGTTGTCTGGGCAACCGCGGCCCTGCTGTCGGTATTGATGGTCGCGTCATCGGCGATGGCCGAAGACGACGCCCCCGACCTGAAGGTCCAATGGGGCGCCAACCACGAGACCCTCAGCTTCCGGATCGACGGCCAGGACGTGCAGTTTCCCCATGCCATGACCGGAGAGACCTTCCTCACCGGCGACAAGCCCTTCGAGTTTTCGTGCAAGAAGACCTGGCCGCTGGTGATGTGCCTGGGCCGTTGGACGGTGGACACCGCCGACTGGCCCGCCGAGCAGCGTGAGAACGCATTGGATTATGTGCTGATGCGGCTAATCGACGCCAATTCCATCGCCGCGGACAACCCCGAGAAGATCCGGTCCTCCAAACTGACCGGGGCCCCGCAGTTTGCGGCAGGGGCGAACTCGGTGGTCGAGGCCCTGCGCGGCCAGACCGTGGACTATGAGATGACGGCCATCGGCGGCGTCGGCGCCAACGACTCGGTCATTCAGTCTCAGATGATGCTCGGCGCCTCTAAAGACGGCAAGACGATCTTCTACCACGACACCGCGCTGTCGATGAGCGACAACCATCTTGGCCGCGACTTCTTCCTGGCCGTCCACGATACCGGCGACGAGCTTCGCTTCGAGATTCACGGCATCTACGTCTGCAAGCCGCGGGGCTTCTTCAAGGACACCGCCATGGATCGAACGGAGGGCTCTGTCCGCTACGTGGTGGAGCGTATGGTCGGCCGATTCGGCGCCGTTCCGACCGAGGCCGAGATCGAGAAGCGCTCGGCGTTGGTGGATGAAGGCGCTTCCTTCTCCGACCTGGTGGTCGTCAGCGCCCCGTCGGCCCCGCCGGCCGAATGCCAAAGCTGCGGCGGATGCCCGATGTCGAAATGGTGCATCCCGATCGTCGCGTTCCTACTCGGCATCGTGGTCGGCGCGCTGCTGTTCAAGCGACGATGCAAGTACCAGCCGCCGGCAGGCGCCTAATCGACCGAAGCTAGCTCTTCTTGGCGGCTTTGGGGCGGCGTCCGCCACCGCGTCGCCGGCGCGGGCCCCCACGGCCCGAGCCGCTTCGTGGGCGGTGCTTCTTCTCGGCGCTGTGATCGACAGCCGGCACCTCGAAGCCATCCATTCGGATCGACTTGGGCAGCTTATCGCCGATCAGCTTGCGGACCCCGCTGACGAACCGGCCGTCGGCCCGCGTGACGAAACTGGTGGCCACGCCGCTAGCCTCGACCCGAGCGGTCCGCCCGATGCGGTGAACGTAATCTTCCGGATTGTGGGGGAAGTCGTAGTTGATCACGTGCTCGATGTTGCTGATGTCGAGCCCGCGGGCGGCGATATCGGTGGCCACCAGGATGCGACGATTGCCGTCCCGGAAATCGCCCAGGGCTTTGTCGCGCTGGGGCTGCTCCAGGTCGCCGTGGATACAGCCGGCCCGCACGCCGCGGCGGCTGATCTGCCCGGCCAGGCGGGCGGCGCCGCGCTTGGTCCGGGTGAACACCAGCACGCGTCCTTCGGACTTTTTGAGCAGTTGCAGCAGCAATCGCGTCTTGTCGTCCTCAGCCACTTCGATCAGTTCCTGCCGCGCCCGGTGGGCCGGGGCGGTCACGCCGATCTGAATGCGGACCGCGTCGTGCATGCTCTTGCGGACGATGCGTTCGACGTCCTCGTGCATGGTGGCGGTGAACATCATGGTCTGTCGCTTGGGCGGCAGCATAGCGATGATGTCGGTGATCTGCGGAATGAAGCCCATGTCGTGCATGCGGTCGGCTTCGTCGACGGCCAGGACCTCGATCTCCGACAGCGACAGCTTGCCGCTGCCCAAATGGTCGAGCAGGCGTCCGGGGGTGGCTACCAGAACATTGGGCCACGACCGCAGCGCTGCGAAATCTCCCTCCATGGGCGTCCCGCCCACGATGGTCACCACGCGAACGCCGCTGTTGGCGCCGAGTTCTTCGAAGACCGTCGTGATCTGGGCGGCCAGTTCGCGCGTGGGCGCCAGCACCAGTGCGCCCTGTTCGGATCGGCCGGCCATGCGCTGGATGATCGGAATCGCAAACGCGGCGGTCTTGCCCGTGCCTGTTTGGGCCAGGCCGATCAGATCCTTATCTTCCAGGGCCGGCGGAATGCACATGGCCTGGATGGGGGTGGGTTTCTCGAACCCGGCCTGGCGAATACTCTCGTGAATGGATTCCCGCAGCGGGAAATCGGCGAACGTTACATCCTCTTGTTGTGTTGACACACCTACACCTTCAATAGCCCACGACATTATCCAAATCGATCGCGGCGGGAGGTGCGGATGAACCGACTTCCATGTGGGTGGCCGCGTCGAGCGGTTGGGATCTGCGGCGCACGACTCGTTCGTGCCGGCCGAATCCCAGTGCGCCCGACGTTTCCACGGGCGCCCCTTCTACAACGGTCGTCGCCATCCGATGAATCAAAACGCGGGGGCTCCGGCGACGGTGGCTCAGATATCTGAGGCCAATAGTATATCGGCATTGCGGGCGAAAAGCCCGCAGAAACATCGCGCCGTGGCGGCGGCTGACGTTCCTACGACTTCTCGTACAGGGCCTGTTGGGCGCGTTTGATGATGTCGACCACGGGCAAGCCGTTCGGGCAGCGGCTTTCGCATAGGCCGCAATACGTGCAGTTGTCCAGCCGCATGCCGTCCTGCCATTGGTGGCCGTTGAAGGCCTCACGGGCCTCGTCCATACCCAAGTAGGTGTAGGCGTTGTAGTAGCTCAGGGCCGAGCCGACGGTGATGTCCTCCGGACACGGCGAGCAATAGCCGCACGCGGTGCAGCGCGGTTCGGAGGTGTCCATCATCTCGTTGACGCGGTCGATGATCTGGTCGGCCGTCAGGTCGAACTCGCCCATGGTGTCTTCAATCCACTTGGCGTAGGCGACCTCCTCCGGCGAGGTGAAACCAATCAGTGGATGCACGCCATCCAGCAGCATCAGATAGCGCAGGGCCAGTTCCTTCAGGTCATCGCGAGCGGCCAGGAACCCCCCGGCCAGCGGATTCATGGCAATCACGGTGATGCCGTTCTCGCGACAGTATTCCACCGCCCGCAGGCGGATCGTGTTGATAACGTTCAGGGGAAGTGTGACGGTTTCGAACGTGCCGCTCTTGAGGAAACGCAAGATCGTTTCCGGGTCGGCGTGGGTGGTAATGCCCAAGTGGTCCCACTGGGCTGTCCGACCGGTCACGCCGTCGTACCAACCGCCGGGCTTGAAGGCTTTGGCGAATTGCTCGTCGGTGTGGGTGGTCCAAAGATGGTAGTAGTCCACGCGATCCAGGCCCAGCCGTCTCAGCGATTGGTCGAAGATGTGGTTGAACTTGTCGACGTCGCGGGCGCCGAAGCCGCCTTCCGGCCTGAACTCCCCCAGTTCCAACCCGCCGTTACCCACCGTGCACTTGGTGGACACCATGACGCGGCCGCGATAGTCCGGATGCCGAACGGCCTCGCCGACCCACGCCTCGGAGTTCTCGACCTCATCGGCCCGACAATAGCACGGCGAGGTATCGACATAGTTGAAACCCGCGTCGATTCCGGCCCGAACCGTGGCCACGCCGGACTCGCGATCCACCAGCCGCATCGCCCCGATCACAATCTTGCTCATCTTCACAGCACGCGCTCCTTGTTTAGGGTCTGACTACACCATGACAGTTTCGCCGGGCGCCTTCAAGACCATCATGTTGATTCGGCCTCCGTCGGCCCTCTACAATCCCCCCACCCCTACCCCAGGAGACTCCCGATGAGACTTGGCGGCGCCGACGGGCACTTCACGGCTGCGAGCATCGACGGCCTCGAGCCGCTGTGCGAAACGCTCGACACCTACGGCCTATCGACCATCATCGCCCCGTGGACGATCGGCGAGATGACCGACGACGAGCTGTCCGCCTACGGAGACCGGGCCCGCGAGCTGAATCTCGTGATCGGCGAAACGTTCTACTTCGCCAACATGCTCGACGCCGATCCGGCCGTGCGGGCTGGGCACATTCGGAACGTGAGGGACATCCTGCCCAAGGCCGAACGGTTGGGCTGTAAGAGCGTGATCACGCTGACGGGGACGAACCATCCGTCCGGCAACCCCACCGCCCCGCACCCGACCGATCCCTATATGTACTCCGACGCCGCCAAGGCCAAGTTCCGCGAGGTGGTGCTGCGGATCGTCGACGGCCTCGACTTGCCGAACGTCAAATACATCATCGAGCCGTGGAACAACACGTTCTTCTACGAACCGGAAACCATCGCCGCGTTCTTCGATAGCGTCGACCACCCCATGGTGGGCCTACACCTCGACCAAATGA
The DNA here is from genome assembly GCA_964428895.1 of uncultured Planctomycetaceae bacterium. Lineage (GTDB taxonomy): Bacteria > Planctomycetota > Phycisphaerae > SM23-33 > SM23-33 > HyVt-337. The sequence continues at coordinate 25,335 of CAYRZU010000050.1, forward strand.
ACATGGTCCACCAGAGCACCTACTACCACACCACCGACCTGATCAACCGCACCTTTGACCTACTGGCTGCGAAGGTCTTCAGCGTGCATCTAAAGGACATCTGCATCACGCGCGGGCCGGGGGACTTCGTGTCCTTCAAGGAGGTCCTTGTCGGCGACGGCTCGATGGATTACGAAACGTACCTCACGCGCCTGGCCCAGCTACCGGCCGACACCCCCTGCTACTGCGAACACCTGGCCACCGAGGCCGAGTACGCCCTCAACTTCGCCCGCCTCCACCACATCGCCAAGAAGACGGGCGTGAACTTCCTGCCGCGCGTGTAATGGCGCCGCCGCACCGGTGATTCGGCGCTGTTCATCGCGCATGGACCTCGCACAAACGCGCGACATATTTCTTTGACATCGGTTAGGGCAAATCGGACAATATTCTGGACATAAAGCTGGCGGGGGCTGAGGGGCGTTCCCCAGGCCGCCATCCAGCACATTAGCATCGGTTTCGTTTGCACTATGCACCCAGCTCCTCTACTTCGCGGGAATGTTCGCTTCTTCACCGTAGTAGCTGAGTCAGTTGGATGACGAGGCTTGCGGATCAAGTATGCTTGTTTTCAAAGGAGCCATCGCAATGGCAAAAGGCACTGTAAAGTGGTTCAACGATTCAAAGGGTTTTGGTTTCATCACGACGGAAGACGGCACGGATGCATTCGTGCATCACGCTGACATCTTGGGCGAAGGCTTCAAGAGCCTGGCCGAAGGTGAATCCGTCGAATTCGAGCTGACCGAAGGCCCCAAGGGCCCCAAGGCCATCAACGTCAAGAAGGCCTAGGTCTGACCGACGTGAATTCTCGAGCGCCGTCCTCCGGGACGGCGCTTGTTTTTTGCGCCCACGGCGCAGCCGGATCGACGGGGAATTGCATGTTGTGCAGCCTGTCTTAACATAGGGTGACGAGGCCTGTCGGAGATTCGACTCTTGCGCATCCTGCTGATCCATCCTCCCTGCAGCGAGCGCACCATGGGCGTTCGTCGCATCGCCCGGCTCGAGCCGCTCGGCCTGGAGACCATCGGCGCGGCGGTCTCGGCCGACCACGAGGTCCGACTGGTGGACATGCTGAGCCGCCCGGGCGACCTGATGCGGACGCTCAAACGCTTTCGCCCAGACGTCGCGGGTGTAACGACCGAGGCCGTCCGCTCGGCCCAGGCCATCGAGGCGCTGCGAACGGTCCGCCGGACGGCGCCGGACTGCCTGACCCTCGTCGGGGGCTACCACCCCACCACCTTTCCCGAGACCTTCGCCGACCCGGCCGTCGACCTGTGCGTGCTGGGCGAAGGGACAGCCGCCTTCGCGGAGATCTGCGCCGCCCGCCAAGCCGGCGCCAGAAGCTTTCGGCACATTCCCGGACTGATGGTCCGTACCGACAACGGCCTGGACCCCACCGAGCCACGCCCCCTGCCGACCGCCCTGGACGACCAGCCCTTGCCGGACCGGGCCCTGACGGCCCGTTACCGCAAGGGCTACTACTACGTCACCGAGCCATCCGCCGCGGCCATGCGGCTGTCGTTCGGGTGCCGTCACGGCTGCAGCTTCTGCACCAGCCCGCTCTACGCCGGCAACCACTACGTGGGGCGTGATGTCGACGCCATGTTCCGGGAGATCTGCAGCATCCGCGAGCCCTTCATCTACTTCGGCGACAACGGCGCCTTCCACGACGTCGATCGTACGCGGCGGCTGGGGCAGATGCTCATCGACCACGGCGTCCGGAAGCGCTATCTGTGCTACGTACGGACCGACACCGTCGCCAAGAATACGGAGTTGTTCGAGCTGTGGGCCCGCGCGGGGCTATCCTTCGCGATGATCGGCCTGGAAGCACTCGACGACGACGCCCTGAGCGGCTTCAACAAGGGCACCAGCACCTCGGTCAACGAGCAGGCCGTCCGCTTCCTGGAAGAGATCGGCGTGTCGATCCTGGCCGGCTTTGTGATCCGCCCGGACGCGGGCCCCGAGGACTTCGAACGCCTGGATCGCTACATCGAAGCCCATCCGTCTATCGTCCACGCCGAATTCACGCCGCTGACCCCCTTTCCCGGCACCCGCTACCACGAGCAGCAACGCCACAACGTCATCGCCACCGACTGGGACCTGTACGACATGCAGCACTTCGTGGTCCGAACCGAGTTGCCGCAAGAGGAACTCTATCGCCTGATGGTCCGCAGCTACACCAAAGTGGTGCTGCGCGTCATGCGGAACGAGAAGCTGTGGTGGCCGTTCGTGGGGATTCGGAAACGCAAGCTGCGATTGCTGAAGGGCCTGCTATCCAACCGGGCCGCCTACTTGCGCGCCCACCGCCACGTGGCGGCCGTCTAGCTGGCGGCCTATTCGTGTCGCAAGGCCGTAATCGGGTCCAGCTTGGCGGCGCGAATGGCCGGATACAGGCCGAAGATAATCCCCACCGCCACGCTGATCACCAACGACAAGATCACGCTATAGAGCGGAACGATGGTGGGCATCTTCGACCAGAAGGTGATCAGCACCGGGATAGCGATCCCGAAGGCAATACCGATCAGGCCGCCCACGGTCGTCAGCACCACCGTCTCGATCAGGAATTGGCCGATGATCTGCCGGCGCTTGGCCCCGATGGCGCGGCGGATGCCGATCTCGCGGGTCCGCTCGGTCACCGACGCCAGCATGATGTTCATGATGCCGATGCCGCCGACCAGCA
>CAYRZU010000051.1:0-27944 GCA_964428895.1 uncultured Planctomycetaceae bacterium
GGCTATCACCCGTATGAGTACATCTACGAGAACTCGATCGTCACGAAGTTCACCTTCGACGTCAAAGCCGACGTCTTCGACAACGTCGAGGAGATCTGGGACCCGGTCAACCAGTACTACTACTTCGAGTCCTCCATCGGCCTGGAGTTCGCCGCGTGGAATGTCTACGAGAACCCGGAGCTCTTGAGCGGCTGGGATCACCACAACGACGACATGATCCTGCGGGTGATCCTGCCCGGTCAGCCCGCCGTGCCCGGCGACTTTGACGGCGACGGCGACGTCGACGCCGACGACGTCGACATCCTGTGCGCCAACATGGGCGGCGACTTGGACCCCTACGACGTCGACGAAAACGGCGTGGTCGATGAGGACGACATGATCTACCACGTCGAGAACCTCATCGAGTACGACACCGACGATGACGGCACGGCCGACGGCAACGGCACCTACGTCGGCGACTTCAACCTCGACGGCGTCGTCAATGCCACCGACCTGCAGGTGATGAAGGGCGCCTTCGGCACCAGCGGCGTCGGCTACGCCCAGGGCAACGCCAACTGCGATACCGTCGTCAACGCCACCGACCTGCAGATCCTCAAGGCCACCTTCGGCTCGGCCGTGACCGGCGTGCCCGAGCCGTTGACCGTCGGCCTGCTCGCCGTCGGCGCCGTGGCGCTACTGAAGCGTCGTAAGTAATGTTGACATAAGGTCTCCGGACGTTGCCGGCCCTGAGGGGCCGCCGCGACCGGTCCTGGCTGTCTTGGCCACCCCGCCCAATCTGACCCAGATTCCGCGGGGTGGCCGCCTTTTGGCGTGGTACAATGCATGCGGTCTGGTACCTCAGAATCGACTGGGCCTACAACAAGCGAGTTCGGCCGGGGGAGGGCGGAGGAGGTGTTCCCTCCGGGCCGCGTGCATAACCGAGATGTGTAGACACAAAGGAGAGACGCTATGACAAGAACGATTCTCGTGGCTGCCTTGATTGCGCTGGTAGCCTCATCAGCCGGCGCCCAACTGGATCCGGACAACCCGAATACGGCCCTGTACGGGGACGCGTATCTCGGCCTAGATGGCAACGGAACGCCGGACGCGACGATCGGTGGCATTGAAATCGATTTCGACGGCTATGTCGCCGCTCAGCCGGGCGAGACGTTCATCATCCACATGTTGAGTAACAACATGGATGGGTGGCCGCAGGCCGGCAGTTACCGAACCGCCTTCTGGTATGACTACAACATCACGACCCGTGGTATCGAACGAACCGATTGGTCCGATACGGCCGGTACCTTCAGCAACGGGCCGTATGTGACGGACTACACCGGTTACACCATGATTGACCGGTACCATGGCACGAACTCGCAGGCCAGCATCTACACCGGTCTGTGTCTTGTCAGCTGGGAGTTCACGGTTCTGGAGACCGCAGTTGTTGGCTCGACCATGGAGATCGGACTGCAGTTCTATACCTGGCATCCCTCCTATGCCGGCGGCGGTCGACAGTATGAGTTCGACGCCAATTACGGCGCGCTTCAGCTTGAGATCATCGCGCCCCCGGCGGCGCCCGGCGATTTCAACGAAGACGGCGACATCGACGCCGACGACGTTGACATCCTCTGCGCCAACATGGGCGGGGACCTGGACCCCTACGACCTGAACAGCGACGGTGTGGTCGATGAGGACGATATGATCTTTCATATCGAGAACCTCATCGAATACGACACCGACGACGATGGCACCCCGGACGGGCAAGGCACCTACGTCGGTGACTTTGACCTCAACGGCGTTGTCAACGCCACCGACCTGCAGCTCATGAAGGGCACCTTCGGCACCAGTGGCGTCGGCTATGCCAACGGCAACGCCAACTGCGACACGGTCGTCAACGCCACCGACCTGCAGATTCTCAAGGGCACCTTCGGTTCGTCGGTCGCCGGCGTTCCCGAACCGCTGACCATGAGCCTGCTGGCCATCGGCGGCGCTGCGCTGCTCAGACGGCGTAAGTAGTTCGTCAAGCAAGGAAAGCCTGTCGGCCGGGCTGCTGCCGGCTTGGCCTGACTGGCCTGGATGTTCATCCGCCTCGCGCGGTCTAACCCGACTGCGCGAGGCGGTTTACATTCGGCCGCGATACGCCCGTCAGCAAGCTCCGACGCCGCGAAATCCTTGGGAATTAAGGTGTTTGCCTGTATAATGGGCTGTTTGAATCGCCAGGGCATCGGCCTGCGCCGGCCCGGGCTGAACGAGGACAGATCACTCTTCGCGGCAATCTAAGGAGAACGGACATGGAATCACGGTATGCATGTGTCGTGGCTCTGATCGGTCTGCTGGCGGCGACCGCCACGGCGGCCCCGATCATTGACAATGACGAGATCTACATCTGGGGCGATCCCTTTGGCGATCAGTTCGACAACTACGCCGAGGTCACCCAGGGCGAGACCATCATGCTGGAGATCTGGGTCAACGACCTGGACGGCTCGTATGACATGTTGTACGAGCAGTACCTCAGCAACAACAACTGGACCCACGCCGCCAACGGCGCTCGCACGGGCGTCTGGTGGGATACCGCCGTCATCGACGGCCCCAGTGTGTTTGAGGACCGGACCGGCAACTACTACAGTTCCTACTGGGGTTCCACCGGCTACAACCAGCACCTGGCCCACTATTGGACCAAGCACTACGACGACTGGGGCCAAGTCCGTTGGGTCGCCGAGAACCGGATGATCATCAGCATGAGCTTCACGGTTCGCGAGGACGCTCCCGTTGGGCCTAGCCAGATCGGCCTGGAGCAGGGCTTCTTCTGGTCCAACAACATCTTTGATCCCTATGGAGGCTATTTCTTCTGGGATCGCCTGGACGTTGGCGACACCTACGCCATGACGCTGATGGTCCTGCCCGACGGCGTCGAGGGCGACTTCGACGGCGACGGCGACGTGGACGCCGATGACATCGACATCCTCTGCGCCAACATGGGCGGCGACCTGGATCCCTACGACGTCAACGACGACGGCATCGTCGACGAAGACGACATGGTCTACCACGTCGAGAACCTGGTCGAGTACGACAGCGACGATGACGGCACGCCCGACGGCAACGGAACCTATCGGGGCGATTTCAACCTCGACGGCGTCGTCAATGCCACCGACCTGCAGTTGATGAAGGGCAGTTTCGGCACCAGCGGTGTCGGTTACGCCGGCGGCAACGCCAACTGCGATACCGTCGTCAACGCCACCGACCTGCAGATTCTCAAGGGCAGCTTCGGTTCGTCCGTCACGGGCGTGCCCGAACCCCTGACCGTGGGCCTGCTGGCCGTCGGCGGCGCGGCGCTCTTGCGTCGGCGCAAGTAATCGGCTGCATTGGTTGATCGTATCAGCGGGCGACCCTACGGAGTCGCCCGCTGTTTCTTGCGCGGTTGGGGCAATCGGGCCGACCGCTTGACCGCTCGGCCTGGCGCGGTAGAATCGTTGGATAGGAGTGGTCAAGGCTTTCAGCCACGTCGGATTGTTGGTGGGGCTTGCTGGAATGGAGCATTGGCGATGAATCGATCCTATCTCATCCTCGTTGGGGTTCTCGTGGTCGGTTGGGTGGGCGCGTCGGCGATGGGCGCCCCCGGCTACATGCAGATGGCCGCGGCCCCCACGATCCTGCCGGACGGGAACTGGGAATACGTCTACGACGTCTACGGCGACGCCACCGGCTACCTCGTCGGTTGCGGCCTGAGCGGCTTTGACGCCTCGGAAATCGTCAATCAGTGGACCTACTCCTACGGCGGCGTAACCGGCACGTTGGTCCAGAACTGGGGCTACGTAGCCGCCAACGGCGGCGGCGGGGCGGTGGGCTCGTATTCGACCGACGGCGCCACCTGGACGCTTTCGGCCGACCCGTGGTCGATCGACAACCCCTGGCACACCCCCGACGAATACGTCAGCGGCGCCCAGAGCCTGCCCATTCCCGGCTGGTACTACCCCGGCGTGATCGCCGGCGACGGCCAAAGCCTGTCCTACACCGCCAAGTGGGCGGCCGGCAACGCGGTGACCGGCCTGGTCAAGACCTTCCGCATCGTCCACCCCAACGCGCCGGGCACCATCAACTGGTGGGTCAGTAGCTACTACGGCGACGGCAACGGCACCATCCAAGGCCCCGGCTCGGGCTTTGCGGCCTGGGATTTCGATGAAGATGGTGACGTCGACGCCGACGACATCGACATCCTCTGCGCCAACATGGGCGGCGACCTGGACCCGTATGATCTGAACGAAGACGGCGCCGTCGACGAGGACGATATGATCTATATGGTCGAGAACCTCGTCGAATACGACACCGATGGCGACGGCACGCCCGATGGGGCCGGAACGTATCGAGGTGACTTCAACCTCGACGGCGTCGTCAACGCCACCGACCTGCAGATTCAGAAGGGCAGCTTCGGCTCGTCCGGGATCGGATACGCCGACGGCAACGCCAACTGCGATACCGTCGTCAACGCCACCGACCTGCAAATCCTCAAAGGCACCTTCGGCAGTTCGGCCGCGGCCGTCCCCGAGCCGCTGACGGTCGGCCTGTTGGCCATCGGAGGCGCAGCCCTCTTGAGACGGCGCCGTTAGCAGCAAGCAAGATGTATCGGTAATCCAAACGGGCGGCCCGGCGGGGTCGCCCGTTGTCTTTGCCGACGGCTGGCGGTAGCCTATCGATGCCGGACGAGAACTCCCATCCTCGGTTGGAGGCAATGAAAAATGTCCAAGTGGATCATCGCAATTCTGATCGCAGCCGTCTGCTGGGTCGGTGCCTGCAAGACCGTCCCGGTCCCCCGATCGCGTCGCCGGGCGCGAAAGACGACCACTGAAACCGTCCGGGACCAGACCCCCGAGGCCGAGGTGGCCGTCGACGCCAAAGAGACGGCCGAAGCTCCTGTTGAAGCGGACGTGCCGACCACGATTGCCGCGAAACATCAACCGGCCCTGCTCGCGCTGGCCGATGCCGCGCGCAACACCGACGACCTGCCGGCCGTCACAGTCGACTATCCTTTCAATGAGAGCGCCTTCCCCCCCGAGATCATTGCGCCGACCTTCCTGTGGCACGACTCGGCCGAAACGGCCGACCGCTGGCTGATCGACATCTCCCTGCCCGGCGGCGACAAACACATCTACGCGCTAACGACCGGCGCCCCGGCGCCGATCGGGCCGATCGACGAACGCGTCCTGGTTGAGACCAATGAGATCTATCAGCCGACCCCGTATCAGGCCGGCGCACAGAGCTGGCGACCCGGCGACGACGTGTGGGAGGCCCTCAAGGCCGCCTCGATCGCCAAGGCCGCCACGGTGACCATCGTGGGCTTCAGCGCCACCGACCCGCGGACGCCGTTGTCCCGCGGGCGCCTGTCGCTGACGACGTCGCCCGATCCGGTCGGCGCGCCGATCTTCTACCGGGACGTCCCGCTCATGCCGACCAAGAACGAAAAGGGCAACATCAAGCCGATCCCCGACTACGCCCTCCGCTTGGTCGCTTGGCGCTTGCGGGATATCTCCCGCGAGGATAACCGCGCCGTGCTGACCGACATCCCCACCTGCGCCAACTGTCACAGCTTCTCGCTGGACGGGCGAACCATGGGCATGGACATCGACGGGCCCTCCGGCGACAAGGGCGCCTACGGGCTGGTGGACCTGGCCCCCACCACGGTGGTCACCGCCAATGACATCGTCACCTGGAACACCTTCGCCGACAAACCCCAGGGCCAGAAGACCATCGGCTTTCTCTCGCGCGTCTCCCCCGACGGCCAATACGCCGTCAGCACGGTCAACGAGAGCATCTACAGCGCGGGGTTCTCGGACTTCCGCTTCCTACAGGTGTTCTACCCAACGCGCGGCATCCTGGCCGTCTACAGCCGCGCCACCGGCGAGTTCACCGCCCTGCCAGGGGCGTCCGATACGACCTACGTCCAGTGCGACCCGGTCTGGTCGCCGGACGGGACGTGGATCGTCTTCGCTCGCGCCAAGGCCAAGGACCCCTACACCGAAGACCAGCCCGATCCGGAATACGCCGATCACGAAGACGAAACGCCCCTGCAGTACGACTTGTACCGCATCCGCTTTAACGGCGGGCGCGGCGGCACGCCGGAGCGAATTGAAGGGGCGTCCGAAAATGGGATGAGCAACACCTTCCCCAAGGTCTCCCCGGACGGGAAGTGGATTGTGTTCGTCAAGTGTCGCAACGGGCAACTCCAGCGGCCGGACAGCCGGCTGTGGATCGTGCCCTTCGAGGGCGGCCGGGCCCGCCAGATGAATTGCAACATGTCGCTGATGAACTCCTGGCACAGCTTCAGCCCCAACAGCCGATGGATGGTGTTCTCCTCCAAGCACAACACGCCCTACACGCAGATGTTCCTGACCCACCTCGATGAAGACGGCAACGACAGCCCGCCGATCCTGATCGCCAACTCCACCGCCAGCAACCGGGCCGTCAACCTGCCCGAGTTCGTCAACATCGACTATGACGATCTGGTCACCATCGAAGCGCCGACGATCAACTACTACCGGCACTATGGGCAAGGCAACGAGCACCGACGCAAGGGACGGTTCGCCGAAGCGCTGAGCGAGTACCTGCTGGCCCTGGAGGCCGAACCCACCTCCACCCGTATCAACAACAACATCGGGGTCTGCCTGGTCCGCCTGGGCCGCTACGCCGAGGCCACCAAGTACTACCACAAGGCGCTGGAGCTATTCCCCGACGATCGACGTTCGACCATGCTGTACTGCAACCTGGGCTACGCCCTGGCCGCCCAGGACAAACTGGATGAGGCCCAGGTCCACTACCGCAAGGCCCTGACGCTCGACCCGCGGAATCTGTCGGCGCACCTGAACATGGCCCAGGTTCTCGCCGTTACCGACCAACCCGACCGCGCCATCCAGTTGGCTCTGCGCGCCGTAGAGATCGATCCCACGTCGGCCCGAGCCCGGTACCTGCTGGGCAAGCTCTACTACGATACCGGTCAGATCGACCGGGCGATGGAACACTGGGAAGCGACCCTCGAGATCGACCCGGAGTACGTGGTGGCCTACAGCTCGATGGGCGCGGCGGTGGCGCAATTGGGAGACACCAACAAGGCCATCGAGATCTACGAAAGAGCCCTGGCGATCGACCCCAACCACGTCCCGGCCCGGGTCAATCTGGGCACGGTCCTGGCCGGGCAGGGCCAGCACGACGAGGCGATCCGCCACTACCGGCTGGCGCTGGAGGCGCAGCCGAACAACATCTTCCTGCTCAATCGATTGGGCATTGCTTTGGCCAGGCGCGGACAGGTCGACGAAGCCATCCGGCTGTTCAACCGGGCCCTGGCGATTGATCCGACTCACGCGGTGAGCCGTCAGAACCTCAAGACCGCCCAAGCCCAGAAAGCCAACGCCGGCGGTAGGTAGCCCCCCCCCCGCCGATCTGCGGGCGGTTCCTCTGACGACGGCAGCGCGTTAGGATTCCCTCAGCAATCCGACCCCGGGCGCTACGTCAAGAAAGGAAGGCGTAATGAACCAGCAGGCGGCAGACGACGTGGCCGAACGAACCACACTCTCTTGGCGGCGCCGGTGGGCGTACCGGTTCATTCTGCTGGTCGTGATTCCGCTGGGGCTGCTGGCGATAACGGAGGGCGCGTTGCGGCTGGTGGGGGTGGGGTATCGCACCTCGCTGTTCGTTCGCATTCCCGGGGCCGACGCCTACACTACCAATCCGAACTTCGGGCGGCGGTTCTTCTCCCGCGCGCTCAACCGCGCGCCCCTGCCGCCGCACATGCCGGCCAAGAAGGGACCGACGACCTACCGCGTCTTCGTGCTCGGGGGGTCGGCCGCCCAAGGCGTTCCCGATCCGTCGGTCGGCTTCGGTCGGATGCTCCAGGTCATGCTGGCTCAGACCTACCCCGATGCCCGGTTCGAGGTCATCAATGCGGCCATGACGGCCGTCAACTCCTACGTGGTCCTGCCGGTCACCCGCAACTGCGCCCGATTCGAGCCGGACTTGTTCATCGTCTACGTCGGCAACAATGAGGTCACGGGCCCGTTCGGCACGGGCACGGTGTTCGGGCGGGGCGCGATGAGCCTGGGGATGATCCGGGCGCAACTGGCGATGAAGACCACGCGGCTGGGTCAGTGCGTCGACGGCCTGACCCGTCGATTGGCGCAGGGCAAGGGCCCGGCGTATTGGTCCGGCATGGAGATGTTCCTGGACAACCAGGTCGGGTTCGACGATCCGGGGCTCGTCAGGACCTACGCGCATCTTCGCCGGAACCTTTCCGACATCTGCGGCGTCGCCCGCGCTGCCGGGGCCGAGGTGATCGTGTCCACCGTGGCGGTCAATCTGGTGGACTGTCCGCCGTTCGCGTCGGCGCCCCATGACGGCGCCGGCGACGCCTTTAGACAGGCCGAAGACTTCCCGAACGCCATTGCCGCGTATCAACGGGCGTTGGAAACCCACCCCGATTCGGCCGAGCTGCACTATCGTCTGGGGCAGTGCTTCCTGGCGACCGACCGGCTCGCCGAGGCCTCCGCCGCCTTCGCCGCCGCGCGCGATCAAGATCGCCTGCGTTTCCGGGCCGATTCGGCCATCAACGACGTCATCCGAGACGTCGCCGGCCAGTGGCAAGGTCGCGGCGTGTTCCTGGTCGACGCCGGACGTCACCTTGGCCGGGCCGGTCAGGCCGTCCTGCCGGGCAATGACTTGTTCTACGAACACGTTCACCTGACGGTCGAGGGCAACTACCAGCTCGCACGGCTGATGTTCCCGCAGATCGTCCAAGGGCTTCCGGAATCGATTCGGTCCCAGGCGCCGGCCAGCCCTGCCCCGCCGACCCAGGCCGACTGCCTGGCGCGGCTGGCCCTGACGGAGTGGCAGCGGTTGCAGAGCATCTCCTACATCCTCTCTCTGATGGCCCAGCCGCCGTTCACGACTCAACTGAACAACGGCGCCCGGCGGAAGCGGCTGCAGCGGCAATTGGACCACCTTCAACAGGGCCTGACCCCTCAGACCGTGGCGGCCATGACCCAGCAGTACCGCGACGCCATCAAACTGGCCGAGGACGATCTGCCGTTGCGGACGAACTTCCTGCAGTTCCTTCAGTTTGCGGGCGATCTTCCCGAGGCCCGGGCCCAGGCCCAGCGCCTCTTGGACGCCTTGCCGACCAACGCGGCGGCGCACTTCGAGATGGGCATGATCTGCTTTGGGCTGGGCCAAACCGCGGCCGCCCAGACACACTTTCAGCGGACGGCGGAGTTGGCGCCCGACCGGGCCTCGGCCTACGCCAAGATCGCTGAGTTCATGCTGGAACGGCGCGAGTTGGACCAAGCTGAGAGCTACTGCCGAAAGAGCCTGGCCGCCCAGCCGGACTCGCCCAAGATGCTCCGGGCGATGGGCTGGATTCATCTGGCCCGCCAGCAGTGGCCTGAGGCGGTTCAAGCGTTGACGCGAGCCATTGAGCTTCGGCCGGGCAAGGCGCAGATGCATCACGATCTGGGCCTGGCCTTGCGCGGGGCGGGCCGAGCCGCCGATAGCCTGGAGCAGTTCCGCAAAGCGTTGGAGTTGGATCCGGCTCTGTTGACGGCCCGTAAGCATTGCGCCGAAGCGCTGACGGCCCAGGGGCGCCCCGCCGAGGCCGTCCGGCTGTTCGCCCGCGGCGTTAGGGCCATGCCCGAGGATGTTCCCCTGCGAATCGAGTACGGGCTGATCCTGATCTCGGCCAACAACGACGCCGATGCCGCCGCCCAGTTCCGCCAGGTCCTGGCCCGGGCCCCCGAATCCGTGGTGGCGATGAATAACCTGGCGTGGGTGTTGGCGACCAGCCCCGATCCGGCCACTCGAAACGTGATCGAAGCGATGACCATCGCCACCCGCGCCGCCGAGCAGACCCAGCGCCGCCAACCGGAGACGTTGGATGTGCTGGCGGTCGTCCAGGCTGAAAACGGCCAAGTCGACGACGCCGTCCGCACCGTTCAAGAGGCCATCGACCTGCTGGACCCGGCGCGCCAGGTACACCAACTGCGGGGGTATCAGGCGCGATTGGCCTTATACAAATCTGGCGGGCGTGTCTCCGAGCATCGCCAACGATAGCCGGCGCCCCCAGCCCCAAAGAAAACGGGCGACCCCGAAGGGCCGCCCGTTTGGACCATCGATGCACCTCGATGCTACTTGCGCCGCCTCAACAGCGCCAGGCCGCTCAGGCCAAGCAGGCCCATCGTCAGCGGCTCGGGTACGGCGCCGGCCGCAGACCCGAAGCTATCCTTGAGGATCTGCAGGTCGGTGGCGTTGACCACGACATCGCAGTTGGCGTTGCCGCCGGCATAGTCGACACCACTGGTGCCGAACGTGCCCTTCATCACCTGCAGGTCGGTGGCGTTGACGACGCCGTCGAGGTTGAAATCACCCACGTAGGTGCCGTTGCCTTCCGGCGTGCCGTCACCGTCGGTGTCGTACTCCACGAGGTTCTCGACGTGGTAGATCATGTCGTCTTCGTCCACGTCGCCGTCGCCGTCCACGTCGTACGGATCCAGATCCCCGCCCATGTTGGCGCACAGGATGTCGATGTCGTCGGCGTCGACGTCGCCGTCATCGTCGAAGTCGCCTTCCACGCCGCCGTCGCCGGGACCGACAATCGTGCCGCTGTTGTTGCCGTAGTAGGTCCAGACGTCCCAGTTAATCGTACCGGGAGCGTTGGGGTGGACGACACGGGTCGTCAACAGCAGGCCGTCCATGGCGGTGCTCGAACTGGCCTTGGCGCGGAAGTGGATGCCGTCGCCACCGAAGGCCGGGTCGTTGTAGTCCTGGCCGGGCGTACGGAAGTCCGGGACGCCGAAGTAGCCGGCCGGGGCGGTGTAATCGTCGGGATCGTGCCAGTAATTGACAATGCCGTTGATCGGATCTTCGACCGTCCAGGTCGTGCCATCGTGGGACACCGAGCCCACGGTCGTGAAGTTGCCGTAGAACTTGGAGTAGATGCCGCCTTCAGTAGCGGAGAACCCTTCCCACTTCTGGGTATAGGGGCCCGATCCCAACCAGCCGGAGCCCTCGGGGTCCCGTTTGTTGACGATCAGGCTGGTGTCGAAGCCAATCAGCCGGATGTCCTGAAGCTGCTGGTCGCCGACGGCAATGTAGTCGTAGACGTATTCCCACATGCCGATTTCGCCGGGCTTATCCGCCGTGCCGGCCGTAAGCAGACGGGGCGTGGCGGCCAAACTCCAGGCCCCCGTGGCCAACGCAGCCTGTGATGTCACAAGCACCGCCAGCACACATACAAACAATGCTATTCGTTTCATGTCCATCTCCTTTGGCTAGACCGCGCCTAGCTGAATTGGGCCGACACGAATCCTCCGGCCGAGGGGCTCGAATCCGCTCCCAGTAACACGGGAACACAACACCCCTCTAGTTTATCGCTCGATGGGCCTATCCGTCAACGCCAAAGACGGGGTCAGTCGGCCGGCTGCGTTGCGTTCGCGGGCGCCGGTTGGGGTGGCCTGCAGGACAGCATTTCGGCGGGAACCGATTGCTTGGGCAGCTCCGGGCCTTCGATGTGAACGGTCAGCACTTCTCCTCCGGCGTGCTCGAAGAACGTCACCGTGATGGGGTGTTTGCCCTTGGCCAGGCGCACCAGGCCGGTGGCGTCCTTGGCGCCGTGGAGGCCGTCGTTGTCGACGATCAAGTCCTCGCCGATCCATAGCTTCGTGCCGTCATCGGAAGTGGTGGTGAAGGTGTAGAGGCCGTCGGCCGCGACGTCGATGTAGCCCGTGAACTTCAGGCCGAAGAAGTCCATCGACTCGCCCTGCACATACAGGCCGTACCCCGGCACGACGCCGGCCGAAACCGCCTGGAGCGGGTCGAAGTCGGGCAGTTCGCGCCATTGACCTTGATAGGCCTCCAGATACACGCCTTGAACCAGGCCGTCGACCTCCTCGGCCGGACGCGGAAGCAGTTCGGCCAGCGTGACCGGCAGTGTCAGCGACTCCCCGGCGCGGGTGACGGTGATCGGCAATTCCTGTCCGCCGGCCCGCCCCACCAGAGCCAGGTGAAAGTGCACGCCGTCGCGGACGGCCATATCCCCGACGGCGGTAACCACGTCATCAACCTGCAAGCCGGCCGCCGCCGCGGGGGAATCCGGTTCGACGGCGGTGACGACCGCGGTCTCCATGGGCGAGACGTCCAGGCCAAGCTTGAAGCCCTGACGGATTTCGGTGGCCAACATGGCCGGCAGGATTTCGCGAAAGCGGTCGACCTGAATCGCAAAGCCCAGGCCCTCACCATCGGTGTTCTTCGATTCGATGATGCCGATCTGCTGGCCCAGCGCGTTGATCATCGGCCCGCCGGAGTTGCCGCCGTTGATGGGGGCGTCGGTCTGAATCATGCCCCCCAGCATCACCGCGCCCCCGCCGCCCACGCGGTCCAGGCCCGTGACGATGCCGGTGGAGATCGTGTGCGTCAGCCCGCCGGGGTTGCCGATGATCAGTACCGGTTCGCCCAGCATGACGTCGTGACTGCGGCCCAGGGCAATGGGCGTCAGCGGTTGGTCGGTCTGGGCAAGCAGGATGGCGATGTCCTCCGCCGGGCTGGTCGCCACCACCACGCAGGGAATCTGCGTGCCGTCGGAGAGCACGACGACCTGCTGACCTTGCGCCACGGCCACGTGCTCGTTGGTCAGCACGTACCCGCTCTCATGGATAACCGACCCGCTGCCCACCGATTGCATGAAGCTGCCCGGGTAGCCGGGGATCGGCGTCTGGCCGATGATGTCGACGGCCGAGGGGCTGCACGTTTCGACCAGCTTGACCAACGCCGTCCGTCGATCCGACGCCACGTCCTCGGCCTCTTGAGCCAACGACGGGCTCGCCGCGGCCAACCCCGCCAGCATCCACACCATCGACCATCTTCTCACGTCTGTCATGTCAGCACAGCCCTTCTTGCTTCCTAAGAATTCTACATCGCATACAACGCGAACGGCAGGTACACCGGCATACGGAACAGCGCCCGCAGCGGCGAGCCGGCCGCCAGACCCGGCAAGACCGTATCCAGCGGCAACCGGCTGAAGGCGATCTCCGACAGTTCGTGCGTGTCGCCGACGACCACGCGGTCGCCGCCTTCGCCGGCCTCGGCCGACAGCTTCCCGTCACGACAAGCGATATGAACGCTCTGCCCGTTATCGGTATTGCGAAGCGTGATCTCGTCTGAGCCGCCGGGCAAGGTCGGGCCAACAATGCGACAGGCCTTGTCGAAGTAGCCGGCCATATCGCACAGGCGGAAATGGGCGCAGCTCTGGGGCGACATTGTCGCGTAGTATTTCAGCGCCACCCGCGACAGCACACAATCGTAGGGGCCGGTCTCGAACCCCACGGGAACCCCGGAGTTGTCGTCGTCGGTGGCCTGGGCCGCCAGGTGGGCCAGCAGCGCCGCGACGGCCTCGACCGACCCATCCGCCATCAGCACGAAAGGCGCTTGTGGCGAGCCGCGGAAGATCGCCCACGCATTGTCACTAGCCACGCCGCCGACGCCACGGATCGACAGGAGTTGATCGAACTCCTGGGCGTTGAAACCGATGCCGTACGGCTGAGCATCCGCAAATGTCCGGATCATCTCGCCGTCGCGCTGGGGGTCCATGGCTCGAACGATCGACGCGTCCGGCGGGTCGGGCAAGTACTTGACGGTGGTTCGGAAGACGTGCTGCTCGCCGCCGACCGCCCAGCCGTAACGGCCGTACCGCATCCGGTCGCCGCCCAGCCAAGCGAAGTCGACCTCGGCGTCCATCTTGGCTGTCGCCGCGGTCAGCAGAGACGACATCACCCCCCGCCCGCGGTTCTCGGCCGGCGTGCCAACCTGACCCACGCAGGTCGCCCGGAAGCTCACGCCGCCCATCTTCACGTCGAACGGGTAGGCGCCGATCACGCCGAGCAGCTTATCGCCTTCGAAGCAACCCCAGGTGTTGTCGGCCCGGTCGGCGTTCCAGACATAGGGAATATCGCGCAGGAACTCCATGCCGTCCCCCTGCCCGAAGCCGAAGGCCCGGTTGGCCACGTCGATCGCGGCGGGTAGTTCCGCCGGCGTCAGTTGGCGGACATCAAGCGAATCCGTCATGAGCAAACTCCAGGTCATGGGCGTTTGTTTTGAAATTGACGGCAGGCACGCCCTGCACCTACTCTACCCGGTCCGAATCCTACCGTCTGGTGGCCCGGAGGCAAACACCCATGACGCCAAAAGAGAACCTGCTTCGAGTCATTCGCCACGACCACCCCCAATGGGTGCCCTACGGTGGCGACGCGTCCGAAACCGCGGGCCCGCCCATTGTGGAGCGGCCGGGCGAGGCCGTCCGGGACGACTTCGGCGTGATGTGGGCCCTGGAGGAGGACGCCCACGGCGGCACGTACCCGGCTGTCGGCGGGCACACCATTACCGACCTCGCCAAGTGGCGCCAGCAAATCACCTGGCCCGATGTCGACGGGGCCGACTGGGGCTCGGTCACCGAGGCCGCCAAGGACTTCGATCGCGACGCGAATCTGATCACGGGCTTCGTGGAGTTCGGCCTGTTCGAGCGGAGCTACCTGCTGCTGGGCATGGATGAAGCCCTGATGGCCTACATCACCGACCAGGACCTCATGGAGGAAATGGTTTCTGGCCTGGCCGATTACAAGATCCGCCTCATCGAACGGTACAACCAGGCCATGGGCGGCATGGACGTGGTCTGGTACGGCGACGACTGGGGCAACCAGAACCAACTGTTTATTCCGCCGGAGGTCTGGCGAAAGATCATCAAGCCGCACACCAAACGCGTGTATGACTGCATCCACGACTGCGGCGCGTTGGTCAACCAGCATTCCTGCGGCCGTATCGATGAGATCTTCGACGACATGGTCGAAATCGGCTGCGACCTGTGGAACCCCTGTCAGCCCTGCAACGACCTGGCGGGCATGAAGCAGCGCCACAGCGGCAAGATCACCTTCTGCGGCGGCATCGACAGCCAGTTCGTGCTCGACCGCCCAGGGGTGACCTGTGACGACGTTCGCGCCGAGGTCCGCCGCCGTATCGACGAACTCGCCGACGGCGGCGGCTACATCGCCGGGCCCAGCCACGGCGTACCCTACGACGGAGACCTCATCAAGGCCATGCACGACGAGATCGCCACCTACGGGCGAGCGTTCTACGCGAAATAGGAGGACCCCATGCCCCGCAAACCACTGACTCCCGTTTCGTTCGCCAACGTCGACTTCAACGACGTCTTCTGGGCGCCGCGCGTTAAGACCAACCGCACCAACACACTGCCGATCCAGCATGCCAAGCTCAAGGGCTCGGGGCAGCTCGCCCAGTATCGCTGGACACCCGGCCAGCCGCGCCCGCCGCACATCTTCTGGGATTCCGACATCGCCAAGTGGCTGGAGGCGGCCGCCTATTCCCTGGCCACACATCCGGACAAGGCCCTGGAGGCCAAGGTCGACGCCGTCGTCGACGACATGGCCCACATCCAGGCCAAAGACGGCTACCTCAACACCTACTATCTGCTGGCCGAGCCCAAGAAGCGGTGGAGCAATCTTCGGGACTGTCATGAGCTCTATTGCGCCGGCCATCTGATGGAAGCGGCCGTCGCCTACGCCGAGGCAACCGGCAAGAGAAAGTTCCTGGACATGATGTGCCGCTACACCGACACCATCCGCAAGGTCTTTGGGCGCGGCAAGGGCCAGAAGCGCGGCTACCCGGGCCACCAGGAAATCGAACTGGCGCTGGTCAAGCTGTTCCGGGCCACGGGCAAACAGGATTACCTGGACTTGGCTAAGTTCTTCGTCGACCAGCGCGGCCAGAAGCCCCACTACTACGACGCCGAAGCCAAGGCTCGCGGCGATGAGCCCAAGGACTGGCACTTCGGCGCGGCCTACGCCTACTGTCAGGCCAACAAGCCCGTTCGCGAGTTGGACGAAGTCACCGGCCACGCCGTCCGGGCCATGTACCTCTACGCGGGCATGGCCGACGTCGCCGCCCACACCGGCGACAAGACGCTCCTGCCCGCCCTGCGACGCCTGTGGACCAACACCACCCAACGTCGCATGCACGTGACGGGCGGCATCGGCCCGACCGCCACCAACGAAGGATTCACCTTCGACTACGACCTGCCCAACGACTCGGCCTACCTGGAAACCTGCGCCGCCGTGGCCCTGGTGTTCTGGGCCCACCGAATGATCCATTTAGAAAAGGACAGCCAATACGCCGACGTGATGGAGCTGGCCCTCTACAACGGGTCGCTCTCCGGGATCAGCCTGGACGGCAAGGAGTTCTTCTACGAGAACCCCCTGGCCGCCTATCCGGGCGCTCCGTCCGGGCGCCGCATCCCCGGCACGCACCATCGCCGGGTGGGCTGGTTCGGTTGCTCCTGCTGCCCGCCGAACATCGCACGGCTGATCGCTTCAGTGGCCGGCTATGTGTATTCGACCGACGCCAACAGCATTTGGGTCCACCTCTACGCCGGCAGCGAATCGCAAGTCGAGGTCGCCGGGCAGACCGTCTCGCTGACGCAGAAAACCGACTACCCCTGGGACGGAAAGGTCCGGGTCACGGTTCGGCCGGAAACGCCCGCCGAGTTCACGCTGGCGCTGCGGATCCCCGGTTGGTGTCGCAAGGCATCGCTGAAGGTCAACGGCAAGGCCGTCTCGCTGGCGCCCATCACGCAGAAGGGCTACGCTCGTGTAAAGCGCGTCTGGGAAAAGGGCGACCGCGTAGAACTGCTGCTGCCCATGCCGGTCGAGGCCGTCGAGGCCCACCCCAACGCTCGCCAGGACGCCGGCAAGATCGCCCTGAAGCGCGGGCCCATCGTCTACTGCCTGGAAGAGGCCGACAACTTCAAGAACCTTCACGACGTGGTCGTCGACCGCGACGCCAAGTGGACGGCGCGATTCGATCCCAAGACGCTCGGCGGCGTAACGGTGCTGACGGGCAAGGGCACGGTGCGAGAGTCGGCCGGCTGGGCCGGCAAGCTCTACTCGGCCGATGCGTCCGAACGCAAAACCGTCTCGCTCAAGGCCATCCCCTACTCAGTCTGGGCCAATCGCAAGGAAGGCGAAATGCTGGTCTGGCTGAACACGCGATAAGCTGAACAGCAGACTACCGGCGCCCGATCGCCTGAAGTAGGCGAACGTGGTCGTCGGTCCAGATGGACCAGTCGTCCAGATCGTCCGGGGGCGTAACCAGGGCGGCGTTGGCGAACGGGTCGCGTACGACGCCCCTCCGTTTGGTCACCAGGACCCACTGAGACGGCTGTTCGCCCGTCCCTTTCAACTGCGGCGTCAAGCCGGCGCTGTTGACCCAATACGCGGGCCAGCCGGCCTCGTCGGCCAGCCGAAGGGCCACCGGACCCAGCGTCAGAAACTTGTTGGTCAGGTGAAGGGCCAGCACGCCACGGGGCTTGAGTCGATCCAGGTAGATCGCGAAGGCCTCTTCGGTCAGCAGGTGAACGGGGATCGCATCGCTGTTGAAGGCGTCGACGATCAGCAGGTCCAGTGACCCCGACGGCTCGGCCGCCAGGGCCAATCGGCCGTCACCCAAGACCACATCGACCTCGGCCGCCGAATCCGCCATGTAGGTGAACCGCTCCTCGGCCAGTTGCTGCACCATGGGGTTGATCTCGTAGAAGCGGATGTGGTCGCCCGGCTTCCCGTAGACCGCCATATTGCCCGTCCCCAGGCCGATCACGCCGACGGCGCGATTCCGCTGGCCGGCAAGCAGCCGCATCGCCAGCCCCGCCCCGCTGTTGGGGCCGTAATAGCAGACGGCCTTGGTGCGTCCCTCAGGCGGGGCAAGGAACTGATACCCGTGAACGGTCGTGCCGTGCCGCATGATCCGCATGGTGACGCCGGCGTCCCCGCTCTGCTCCACACTCAGCACGCCGTAGAAGTTCCGCTCACGGAACTGCAGGTCATGCCCCCGCGTGGTGTAGGCGGGCAACACCAGCACCAGCACCGCCACCCCACCGGCCAGGGCCGTCAACACCCATCGCGTATCGGTCCGGACCCGCACCGACGTCAACTGGGACCCGATCGCCAGGCACGCCGCCAAGGCCAGGTAGGCCTCCACGTAGTCGGTCAGCACCAACGGGGCCACCACCGCCACCAATACGCCGCCCAACGCCCCGCCCAGCGACAGCGACAGGTAGTAGCGTGTCAGTCGACGCGCGTGAGGCCGAAGGCGATAGACCTCCCCGTGGCAGATCATGCATCCGACGAACAGGGCCAGCGAGATCGCCCCCACGTGGAGGCCGACCGGAATGGCGCCCTCGCTGTATCGCATCGCCAGCATCAGCGCGGTCAGCCCGAACAACAGGCCGATCATCCACCCGCGCTGGTACCATCGCTGATCGTGGAAGCAAATCACGAACGTCAGCAGGTAGAGCACCAGCGGGAGGATCCACAGGAACGGCACGGGGGCCAGATCCAGACAGATCAGGTTGGTCGACCCCAACAGCAGCACCGAGCCCGTCATCGGCAACAGCACCCACAACGCCCGGCGGGCCAGCGACGGCGGCGCGTCGGCGGCTTCACTGTCGGGTCCGGCCTCGGCGGCCGGCGCCGGCTCGGCCTTGCTCGGCCAGACCTGCACCGCGCAGACCAGCGCGATGACCGCGTAGACCGCCACGCCGCCCGACCACAGGAAGCTCTGGTCCACACGGCCCAGCAGCGGTTCGACCACGAACGGATAGCTCAGCAGCGCCAGCAACGACCCGGCGTTGGATACCGCGTAAAACCGATACGGCGATCGCCCGTGCTGGACCCGCGTAAACCAGCTTTGTAGCAGCGGGCTCGTGCCGGCTAGCACAAAGAACGGCAACCCCGTGGTCGCCAATAGGATCAGCAGAATGCGCGGCACGGGCCAGGCGGCCCCGTCCGGCTGCCACGATTCCGACGGGATAATCGGCAGCAGCACCAACGCCCCAACGATCAGCGCCAGGTGCAAGACGGCCTGCGCCCGCGCGGGCAGCCAGGTGGCGCTGGCGTGGGCGTAGGCGTAGCCGGCCAGCAGCATCACCTGGAAGTACAGCATGCAGGTGGTCCACACGTCGGTCGTGCCGCCGAACCACGGCAGAATGAACCGCGCAATAATAGGCTGCACCTGAAACAGCAATAGCGCGCCCAGGAAGATGCCCCCACCGAAGGTCAGAACCGAAAAGCGCAGCCCACCGGTCCGCTCGCACGCTAGAGAAGTATCCGTCTCGTTCATGACGCGACATTCTATGCCGAAAAGAAACAGACTACCACGAAGACAGCCGGAAGTGAGATCGTGGACCGCAGAGGCCTAAGAGCTGTTACTTCTTCTTCCGCGCCGTGGCCATGCGAGCGAAGGCCCGCATCACTCTGAGTCGATGACGGCGAGGGCCGCGTTCAGTTCACCAATCGCTTCTCGTTCCAGCGGCAGGGCTTCCTTCAATCGCCGCAGCTGGTCCGCTCTCATGTCGTCGGTCCAACTCTGGCCCTCTTCGAGCGACCAGGGCAGCGGGGCGATGCTCAGCACGCACGTGTCCTTCTTGAGAACGTCGGCCGACATCTTGGCGTACAGGTCCGCAGCGGCTAGAAGATGCTCGGCCACGTCGGGCTCGAAGTCCGGCGCGACGGCGCGGAGGTACTCGGCGGCGAACTCCCGGTAGTTGGTCAAGCATTCATAGATCCACGAATTGCCCACCATCGCTGCGCTGAGCGCATCTTCGTCGGCCCCGCCCTGAAGCGCCTCGATCTTGGCGATAAAATCCTCCCATGCACGTAAGCCCACGTAGTAGCCGCCCGATTCTTCCGCGTGGGCCATGGCCACCGCCTGTCGGAGCGAGTCGATGATCAGCTCGCGCCGCGAGGACATCTCGGCCTTGGGCTCGCCATACACCGTTACTCCCCAGGGCACGTCGGTCACAACGAACGGGCCGCCGCGCATCGGGTGGAGGCATGTCCACTCGGCGCCTCCGGCCTGGTAGCCGATGATCACGCCCAGCTCTTCGGTGCCGAACCGGGCGGGCACACCCCGGTCAATGCTCTCAACCACCGCCGCGCGCGCCGTTGCGACGAGTTCCTCATCGGCATCGGTCAGCGCAAACACCGTCGATTCGCGCGGAATCGCTTCGTCCGAACGCTCGGAACACGTGTAGCCGACGAACGCGTGCGGCGAACTGGGGCACAGCCCATCCTTGCTGACCTGCATTCGAAACGCCAGCGACGACACGCCAAGGAGGTACGTGTAGTCGACATCCTCCCCAATCGCTTCCATGATCGACGCCTGCGCCGCGTGGGCCGAACTCTCTCTGCCGCCGGGCCCCCAGCCGTTGACACCTTCCAGTAAGGCGTGATCGTCGCCTCGTATGATGGTCGTCCGCACGGTGTTCTCCTCGTCAGGGCCTGGCGTATCGCAGCCGATGACAATCGCCAGCCCGCAAAGCGCGATGCAGCGCAGAGTGCATGTTCTCATCTGAAGGTTCCTCGTCGATGTGACTGGGGCCCCGCATCTCTCATCATTGCCCGCCCGGCCCTATCTTCCGCCGATCATCATAGCGAAGATTTGCCGGCTGAACAAAGAACAACAATACCCGCCAAGAGCAAACGCGGCGCCCAGTGGGACGCCGCGTCTTGCTTCTAACTAGTCTTGTTGTTCTCTGTGCTCTCTGTGTCCTCTGTGGTGAATGCTGTTACTTCTTCTTCCGCGCGTCGCGGGCGGCCATGGATTCTTGGGCGGTGTTGGCCATCGCGGCGTCGGTGACTTCCTTGGCCATGTCGGCAATGCCCTTGCCGAGCTTGCTGGCCTTACGCGAGACGTAGAACTGCCGCACGTACTCGTGCAGACGGCCGATGATTCGCAGCTCGGGCAGTTGCGTCTTGGCGATACCCGCCTGCGTCTTCTTCATGAGCGCCTTGAGACGCTTGGGGTCCTTGACGGTCTGCTCGTACCAGCGTCGCTGGGTCAGCAGCACGGAGAACTTGGCCTCATCGATGTACCGACGCTCCAGCGACACCATGTGGCCGATCTTGGACCACTCGATCAGCAGGTCGTCATCCTCAACGCCCTTAGCCGCCAGGGCCTTGACCCGCTTACCGAGGGCGGCGTGCTGGGCCTTGAACTTCGTGTGACGCTTCTGGATCTTGGCCAGACGCTTCTTCTCAGCCGCGATCTCATCGGCGGTCACGAACGGCGGCAGCTCGATGTCCAGCGACGGTTCCTTGACCGGCAACTCGCGCGGGCAGGCCTGGGTAGCCTTGGCCAGCGACGCCGGCGGCTTGCGAGCCAGCACGCTGTCGCGGGCCATCTCGAACCGCAGCGTGACGATCTCTCGCTTGCCGGCCGTGAAGGTGTAGGCGTTGCCCACCTTCTTGAGTTTTTCGGCGGTGACATCCTCAGCGACGTTGCTCTTGAGGGCGCTCTTGACCTTGCCGGCCACTTCCACCTTGCCGGTGACCTTGGCGTCACGCGGGTTGTAGCAGCGGACGATCAGGGCCTTGCCGTCTTCGCTGATCTTGGTCGAGGAGTGCAGGAGCTTGCCCGGAGGGGTGATCTTCGCGAAGCTCATCTGGTTGGCGAACGTGCCCGGATGGGTCGACGTCTTGACCACGCGAACCGGCTCGTTGAACAGTTCGCTCTGGGTGTGCACGCCGCCGGCGAACCAGTCGCCCTTATGCGGCGTGAAACCATAGCGGAAGCTGTACGTGCCGAAGCACTGGGCGGTCGGGGTGTAGATTTCCCAGCCGACGTCGCCGTTGCGGGTCAGGATGTCCAGGTGCGTCATCCAGCCGACGCTTCGCAAGAGCGTCAGGGCGATTTCGCGGGAGGGCTTGACGATTTCGTATTCGCGAACGCCCTTGGCCAGGGCGCCGGCGCCAGTCTTGCCGTCACTGTAGTCGCAGAACCCGTGGAACGGGTAGCTGGTGATGCGAACGGTGTCGCGGCCGGGCACAACCAGGCCCTCCAGCCGCTTGGGCAGCTCAATGCCCCACAGCTCGCCCAGGTATGTGAACGGATTGACGTCGAACGATTCGCCGGCGAACGACTGTTCGCTCTTGATGCCGCCCGTCGGGAAGTGCACCCGCACGCGGTGGTTCTTGGCGACATTGGTCAGCGACGTCTGCCACTCGACGCGCTCGGAATCGACCGCCAACTCGATGGTGCTGACCACCGGCATATCCACCCGCTTACTCTCGCGGCGCTGGCGATCCTTGTGCAGCGCCCGCGGGACCTTCATCACGTATTCAACCCGGAAGCGGGCGAGAAGCGGCCCGGCGTCTTCCAGCGTGACCGTGGCTTTGCAGTCGGCGCTGGAGACCAGCGTCTCGACCGGCGGATACGAGTAGTCGTACACGTCGCCCATGTCGCCGCCGTCGACCAGCTTGCCGCACTGGCGGTAGGTCTTGCCGGTGGCTTTGCAGGTAACGTTGACGGTGCCGTTGTCGTTGATCTTGATCTTGAGGAACTTGTTCTCGGCGGTGAGCTTCTTTTCGCTGACGCACAGGCCGGAAGCGGCCGGCAGCTTGCTCTTGCCGAGCGGCTTGACGAACACGGTCGCGTAACCCAGCGGCGGCAACTTGGCCCGGAAGGCGATCTCGAACTTGCGGCCCTTCACGCTCGTGATCTGCAGCGGCAGCGTCTTGCCCGCGGCATCGACGACCTTGAACGGCCCGAAATCCTTGGGCAGTTCGATGACAGTCTTGACCGTATCGTTCCGTTCGGAATTGACGGGGTTGAACGCGACCAGGGAGATGCCGTCCTTGCCCGCCTTGCGGGTGTCCACGTTGCAGACGATCCGCTGGAACTTATCGGTCAGCACGGTGCCCGAAATCCGATCCACCTGGTCGTACCGAGCGTGCATGTCCTTGTCGACTTCGTCGGAGTTGCAGCCGCAGATGTCGTCGTGGTGGTCGTTCTTGAGGAGCAACTTCCAGCAACGCTCGATTTCCTGGCGGGGGTACTTGTCGCCATGCAGCCAGGTGAAGCTACTGAGCGGTTCGGCGAACTTCTCCAGGCGTTTCTCGCATTCGTCGTTGCGGAGCTTGACGGCCATCCGGGCCGACAGCGTGCCGTGCAGCAACGGCATGTAGATGCCGCTATAGAGGAAACCTTCGCAGTGTGGCAGCTTCTTGTTTTCCAGGTACGGGCGGATGATTTCGATGAACTCATCCGGGTTGGTCTGCTTGAGGTCGTAGGGCTTGCCCTCGGTGGCGTTGATCTTGCGGATGATGGGCAAGACGTCGTCGATGACCTGGTCCTGCTCAAAACCGTTGATCAGCGGAATGTGCGGGGCGAAGCACAGCGGGGTGAGCTTCTCGACTTCGATATCGATGCGGTTCTCGGCGATCTTGGGCATCTGCGCCAGGTTCATCGCGTTCCGCGTGGTGTTCATGGTGTAGACGGCCAGCAGGTTACTGCCGTCCGGGCCCGACCAGGTGAACTCGCTCATGATCTCATCGGGCGGAATCGGAAAACCACGGGCGATGAAGATGCCGTTGATGCCGAACTGGTTCAGTAGCTGCGGCGTCTGGCTGATGTGCCCAAAGGTGTCGACCAGCCAGCCGACCTTCATCACGTTGCCCAGATGGTTGCCGACCTTGTGGCCCAGCAGCAGGTTGCGGACGTGCGTCTCGCCGGAGATCAGCACGTAGTCCGGCTGGATGTAGGTCGGGCCCATGGCCAGGTTGCCGCGCTTGCCCCAGCGGCGGAATGTGGCTTCGGCGGCCTTGCGCTTGGCGGGCGAGAGCAGCTCGAGGTAGTCGTCGATGACTTCCACCTGGCCGTCGGTGACCATCTTGTAGTCCGGCTCGGATTCGAACATCTCGAACAGGTTCTTGAAGAACCCGGCCGCCTGCTTGCGGGTGATCAACTCGGTCAGGACCCAGTCGCGGTCCCAGTGGTTGTGGGTGATGATGTGGCCGGTGACCTTGGCCGGAGCCTTCTTGGGGGCCTTCTTGGGGGCCTTCTTGCCGGAAGCTGCTCTCTTGCCGGAAGCCTTGCTCTTGCTTCGCTTCGATACCATCAGTGAATCCTCGTGGGGGTTGATGTCGGCCGCCCGGGCGGCGCGGAAAGCGCATAGTGGAACGGACGGCCGGGATCATGTCAACATCAGATGGAGCCCGAGGCTTGAGGCTCGAGAAGAACAGACAAGAAGCAGCCCCTCAACAAAGAAGACAGAGATGGGGTGGCAGCTTCTCCAAGTGCTTCAGATTTCGCTACCGGCCCACACTCGAGTATGTATAGCGCAGCTACGTGCCCTACCACTGCTTCCGTCTCAAGAGCACCAGGCCGCCCAGGGCCAGCAGGCCCAGTGTGGCCGGCTCGGGGACGGCTGATGCCACCATGAAGCCGTAGTGGTCTTTCAGGCGGATCAGGTCCGTGGCGTCAGACATGCTATCGCAGTTGCTGTTGCCGTTCTGCCAAATGACTCCGGTGTTGCCGAAGTAGGCCTGCAAGAGGAGCAGGTCGCTGGCGTTGACCTGTCCGTCCAAGTTGAAATCCCCAATGGCCGTTCCGACGCCACTGGCCCCGGGCCGGCTCCATTCCACGTAGTCTTCGACCAGCTTGGCCAGATCGCCGTCGTCGGTATCGCCGTCGCCGTCCAAGTCGAAAGTGGGGTCGCCCATGCCCGCCTTGGACCGCAGGAGGTTGATGTCATCCGCATCCACGTCGCCGTCGCCGTCGAAATCGGGGTCCGGATCGAAAACGACCTCGATGTTGTCGAAGAAGGCGTCACCGGGCACGCCACCAGAAAAGGAGAAGTCCTCCATCATCACTCGGAAGGGGGTGGCCTCAGGGATGAAGCTGATCTCGTATCGATGCCACTGTCCATCATCAACCAATATGTCGGACGCCCCTCGCGTCCCGGCAAGCCATTCGCCCTTCCAGAGGGCTAACGTAATACCCGATGAACCCCCCTAGGTCGCCCGGGATGGATCCTTCTTGCTCCAGACCAAGGTAGTCGAACGCTAGGGTAAGGACGCCGCTCGGTGGGGTTATGAATTCTCCGAAGATATCTCCGTAGGTCGTGGTTTCCGTGAAGGTGAGAACGGTGTTGGACGGCCGAAGGGGGTCCACAACCAGAATGCCACTGTGCGGCCCGCCTTCCTTGCCAATCCAACCGTCGAGACCAGTCTCGAAGTCTTCTTCGAAAAGCTGCTGAGCCCGAGCGAAATCGATGCCACTCGAGCCAAGTTGCCGTGACCAGGCAACCTGGTACGGCTCCTCGGCCGACGCTCCCATGGCCAGAAGACCGATTACAGCGGCGACAATGATATGAACTCTCATCTTGCGTGCTCCCTTCGTACGTACCCCTGCCCTTACCTCGCAACACACTTGTGCCGCCCTCATGGGAAGGGACCTATTGTGATTCTACTATATCGGGCCAGAAGAGCAAGCGTGGCAGGACGCGTACCTTCGCTCCCGCGCGCTCCGCTCCGGGGACCTGAGAACTCGGGCCCGAGCCCCCTCGACCCGCAGCCCTTTCCCTGACTTCCCCCTTGCTCTCCGGCCGCCGTCGGTGTACTGAAACCCTCCTACAGAAAGGTCACCCAATGTCTGATTCACCATTGAAGATCGGTTTTTGCGGCGTGGGGATGATGGGCCAGTGCGCCCACCTGCGGAACTACGCCACCCTCAAGGAATGCGACGTGGTTGCCCTGGCCGAACCCCGGGCCAAGACCGCCCAGCTCGTGGCCGCCCACTACGGCATCCCGAGCGTTTACGCTGATTTCTCCGAGATGCTCGCCGCTGAGAAGCTCGACGCGGTCGTGGCTTCTCAGCCGTTCGACCGCCACGGCGTGCTCGTGCCCGAGCTGCGCAAAGCCGGCGTACCGGTCTTTACCGAAAAACCCATCGCCAGCACGGTTGAAGCCGGCGAGCGCATCGTGGCCGCCGACGCCGCCAACGACGGCTTCCTGATGGTCGGCTACCACAAACGGTCCGACCCGGCCATCATGTGGGCGGTCAAGCAGATCCGCCGCCTGCAGGAATCCGCCGAGCTGGGTCGCCTGACCTACGTCCGCGTCCTCATGCCGGCCGGCGACTGGGTCGAACGCGGGTTCGACACCGTCATCAACGGCGGCGACGAACCGCTCAAGCTGGAGATGGACCCGCCCGCAGCCGACATGGACGAAGACACGTTCGGCCATTACACCGGCTTCGTGAACTACTACATCCACCAGGTCAACCTGGCCCGCCATCTGCTGGGTGAGAACTGGTCGGTCAAGTACGCCGAGCCGACCGGCGTGATGCTGGCTGGCACCTCGGACAGCGGCGCCGCCGTCACCATCGAAATGACGCCCTACATGACGAGCGAGGGCTGGGAAGAATCGGCCTTGGTCTGCTTCGAACGCGGCTACCTGAACATCCAGATTCCCCCGCCGCTGGCGATCGGCCGAGCCGGCGCGGTCGAACTCTACGAAGACCCCGAAGGCGCAACGCCCAGCCGCACCCGCCCAACGCTGCGGCCCATCGGCGCCATGCGCCAACAGGCCACCAACTTCCTGGCCGCCGTCCGCGGCGACCAGCCCCCCATGTGCAACGCCCCCGACGCCCTGGCCGACATCCAGCTCGCCCGAAAATACGTGCGGCTGTGGAAGGGACAGTAGGAGAGGATCGAGGGGTGGGATTGGAGGTCTGAGAACAACTGCCTAGCGCGGCGGGTCCCCTGACCCGCCGCGTTCGTTTTTTGCCACACCGGGGGCGGCAACCAACTCGCTCAATCCGCCCCGTCTCCCTGCCGATATATAGGGTGAGCGCCCTTTCGCAGGACAAAACGTGGACCAGTACGGGGAAACAACGATGAACGAGCACACATCAGCGCCAGTCTGCCCTCACTTGGCGATTGAAACCGCCATCGAGATGGAACACTTGGGCGGAGACTTCTACGAGACCCTCGCCAGTTCGGGCATTGACCCAAAGCTGGCGAGCCTATGCCACAAGCTTGCCGCCGCCGAAATCAAACACTGCGAGTACTTCCTGCAGATCCGGGCCAAGATGGCCGAACGCGGCGAAACGGTCGTCCTGCGAGATGAGGAGTTGACCGAGGCCCGACGGGCCGCCCGAAAGGCGATCTTCCCGGATCACGCCGCCGTGGGGAGACTGCTCGGCGAAAGCAACGTCTCGGCCCTGGTCGCCATGGCCAAGCAGATCGAACAGAGCGCCATCGACTACTACACCGCCATCGCCGCCTCGCTTCCCAACTCCGAGGCCATCCACACCCTCATCCGAGCCGAACACGCCCACCTGCGAATGCTGAACGACTACCGAGCTTGACCCGTATTGTCGAACGTCTGCACCACGTTGGTCCATTCGGCGTTTTGCACGGGCTCGGGCAGTTCGTGGTAGTTCCCGCCCGTGTAGCGGTCGACGACCTTACGCCAGAAAGCAGTAGCCGGTTTGTTCTGGACGACCTGCCGGACCTCCCATCGGCCCCGGAAGCGGTCGAAGATGTCGAACGCGACGCGCTGCCCCACCCCCTGCCCGCGGAACTTCCGCAGGATGAAGAACTCGCCGATATCGTACTGGGTGTCCCGCTGCGTCCCGTCCGGCCCGACCAAAACAAAGCCGGCCAGTTCGCCATCAACCCTTACCAGGAACGCCCAACGATCATCCTCGGACCAATACTTCTCCCACATGTCGATGCGGTACAGGCCGCTATCGGGACAGCGAAACCCACAGAACTCCGTGAAGTCGTAGGTCTAGTACCGCCCCAAGTTCAACACGACCGGCATCAACTCCGGCCCGGCTTCGATGACCTCGATGTTCATGGGTTACCTACGTGTTGTCTTCTACGATCTCCCTACGCTCAGACGAACGGTCTGCCCGGCCTTGAGGGTCCTCGGGCGGGGTAGGCGCGCCTGGCCGTGCTTGGTTAGGGTGAGGGCCCTGAGGGGGAGTTGGCCGCCCAGGACGGTTAGTTCCACGGCGATCTTTCGGCCGGTCTTGCCGGAGCGTTTCTGGGTGACGGTGCCGTAGGCGTCGCCGGAGGCCCAGAACCA
>CAYRZU010000052.1:0-27913 GCA_964428895.1 uncultured Planctomycetaceae bacterium
TGTGACTTAGCGTTCACGCACACCTATTCCCAAAGTCGCTGACGTTGAACACTTGTCCTCGTGCATGTGCAAAGCCAACTACCACAGCCCCGCCTGCCCCCACCTAGATTACATCGAGAAAGTCATCAAACCGTTGGGCCTGAAGGTCCTTCACGGCACGGTCATCAACGACATCTCCGAGAAACGACGTGCTGAAGGCGTGTACCAGAGCTGAGTCTGCGAAGCCAAGCCCGTAAGGCGTGCAACTTGTTGCACGCCCTACCTACGCCTCCAGACAATCTTGGTCGGGGTCTAGGAAGTGGCGGGTTAGTTCGGTTTTGAGGAACTCGAAGGCGGTGTCGACGTCGTCGAAGCGGCGGTAGAGGTCGTGGTCTTCCGGGGAGATCACGCCGGTTTCGAGCAGGTAGTCGAAGTCGACGGCCTTGGACCAGAAGTCCGAGCCGTACAGCAACATGGGGATCTTTAGGGGGCTCTTGTTGGTCTGGGTCAACGTGAGCAGTTCGAACAGCTCGTCCATGGTGCCGAATCCCCCGGGGAAAGCGACCAACGCCCGGGCCGGACAGGTGAACCAGAACTTGCGGATGAAGAAGTAGTGGAACTCGAACGAGAGCTCGGGCGTCTGGTACGGGTTGGGCTGCTGCTCCATGGGCAGGGAGATATTCAGGCCGATCGACGGCCCACCTGCGTCGGTGGCGCCGCGGTTGACGGCCTCCATGATGCCGGGCCCGCCGCCGGAGCAAATGGCGAACCGCTTGCCGTCGCCGTTGTCCGTTAGCTGCATCGCCCACTCAGTCAGCCGTCGCGCGAGCTCGCGGGCATCCTCGTAGTAGCGGCTCATGTCCAGATCGCGACGGGCGAGTTTGAGGCGACGTTCGAGTTCGTCCCCTTCGATATGGCCGCCGCGGCCGTCCGCTTCGACGCTTTCGAGTCGATCCTGCGCCTGTTCGGCCGACAGCGTCCGGGCCGAGCCGAAGAACACCACCGTGTCCTTGATGCCGAGCGTTTCGAACCGCACGCGCGGCTCGATGTACTCGCACAGAATGCGGATCGACCGCGCCGAGGCGCTGTTGAGGAAACCGAGGTTCTTGTATGCCTTTTCCGGCCACTTGCCGGAGGCATCGCCTATTTTGTAATCGGCCACGTCAAACTCCTGTTGCGTTGTGGGTCGGCCGGGCCGGCCGAGGCCGTGGGTCATTGTCTCTGCGACGGGCTCGTCAGGAAAGGAGCAATTCCTTGACGCCCGTAACGTTAACCCACTTGCGACACCGACGGGTTGTTGCGCCGGCCCGGTGCATCTATAATCTTCCGCGCTATGTTACGAGCTCAAACAATGATGTTGGTCCGCGGCCTCGCGCTCGCGTTGCTCCTGTCGGCGGTCGCCTGCAACGGGCGCGACCCCACCGACGACCTGCTGCTGGAGAATCCGGACATCATCCCCCCTTCCGACGAGGCCGTCGACGGTGAGCGGCTGATCCATCCGGTGCCCAAGCCCCTGGACCTGCTGCTGCCCAAGGCGATCTCCATCCACCCCTTCACCGGCACGCAGACCGACAACGCCAAGGGCGGCAACAAGGCCATCGAGGCGCGAATCAAGGCGCTGGATGGCTTCGGCGATCCGACCAAGGCGTTCGGGCGATTCCGGTTCTCCTTGCACAATTACCGGCGATATTCCATCAACCAGAAAGGCAAACGCCTGGCCGCTTGGGAAGAGCAACTCCTGGAGCCCGAGAAGAACCGGCGCCACTGGGACCCCATCAGCCAAACCTACAAGTTCAACCTCCAATGGGACCAGACTCTGACCCCCGGAACCCAATATGTGTTGGAGGTCTACTTCATCAGTCCGTTCACCGAGCAGCTATTTGACGAACGCGTCTTCGTGGCCGGCAAGTACGCCCGCCAGGACAAAGGAGCCCCCGAATGACTCGACGCACGCTGACATGTCTGATCGCAATCGCGATGATGGCCGCTTTCTTCAGCGCCGGCTGCAACAAGTTCACCCGCCCGCGGTATGAGACCATCTACGTCGGCCAGGACCAGTTCGAGGTCGAGAAGACCCTCGGCAAACCTTACGCGACCTTCTCCGATGAATGGATCTACGAGAACGAGAAGCCGTTCTACAAGGCCATCATCAAGTTCCAGGGAGGCAAGGTCAGCCACAAGGCCTGGTACGACACCCAGCAGATGGACGACCACCCCGACCTTCAGGACACCGAAGACGTCGAAGGCGAGACGACCATCACCTACGAGCGTAGCACCGAAATGGTGGTCGAGTAGTTTCGGCGCCCTGTCTGAAACCGACCCCGTTGGGGTGGCACGGCTTGCTGGCAAGCCGTGTTCGTCTGGCTACACAGGTTGCAGGCAGCCTGTGCCACCGGCCTTTCTAGCGATGGCTCGGGTTGCCGGCGGGGCGGGGCCCGGCGGCCCGGCGGCTGCGCAGCATGTCCGGATCGATCCGCCGGTTGAGGGTGATCACCAGGCGCTGGGTCCGGGGGGCGGCGACGAGATCGTCCGCAGCACTATGGTCTGCCTCGTCGATGAAGACCCCATCGGCCGGGAGGCCTCCCTCGGCCGTAACATCCGCCACCGGTAGGGACGTTGCCTCTGGGGTCGGGCTGTCGGCGGATTCGAACTCCGCCACGTCAACCGGCCCTTGCACCACCCGTTGAGACACGCGGATGTCCGCCAGGTTCTTGCGCAACTTGGCGACCTGCGTGAGCTCAACATCGGCGACAATCTCGACCTGGCTCGGGTCAACGGCCCGCGACTGGAATTGGTTGACGTTGACGGGGATGTCGGAGGCTCTTGAAACCGGTACCGTCGCGACCATTCGATCGACGCGATTGTCGGCCAGGAGGTTCTCGACCTGAGCTTGGGTCATGGCCATGTCGTCGGTCCAAATCACCTCGTTGACGACGGCCAGCATTGGCGTTCCTTCGCCATCGGCAGCCAGCACACCGGGGGCCGGCATGACACCGGGATCGACCGCAATGGGCCCCTGTTCGATCGGCTGCTGCAACTGCGAGATGATGATCATCGCCAGGCCGCAGGCGAGCAACACGATGGCCGCGGCGGCCATGGAAATCCATCGGGCCCGGCGCAAGGCGCCTCCGGGGGAGCGCAGGCCGATGCGATGGTGGCGCTCGGCCCGGCGCAACACCTCGCGG
Organism: uncultured Planctomycetaceae bacterium; assembly: GCA_964428895.1. GTDB lineage: Bacteria > Planctomycetota > Phycisphaerae > SM23-33 > SM23-33 > HyVt-337. The sequence continues at coordinate 3,165 of CAYRZU010000052.1, forward strand.
GCGAAGTGGTCGGGGGCGGTCTCGGCCGGCAGGTCCTGCAACAAGGCGCGCGTTTCGCGCAGGGCTTCCAGCTCGGCCCGCAGGTCGGCGTCGGCAGCCAAGGCGCTTTCGAGGTCCAGCGCCTCCGCCGGCGAAAGCTCGCCGTCCAAATAGGCCGACAACGACTCGAATTGATCCTCTCGCTCGATCATATCTGCTCGTCACCTTGTGAATGGCACTTCATCACGGGCGAAGTCCTTCCAGAAGCTCCCGCAACAGCCGCCGGGCGCGGAAAAGGCGACTCTTGACCGTGCCGACCGGCACGTCCAGCACCTCGGCCATTTCCGCATAATCCATATCCTGCATGTCCCGCAGCACCAGCACCACGCGGAAAGGCTCATCCAGCGTGGCCAAGGCCTCCGCCACGATCGACCGCGTTTCCGAGGCGACGGCCGCGGTGACCGGGTCGGGCGACCGCTGCTGCGCCAGCTCGGCGGTCAGGCTGTCGGCAACGGGCGCGTCGTCTTCGTCGCGGGTCATCGAATGGAACCGCACGCGCTGGCGCCGCCGCTGATTTGAAATCGCCAGGTTGGCCGCAATCCGAAACAGCCAGGTGTAGAACCGGCTGTTGCCTTTGAATTGGTCAATCCGCTCCAACGCTTTCAGGAACGCCTCTTGGGCGATCTCTTCGGCCTCGGCCCGCCGGCTGACCATCCGCAGGACCAGGTTGAAGACCCGATCCTGATATCGGCCCACCAGCACGCCGAACGCCTGTCGGTCGCCGCCGCGTACCCGCTGCACCAATGTCATGTCGTCGAGTGTCACCACGTCTGCGCAGTCGCCAACCGGCCGTTGGACAGCTCGCCTCAGTGGTTTAGACGCTCGTGCGTTCACGAAGTTCCCGCCGGAATCGGCCCGTCTCCGGACCTGGGGATCGATCCGCATCATAACATAGCCGCACCGGCCGCGTCAGCGATCGGCGCAAAAGCAACCGGGCGGCCCTGTCGAACCGCCCGGTGATAGACTTTCACAATGATGGGCCTCGCAGGGCCTACGTGCCTTCATGCACCTCGGCCAGGTCGGCGCCGTCGCCGCCGTTAGCGTCATCAGCGTTCTCTTCCGGGGCAACCTCGCCGGAGGCCTCGAAGTACAGGTGCTTGACCTCTTCGCCGTCCTCGTCGCGGTCGGACCGGGTCGTCACGTCGATCTGGGTCTTGCCCTTATACGTGCCGCGCAAGATCTCCTCGGAAATCGGATCCTCGATGTGATGCTCGATGGCCCGACGCAGCGGACGAGCGCCAAAGTCCGGGTTGTAGCCCTTCTCGATCAGGTATTCCTTGGCCTCGTCGTCCAGGACCAGTTCCAGATGCTGCTTGCCCAGCCGCTCGCGCAGCTTGCGGAGCTCGTATTCGACGATGGTGTACAGGTCGTCGCGGACCAGGCTGCGGAAGACAATCACGTCGTCCAGGCGGTTGAGGAACTCCGGCCGGAAGTAACGCTCCACTTCCTTGTGCAGCATATCCTTCATCTTCTCGTAGCTGGCGTCTTCCCCCTGCTTGCTGAAGCCGAACCCGCCCTTGGAGCGAATCAGGTCGGCGCCGATATTGGTGGTCATGACGATGACGGTATTGCGGAAGTCCACCTGGCGGCCGAAGGAGTCCGTCAGGCGACCTTCTTCCATGACCTGCAGGAGCATGTTGAAAACGTCCGGGTGGGCCTTTTCGATTTCGTCCAGCAGCAGCACCGCGTAAGGCCGACGGCGGATGCGCTCGGTGAGCTGGCCGCCCTCTTCGTAGCCGACATAGCCCGGAGGCGCGCCGACCAGCCGCGAAACATTGTGCTTCTCCATGAACTCGGACATGTCCAACTGGATGAGGGCTTCCTCGTCGCCGAACATGAACTCGGCCAGGGCCTTGCTGAGCAGCGTTTTGCCGACGCCACTGGGCCCGGCAAAGATGAACGACCCCATCGGACGGCCGGGGTCCTTCAGGCCGGAACGCGCCCGGCGGATGCTCTTGGCGACGGCCTTGATGGCCTCGTCCTGGCTGACCACGCGTTGGTGCAGTTCGTCTTCCAGCGCCAGCAGGCGCTTGGCTTCTTCGGTCTCCAGGCGGGTCAGGGGCACGCCGGTCATCTTGGAGACGACCTCGGCGATGATTTCTTCATCCACCGTGGCGGCGGCCTGCCCCGATTGCTCGCGCCACTCGCGGTCCTTCTCTTCGCGTTCGGCACGAAGCTTCTCGGCCTTGTCGCGGAGGACGGCCGCCTGCTCGTAATCGGCGCTGCGGACGGCCTCTTGCTTGTCGACGTCGACCTGTTCGATCTGGGCATCGATCTCGGCCAGGTCGGGCGGACGCGACATATTCTTCAGTCGCACGCGGGCGCCGGCCTCGTCGATGACGTCGATGGCCTTGTCGGGCTGGACGCGGCCGGTGATATACCGGCCGGACAGTTCGACCGCCTTACCCAGCGCGGTCTCGGTGAACTTGACGCGGTGGTGACTTTCGTAGCGATCCCGGAGGCCGCGGAGGATATCCAGCGTTTCCTCGGTGGTCGGCGGATTAACGATAATCGTCTGGAAGCGGCGTTCCAGGGCGCCGTCCTTCTCGATGTGTTTGCGATACTCGTCCATGGTGGTGGCGCCGATGCACTGGATTTCACCACGCGAGAGGGAGGGCTTCAGGACGTTGGCGGCGTCGATGGCGCCCTCGGCCCCGCCGGCGCCGACCAGGGTGTGAAGCTCGTCAATGAACAGAATCACGTTCTTGGCGCGGCGGACCTCGTTCATGACCGCTTTGATGCGCTCTTCGAACTGGCCGCGGTATTTCGTGCCGGCCACCATCATCGCCAGGTCCAGCGCCACGATCCGGCGTTCGGCCAGAATCTCGGGCACCTCGTTGGTGACGATCTGCGTGGCCAGGCCCTCGACGATGGCGGTCTTGCCGACGCCGGCCTCGCCCAGCAGCACGGGGTTGTTCTTGGTGCGGCGGCACAGCACCTGGACCACGCGCTCGATCTCGCCGGTTCGGCCGATCACGGGGTCGAGTTGGTCCTGGCGGGCCAGTTCCGTCAGGTCGCGACCGAAGCTGTCCAGAGCGGGGGTCTTGCTCTTGGACTTTCGGGCGGCGCCCCCTTCGGGGCGCGATCCGCCCAGGGCCTCGACCGGCTCGGCCCCGCCGGGGCCCTCACCGATGTCGGCTTCGTCAACGTCCATCCCGGCCCCCAGCAGCGACAGCACTTCCTCGCGAATCTGGTCGAGCTTGAGCCCGAGGTTCATCATCACGGTCGCGGCCACGCCGTCCTGCTCGCGCAGCAAGCCGAGCAGCAGGTGTTCCGTGCCGATGTAGTTGTGGTTGAGGTTGCGGGCCTCCTCGATGGCGTATTCGATGACCTTCTTGGCCCGGGGGGTCTGGGGCAGTTTGCCCATGGCGACCATTTCCAGACCCGGCGTCACCTGCTTCTCCACCGCCACGCGGACCTTGTGCAGGTCCACGCCGAGGTTCTTGAGCACGTTGGCGCCAACGCCCGAGCCTTCCTTGATCAGGCCCAGCAAAATGTGCTCCGTGCCGATGTATTCGTGGTTGAAGCGCTGGGCCTCCTGATTGGCCAGCGCCATCACCTTGCGAGCGCGATCCGTAAATCGTTCGAACATTTTCCTATCTCAACAGTTATGGGCCTTCCTGGGCCCGTCCAGCCGCCACAGCTCCTGTGGCGACAATGTGTCATTCTATGGCCCGACCGTGGACCTATCAACACAGCTAGCTCTTATCCTCTCTATCGGCAACTGCTTGGGCGATCAGCAAGAGGAAGTTCTCGCCCTCACCATTTGCCTCACACGCAACGCCTGGCCGCGCCGCTGCGAGCCCACGTGCATGAACGCACGGGTCTCTTGTTTGTTGTACGTTCGGAGGGGCCGCTTGTGCGGGACAAAAAACGCCTCCGCCTCCTCCGCCAACGCTAACTGCCTGCTCGGTCAGGCCCAAAGGCCGTCAACATTCGCGCCGGGCTCCGGGCGAAAACCGCCACGTCGCCTGGCAAATAACAAGGGCGAGCGCGATCATTGGGGCCCGTTCGACCCAGCCCGGCCGGACAGTCTCGCCGACGGCGCTGGCCGACGCAAGCGGGAGCAGGTAGGTCTTGTACCCGTAGGCCAACGCCAGCATGCGAACGGTCCGGTCCACGTCATATCGCGTCCCGGGCGGAATCACGGGCGTCATCAGGCCGCCGCCTTCGGTGTGGCCAAGCGTCTTGCCATGGATCGGCACGTTCAGGCCGCCCGGATCGAACACGCCTCTCTTGTCGACCAAAGCCGCCCACGGATCGTGCTGGCGCCTGGTGGCCCACTTGTCGAAGCAGTATCCGCCGCGGTGGCCCAGCATGTGGCCCAGCTCGTGGCGAAAGACCGTCAGCGCATCCCAAACATCGTCAGGCACGTCCCGGTCGGTCGCGGGGGTCAAATCGTACCACAGGGCGTCCGCGACGGCTGTGCTCAGGGCCACGGTGTGTCGCAGTTGGCTGGTCCAGGGGCGGATCGTGGCGCCGTTGGCCGGTTCGCCCACACCGTACCACATCGCCAAGTGATCGTCTCCCTCGTGGACCTTGAACGCCACGCGAATCGTCTCGGGCTCGGCGATGACGGCCTCGTAGTCGGCGATGGCCTGATGGATAACGGCCTTTTCGTGCGGGGCCCACGGGCGGTCGGGACTATCCACGAACACCGGAATGATGTCCAGCGCCGCGGCCGGGCCCGCTGCCAACAGCACCACCACCAAAAACGCTTGCGTGCATGCTTGAACCATGCCATATGATAGCCGCCAACACGGCTCAAAGAAAACCCCGCGTGAAAGGACCCCCATGACCGCCGATTCATCGAGTACCTACGCCGCGGACCTGACGCTGCTGAGGGCCCAAACAGACATCGTTGAACTGAAGGCCTCCGCCGACGCCCGTGTGGCCGTCGCGCCGGCCTTCCAAGGCCGCGTCATGACCTCCGCCCTGGCCGGGGACGACGGCGCCAGCTTCGGCTGGCTCAATAGCGACTTCATTTCGTCGGGAACCACCGACGACCTGTTCAACAACTACGGTGGCGAGGACCGCTTCTGGCTGGGACCCGAGGCCGGGCAGTTCGGCCTGTGGTTCGATAACGGCGAGCCGTTCGACCTGGACCACTGGAAGACGCCGGCCGGCTTCAACAGCGGCGCGTTTGAGGTCACAGCCAAATCCGACACGTCGGTGACCATGACCCGCCGATTCGAGGTGACCAACTATTCCGGCGCGAGCTTCGCCTGCGACGTGCAGCGGACGATCAACGTGATCGATTCAGCCGCGGCGGCCAAGCTGCTGGGGGCGAATGTGGACGGCCTGCAGATGGTGGGATTCGAGTCGGTCAACGAACTGAGCAACGCCGGCGACGCCGCCTGGACGCGCCAGACCGGCCTGGTCAGCGTGTGGATTCTGGGCCAATACAAGCCGCTCCCCGCCGGCAAGGTCATCGTGCCGTTCGTGGTCGGTGATGAAGCCGACCTCGGCCCGGCCGCCACCACCGACTACTTCTGCGACCTCCCGGCCGAGCGCGGCCAGTTCGTCGACGGCGCCCTGCTGTTCGCCTGCGACGGCCGATTCCGCAGCAAGATTGGCGTGTCCCCCGCCCGGGCCAAACGCGCCATGGGCAGCTACGACCCCGATGCCGGCGTGCTGACGATCGTCACCTTCAATCTGCCGGCGGACGCGCCGAGCTTGCCCTACGTCAACAGCCTGTGGGAACTGCAGGACGCGCCCTTCGCCGGAGACGCCGTCAACAGTTACAATGATGGTGAGGCCACCCCCGGGGCCGGGCAACTCGGGCCGTTCTACGAGATCGAGACCTCCAGCCCCGCCGCCGAACTCGCCCCGGGCGAGGCCATCACGCACGTGCACCAGACGATGCACTTTGCCGGCGACCCGGACAAGCTGAATGCACTGGCCCAGGTCGCTCTGGGCGTGAATGTGGCCGACCTGAGCTAGTCGGCCGGCCGCGGCAAAGCGGGAGCTTTCGTTATGGCCGAATCCGACGGACACCTTTCGACCGGCCTGGTCGGCCTGGACAAGGTGCTGGACGGCCTTCGCCCCGGCGATAACGTGGTCTGGCAGATCACCAACATCGACCGGTACCTGCCCTTCGTCCGCCCCTTCGCCCGCCAGGCCGCCGCCGAAGGCCGACAGGTTGTCTACTTCCGTTTCGCCAGCCACGAGCCGCTGCTGGAAGAGGCCGACGGAATCGAGGTCATCGACCTCCAGGCGGCCGTCGGGTTCGAAACGTTCGTCTTCGAGATTCACAGCGTCATCAAACGCATGCCGCCGGGCAGTTGCTTCATCTTCGATTGCCTCTCGACCCTCGCGGTCGAGTGGTGCAGCGATCAGATGCTGGGCAACTTCTTCCAGCTGACCTGCCCCTACCTGCTCTCACGCGGCATCGCGACGTACTTCGTGGTCTACAAGAACATCCACTCCTTCCACGCCATGACACCGTTGGCCGAAACGGCCCAGATCCTGCTGGAGGTCTACCGCCACGACAAGCAGCTCTACCTGCACCCCACCAAGGTCGCCGACCGCTACACCCGCACCATCAACATGCTCCACCGGTGGAAGTCCGACGACGAGTTCGTGCCCGTCACCAACAGCGTCACCAACGCCCGGATTCTCACCGCCGTGCCGTGGCAGCGGCTGGAATCGGCCGCCGCTCGCCTGGGCGTATGGAACCGGGCCTTCGCCAACGCCGAGGAGGTCCACGCCGCCTGCGAACGCGGTGAATGCCCGGCCGACCGGGCCGACGAATTGTCCCACGAGCTGATGCGAATGGCGCTGTCGCGGGAGCGGCGCGTGCTGGGCCTGTTGGAGAAGTACCTCACCCTCGGCGACGTGGTCGGCCTCCGTAAGCGGATGATCGGCACGGGGCTGATCGGAGGCAAGAGCGTGGGCATGCTGCTGGCCCGGGCCATCCTCCGGACCGACGCGCCGGACCTCTATGAAAAGCTCGAGCCGCACGATTCGTTCTTCATCGGCTCGGACGTGTTCTACACCTTCCTGGTCCGCAACGACCTGTGGTGGGCCCGCGCCGCCCAGCGAGACGACCAGACCTACCTCGCCGGCAACGAGGAAGTCCAAGAGCGGATGCTGACCGGCACGTTCCCGCCCTACCTCATCCGCCAGTTCAACGACCTGCTGGACTACTTCGGCCAGGCGCCCTTTATCGTTCGCTCATCGAGTCTGCTGGAGGACAGCTTCGGCAACGCCTTCGCCGGCCAATACGAGAGCGTGTTCTGCGCCAACCAGGGCCCGCGCCACGAGCGGCTGACGGCTTTTCTGGACGCGGTTCGCCGGATTTACGCATCCAGTATGAGCGAACGGGCCCTCTCGTACCGGGCCCGGCGTGGCTTGCTGACCCGCGACGAGCGCATGGGGTTGCTGGTCCAGCGCGTCAGCGGGGCCAGCCACGGCGGACGGTTCTACCCGATGGCCGCCGGGGTCGGCCTCAGCTTCAACCCCTATGTCTGGTCGGACGCCATCGATCCAGCCGCCGGCGTGCTGCGGCTGGTGTTCGGCCTGGGCACGCGGGCGGTCGAACAGCACGACGATGATTACACTCGCATCGTCGCGCTGAACGCACCGACCCGTCGGCCGGAAATGAAGTTCGAGTTCGCCCGCCAATACAGCCAGCGCCGCGTGGACGTGCTGAACCTGCCCGCCAACCGGTTCGAGACCACCACCTTCGCCGACGTCGTCCCAACGGCCGAGGAAGTGCCCTTCGACCTGTTCGCCCAGCGCGACCGCGCCGCCGAGCAACGGGCGGCCGAGCGCGGCATCACCGACGCCAACACCTGGACGCTCACCTTCGACCAATTGCTCTCGGAGACCAAGTTCGTCGAGGACATGCGCCGGATTCTCCGGACGCTGCAGGAAGCCTACCAGTACCCCATCGACATCGAATTCACCGCCAACTACTTCGACGACCGCGGTTATATCAACGTGGTGCAGTGTCGGCCCTTCCAGATCGTCGGTGGCGGCACGGTGACCCACCGCCCGGACGACCTTCGGCCCCAGGACATCGTGCTGGAATCTCGCGGGCCCGTGATCGGTCACAGCCGCAACGACAACATCGACCGCATCATCTACGTGGTCCCGGCCGCCTATGGGCAACTGCCGATCGGCGACCGCTACGCCATCGCGCGGCTAATCGGCGAGATCGCCCACCTCGGCGTGGGCGCGGCCGAACACGTGTCGATGCTGATCGGCCCGGGCCGATGGGGCACCACCATGCCCACCCTCGGCGTGCCCATCAACTTCGGAGACATCAACACCGTCAGCATCCTCTGCGAAATCGTCACCATGCGTGACGACCTCGTACCGGACGTCTCCCTCGGCACGCACCTGTTCAACGAGATGGTCGAAATGGACATGCTGTACCTGGCCCTGTTCCCCGACCGCGAGCACCACCGCCTGAACGAGAGCTTCTTCGAGTCGGCCCCCAACAAACTCGCCCAACTCCTGCCCCACGCCAAGAAATGGGAAACAATCGTCCACGTCATCGACCCCGCCGACATGAATCTCCCCGCCCCCCTGCGCCTCTACGCCAACACCATCAACCAAGAAGTCTGCTGCTACCACCAACGGGCGTAACCGACTAGTTCCTTCTTCCCTCCCACCCTCACATGGGTGCCATGGTCACGCATCTGACCCCTGTGGAGCCCCGGAAGCCGGGAGGTCTGGACAAGAGCTAGATTTTCCTTGCTGGATGTGTTTGTGGCGTTATATTGGTGCGTTTCCCCGGCTTTGGGCGGGTTCTTTGTGCCGTGCGGGCCGTCGGCGGGATTCCCCGCGCGACCGCTGGGCCAATTGCTGGAGCGGCCCGGGCCGGATGAACGAACCAACGTAAGGGTTGCTAGCGACTTACCGGAGATTGAGAGACCATGGCGGCATCGAAACCTGCTGACATTCGCAACATCGCACTGCTGGGCCACGGCGGAGCGGGCAAGACCTCTCTTGCCGAGTCCATCCTCCATGCGGCCAAGGCGACCGGCCGGCTCGGCAGCGTCGACGACGGCACGAGCACGTTGGACTACAGCGACATCGAAAAGGAGCGTAAGCACTCCGTCGATCCGTCGGCCGCCCACGTCGAGCACCTCGGCATGGAAGTCAACCTGATCGATACGCCCGGCTACCCGGACTTCATCGGCGGGGCTATTTGTGCGATGGCCGGCGCCGACGTCGGCGTGCTGGTGGTTTCGGCGGCGGCCGGCATCGAAGTGAACACCCGCCGGTTGTTCACGGCCGCCAAGGACCGCGGCCTGGCGATGGCGGTGGTGATCAACAAGATCGACGCCGAGAACGTCGACCTGGCCGCTCTGCTCGCCCAGATCGAAGAGACCTTCGGCAACGCCTGCAAGCCCATGAACCTGCCCACCGACGGCGGCAAGGGCGTAATCGACTGCTTCACTAACGACAGCGGCTCGGCCGACGTCGGCGACGTCGCCGACGCCCACACCCAACTCGTCGAGAACATCATCGAGTCCGACGAAGAGATGATGGAAGCCTACCTCGGCGGTGAAGAGATTCCCGCCGACAAGCTGCAGGCAGCCGTCGCCTCGGCCATGATTGAAGGCGCCCTCGTGCCGATCCTGTTCACCTCGGCCAAGAACGAAGTGGGCGTTGCTGACCTGATGGATGCGGTTGCCAAGTTCTTCCCCTCGCCCGCGGACGCACCGCTGGCGCCCTGCATGAGCGCCGACAACGACGAAGCCGACGAAATCGCCCTCGAAGCCGACCCGTCCAAGCCGTTCGTGGGCCAAGCCTTCAAGATCGCCACCGACCCCTTCATCGGCAAGCTGGCGTGGATTCGCATCCTCCAGGGCACGGTGACCCCTGACACCAACTACATTCTGGGCGACGAGAAGAAGGGCGCCAAGATCGGCCACGCCTTCAAGGTCATGGGCAAGGAGACCAAAGAGGCCAAGCAAGCCGTCGCCGGCGACATCATCGCCCTGGCCAAGGTCGAAGAGATTCAGACCGGCATGGTCCTGCACACCGATGCGACGCCGATGTTCCGATCCGTGCCGCCGACCCCCACGCCGATGTTCTCGATGGCGGTGACCCCCAAGAGCCGGGGCGACGAACAGAAGATCTCCGGCGTGCTGGCTAAGCTCTCCGAAGAAGAACACACCTTCCAGGTCCACCGCGACGCCCAGACCAACGAAATGGTCATCAGCGGCATCGGCGACCTGCACCTGCGGGTGGCGCTGGCCAAGATGAAGAACCGCTTCGACCTGGAAGTCGACACCAAGCCCCCTCGCATTCCGTATTGCGAGACCATCACCACCAAGGCCGAAGGCCACCACCGTCACAAGAAGCAAACCGGCGGGGCCGGGCAGTTCGGCGAGGTCTACCTGCGGGTCGAGCCCACCGAACGCGGCGAAGGGTTTGATTTCGTCAACGATCTGTTCGGCGAGTCGATCCCCCGCCAGTACCTGCCCGCAATCGAAAAGGGCGTGGTGGAGGTGTTGGGCAAAGGCGCCATCGCCGGTTATCCGATGCAGGATATCCGCGTCAGCGTCTACGACGGCAAGCACCATCCGGTCGATTCCAAGGAAGTGGCCTTCAAGGCCGCCGGCAAGTTCGCCTTCATCGACGCGGTGCAAAAGGCCAAGCCCGTCCTGCTGGAGCCCATCGTCACCATGGAGATCACCGTCCCGGCCAACAACCTGGGCGATATCGCCAGCGACCTGTCCGGTCGTCGCGGCCGAATCCTGGGCCAGGACATGCTGCCGGGCAACCAGTCGCTGATCAAGGCCCAGGCCCCGCTGGCCGAGGTCATGCAGTACGACAGTCAGTTGCGGTCGGTCACCGGCGGCCAGGGCAGCTTCTCCATGGAACTGAGCCACTACGAAGCCGTCCCCGGCAACGTGCAGCAGCAGATCATCGCCGCGGCCAAGAAAGATACCGAAGAAGATAAGGACTAACCAAGCGGCCGGGCGCACCGCCCCCGCAGTGGAGTACGAACGATGCCTCGCAAATGTGCAATGACAGGACGTGGGACCCGGGCCGGGCGGAGCATTTCTCGCCGCGGCAAGGCCAAGTACCTCGGCGGTGTCGGCCGAAAGGTCACCGGCAAGGTCAAACGGAAGTTCAAGGCCAATATCCAGCGCGTCCGCGCCGTGGTCGACGGAAAGGTCGTCCGGATCAACGTTTCGGCCAAGGCCATCAAGAGCGGCCTGGTGACCAAGCCCCCCAAGCGCGACTACAAGCCGGACGCCGACGTCTAGCCCCACCTCGCGCACGCGAAAAAGCTTCAACCCAGCGCGGTGGCCCTTGCAGCCGCCGCGCTTTTCTTTTGGAATAGGCGCTCGACCGAACGGACAACCACGGACGCCGCCATGAACCGACTACCGATCAAGGATGCCCTAACCAACGCCTCGCCGGGCGACCGCGTCACCGTCGCCGGTTGGGTGCGGACCACGCGACACTCCAAGGGGGGGTTCAGCTTCCTGACGCTCAACGACGGCTCGTGCATGGCCTGCATCCAGACCGTCGCCGACGACAAGCTCGGCAACTACGCCGACGAAATCGCCCACCTGGCGGCCGGGTCGAGCGTGGTCGTCAGCGGCCAACTCGTCGAGAGTCAGGGCAAGGGGCAGTCCGTGGAGATCCAGGCGACGGAGGTCCAGGTGCTCGGCGCCGCCGACGGCGCGACCTATCCCATTCAGCCCAAGAAGCACTCCTTCGAGTTCCTTCGCTCCCAGGCCCACCTGCGGGCGCGGACCAACACCTTTGGCGCGGTCGCCCGCGTGCGAAACGTCCTGTGTTTCGCCATCCACGAGTTCTTCCAGCAGCGCGGGTTCCTGTACGTCCACACGCCCATCATCACCGCCAGCGACTGCGAAGGCGCCGGCGAGATGTTCCGCGTGACCAGCCTGGCCCCCGACGAGACCCCGCGCGATGAGGCCGGCCAGGTCGACCACGCCCAGGATTTTTTCGGCAGGCCGACCTACCTCACCGTTTCCGGTCAGCTTGAGGGAGAGACCTACGCCTGCGCTCTCGGCGACATCTACACCTTCGGCCCGACCTTCCGCGCCGAAAACTCCAACACCCCCCGCCACCTCGCTGAGTTCTGGATGGTCGAGCCGGAAATGGCCTTTTGCGACCTCGCCGGCGACGCACGTTTGGCCGAGGACTTCTTGAAGTTTCTCTTCCGGGCCGTCCTCGACCGCTGCGAAGAGGACATGGCCTTCTTCAACGAACGCATCGACAAAACCGTCATCGAAACGCTCGAGCACGTCGCGGAAAGCCCCTTCGAGCGAATCACCTACACCGAAGCGATGGACATCCTCGCCGCGGCCGACCGCCAGTGGGACTACCCGCCCAGTTGGGGCGTGGACCTGCAGACCGAGCACGAGCGGCACCTGACCGAGGAGACCTTCAAGAAGCCGGTCGTCATCACCGACTACCCGTCCACCATCAAGCCCTTCTACATGCGACTCAGCGATGACGGCAAGACGGTAGCGGCCATGGACGTGCTCGTGCCCCGGATCGGCGAAATCATCGGAGGGGCCCAGCGAGAGGAGCGCCTGGACGTACTCGAAACGCGCATGGCCGCCCAGGACATGGCCGCCGACGATTACTGGTGGTACACGGATCTCCGTCGTTACGGCACGGTGCCCCACGCGGGGTTCGGCCTGGGCCTGGAGCGAACGGTGCAATTCGTTACCGGCATGGCCAACATCCGCGACGTAATCCCCTTCCCCCGCACGCCGCGCTCGGCGGAGTTCTAGCTCGAACGATTTCCGCGGAGGCCACTTGCGACTATGAAGGTTGAACTGCACGCACACACTTCGCGCTACAGCGCCTGCTCGAGGGCGAATCCGGATGAGTTGCTGGAGCGGCTCATCGAATGCGGCTACGAGGCGGTCTACCTGACCGAGCATCAGGCGGTCTGGCCGGCCGACGATCTGGCCGAACTGCAGGAGCGATTCCCCCAGATCCGCATCTTCAGCGGCGTGGAACTGACCGACCGCAACGCCCCGCAAGATGTGCTCGTGCTGGGAACCAGCGACCCGGTCTATTGCGAGCTGGCCTGGGACGGCCAATGGGCCGACATCCTCAGCCGCGCCCGTGAGGCCGGCCACCTGACCGTGTTGGCCCACCCCTGCCGCTACGAGGGAGGCCATCTGCTCCTGCTGAACGGTCTCCGACCGGACGCCCTGGAGTTTCGAAGCTGCAACCACGATCCGGCCGTCATCGGCCAGGCCAAGCGGCTGGCCAAACGGCACAACCTACCGACCGTCAACGCCGGCGACCTGCACGCCGAGGAGATGGCGGGTTACTTCTGGGTGGAAACGATCGACCCGCTGATCGAGGCCAACGACATTCGCCAGGCGATCCTCGCCGGCGCATACCGCAACCGCGTGGGGTCGATGCGTCAGTGGAGGCGGATGATGGCCGGCTACCGTTGACGGTAGACGATTCGGCCTTTGGTCAGGTCGTAGGGGCTCATCTCGACGGTGACCTTGTCCCCCGGGGTAATGCGAATGTAGTGACGCCGCATCTTGCCGGAGATGTGGCCAAGGATCTCGTGCTTGGTTTCGCCCATCTCGATTTCCAGGCGAAACATCGCGTTCGGCAACGCCGCCTTGACCACCGCTTCCAGTTCAATTACGCCGTCTTTGGCCATAGTTCCAATCCCCACCCGCTCGCCGCGAACGCTCCCAGCGCCGCTGGCGACAGGTAGTTAGGTCAGATTATCACAGCGGCGTCGTGTCGTCAACGCACGGCCGGGCGATTTCCCGCTGCCGCGTTGACAGTTGGGGCCATTTGGCCAATCATACGTTCTTCCACGATTGGCGAGGATGCGATGAGCAAACAGATAGACGCGTCTCTGGTCCGCCACATCGGCCTGCTCAGCCGGATCGAGCTGAGCGACGATGAGGTGCGCGACTTCGGCGACCAGTTGACCCACATTCTGCAGTACGTCGACAAGCTGCAGGAACTCGATACCGAGAACGTCGAGCCCATGGCCCACGCGGTGGAAATCCACAACGTGCTGGCCGGCGACGAAGCCCGGCCGAGCCTGGCCCCCGACGCGGCGCTCGCTAACGCCCCCGCCCGCGATGAGAACTTCTTCAAGGTCCCCAAGGTCATCGGCGATAGCTGAGCCCACCGGAGCCAGGCCCCCATGAGTCAACTGACCGACCTGACCGCCCACGCCCTCGCCCAGGCCATTCGCTCCGGCCAGACCACGGCGGCTGACGCGACGCAGGCCTATCTGGCCGCCATCGACGCTCGCGACGGGGCCATCTCGGCCTACAACGAGACCTTCGCCGAGCGGGCGCTCGAGTGCGCGGGCGAGATCGATTCGGCCGTCCAGGCAGGCGATAACCTGGGCCCGCTCGCCGGCGTGCCCGTGGCGGTCAAGGACAACCTGGCGACCACGTTCGGCCACACCACATGCTCGTCGAAGATCCTGGCCGACTTCCGAGCCCCCTACGCCGCCACGGCCATCGAGAAGCTCGAAGCCGCCGGCGCCGTCATCCTCGGCAAGACCAACATGGACGAGTTCGCGATGGGCTCATCCACCGAGAACAGTTCGCGACAGCCCACGCGAAACCCGTGGGACACCGACCGCGTTCCCGGAGGGTCCTCCGGCGGGTCGGCCGCCGCCGTTGCAGGTAGGATGTGTGCGGCCGCGCTGGGAAGCGATACCGGTGGATCAATCCGCCAGCCGGCGGCGTTCTGCGGTGTGACGGGCCTCAAACCCACCTACGGCCGCGTCAGCCGATACGGCCTGGTGGCCTACGGATCGAGCCTGGACCAAATCGGTCCCATGACACGGAGCGTCGCGGATGCGGCTTTGCTGACCGGCGTGATCGCCGGCGGCGACGCCAAGGACTCCACCTCCATCCACCGCGACGTGCCGGACTATCTGGCCGAGATCGACACGCCCATCGAGAATCTCCGGATCGGCCTGCCGAAAGAGTTCTTCGGCGAGGCGCTGGACGGGGAGATCGCCGCGGCCATCGAATCGGCGGCCGAGGTCTACAAGTCGCTCGGCGCGACCGTCGTCGACGTCTCCCTGCCCAACAGCCGGATCGACGTCGACGCCGACGGGCAACTGTCCAGCTACGCCGTGGCCACTTACTACGTGGTCGCCACCGCCGAGGCCTCCAGCAACCTGGCCCGGTACGACGGCGTCCACTACGGCCACCGGACCGACGAAAAGGTCGACGACATCATCGCCCTCTACAGCAAGAGCCGGGCCGAGGGCTTCGGCGATGAGGTCAAGCGCCGCATCATGCTGGGCACGTTCGCCCTCTCCAGCGGCTACTACGACGCCTACTACAACCAAGCCCTGAAGGTCCGCCGCCTGATCACCAACGATTTCGAGACGGCGTTCGAATCCTGCGACGTGCTGCTGTGCCCGGTGACACCTACCACGGCCTTCAATCTGGGGGAGAAAACCGACGACCCCCTGCAGATGTACCTGGCGGACGTATTCACCATCAGCGCGAACCTATCCGGCCTGCCGGGGCTGACGATCCCGGCCGGCCTATCGCAGACGGGTCTGCCCATCGGCATGCAATTGATTGGCCCGGTGTTCAGCGAAGAGACGCTCTTCCGAACCGCAGCTATGTTCGAGAAGGCGGCCGACCTGCCGAGGATGAAACCGGCGATGATCGACGGATAACACCATGAGCGAGTCCACCGACACCATCCTGCCCGTGATTGGGTTGGAGATTCACGTTGAGTTGCACACCGAGACCAAGATGTTCTGCCGGTGTCGCAACCGATTCGGCGATCCGCCCAACACCAACGTCTGTCCGGTCTGTATCGGCATGCCCGGCGTGCTGCCGGTGATGAACGGCAAGGCCGTCGAGCTGTCGATGAAGGTGGGCCTGGCGCTGGACTGCACGGTCAGCGAGTTTACCAAGTGGGACCGCAAGAGCTACTACTACCCCGACCTTCCCAAGAACTACCAGATCAGCCAGTACGATCTGCCGCTGTGCGAACACGGGAAGCTGGAGGTGCCGCTTCCGGACGGATCGGCCAAGGAGATCCGCGTGCTGCGGGCCCACCTGGAAGAGGACGCCGGCAAGAACGTGCACGATAACCCCGGCCACACCGGCGTGGACCTGAATCGCGCGGGCGTGCCGCTGCTGGAGATCGTCTCCGAGCCGGACATGAACAGCGTGGCCGAGGCCGCCGCCTACGCGCGGGCCATGCAGCGCCTCGTCCGATGGCTAGGCGCGTCCGAAGCCAACATGCAGATGGGCCACATGCGGTTCGAGCCCAACATCAACGTGCACATCACGCGCGACGGCGTCACGTACAAGACCCCCATCGTGGAGGTCAAGAACCTCAACAGCTTCCGGGCCTTGGAGTCGGCCATCGGTTATGAGATCGACCGCCAGACCGGCGAATGGCAGGCCGACAACGGCTTCACGATGGGCAACCACGGCAAGCAGAACCGCGGTTACGACGACGCCACCGGCCAAACCGTCTACCAGCGGTCCAAGGAAGAGGCCCACGACTATCGCTACTTCCCGGACCCGGACCTCGTGCCGGTGGTGGTCTCCGACGAGTGGCGCCAACGCGTGGTCGGCGAAATCGGCGAACTGCCTCTGGCTCGCCGCCTGCGATTCACGGACGATCTAGGATTGTCCTTCAAAGAGGCCGACGCCCTGACCCAAGACGCCGCCACCGGCGACTTGTTGGACGGCGCCGTTTCCGCCGGCGCCGACGCCAAACGGTGCGCCAACCTGCTGCTGGGTCGCGGCGCGGCCCTGGCCAACGAGCGCGACTGCACCATCGCCGCCGTCGGCGTGACGGCCCGACAATTGACCGAGTTGGTCAGCATGCTGGCCCGCGGCGACATCAACGCCACCGCTGCGGCCAAAATTTTCGACAAGTTGGCCGATTCGGACGACACCCCCGCCGCCGTCGCCGAGGCCGAGGGACTCCAGGCCGTCACCGATGCCGGGCAGATCGAGACCTGGGTCGACGAAGCCATCGCCGCCAACGCCCAAGCCGTCGAAGACGTCCGAGCCGGCGGCAAGAAGTTCAAGAAGGCATTCGGATTCCTGATGGGCCAGGTGATGCAGAAGTCCAAAGGCGCCGCGGTCCCGGGCGAAGTTGATAAGCTCTTGCGGCAGAAGTTGGGCGTCGAAGACTAGCCCCTGCCGCCTCGCAACAAGTTGTCCCCGCAAAGGTTGGCCAAAACTCATCGGTTTTGCCGATGGGATAAAACGATAATGGCTGACTGTAGTTACGCGCCGAATCCGACGCAACGGATGTCGGAGAGGCGCAACACGCTTATAATATAGCGGCTTACGGTTGTCCTTAAAGGAGTCGTTCCATGGCACGCGCGGTCGCACAACGCAAACAAGTTCCCTACGTCCTGATTGTGTTCGTCTTTCTATTCCTCGTGGCGGCGGTCATGGCCGTTCTGTTCCACATGGAAGCCCAGGAAGAGAAAGTCAATCGGGTGAACCTCCAAAATGCCCTGGATAGCTTCGTCTCGGACGAAGACCGGGGTGATCCGCAGGTCATCGCCCTGATCGACCGGTGGGAGTCCCCGTCCGGCGATGGCCCGGACCCACTCCCGGTGGTCCCCCAGGTCTTGAAAGAGAACAAGTCCCTGGCGGAGATGATCACCGGTGGGTCGACAACGACCGAGGGCGCCCTCAAGGCCGCCAAGGCCATTCAAGACGAGCACGGGAGCACGGCCGGTCTGGTGGACATGATACGCAGCGCCTACCAACAGGTCGCCTCCGGCGAGGAAAAGCACCAGCAGGCGGTCCAGGCTCGTCGCAACGATACCGAACTGAGCGACCAGCAACTGCTGGCCAAGGATACGCAGATCGAGACGACCCAGAATGAGATCGCTCAGGTCCGCCAGCAGTTGACCAAGGCGGAAAGCCAGTTGCAGACGTGGCGCACCGAGCACGACAACTCCCTGCGAGGGGCTCAGGATAACTGGGCTCAGCAACGCAGCGACCTGGACAAGAAGATCGCGGTGCTGACCCAGGACATCTCCGCCGCCCGGGCTGACATCAAGGCCAAGGAACGGCAACTTGCTCGCCTGGAGCAGCAAATCGCCCAACTCATGCGCCGCAAGCGAGAGGCCGGCGTGGTGATGGCCCCCGACGGCAAGATCGTCGACACCATCAGCAGCGAGATCGTCTACATCAACCTCGGCAAGGACAACGGCGTGATCCCCGGGCTGACCTTCGGGGTCTACCCCACCACGGGCAAGATCGAAGATCAGAAAGGCAAGATCCTGGTCACCAAGGTCCACGATACCACCAGCGAGTGTCGGGTGCTGGACCTGTTCAGCCAGCGTCATCCGATTACGCCCGACGACCTGATCATGAACCTGGCCTTCAATGAGGAGCGCCCCTACACCTTCGTGGTCGACGGGGTGTTCGACATGCACGGCACGGGCCAGGCCTCCGTCGCCGGGGCCGAGGAGGTCCGTTCGATGATCAAGCGGTTCGGCGGCATCGTGGTGGACAAGGTATCGCCCGGCGTCGACTACGTGGTCATGGGCGCCGAGCCGGAGCGCCCCCCTCAGCCGTCTGAGGACGCCGACCGGACCGTCTGGCAGGTCTATCAGGAGCGAATGAAGACCTACGAGGCCTACGTCAAGGTCAAGGCCGAGGCCGAACGGCTTGGCCTGCTGCCCATCCTCAACGCCAATCGCTTCATGGACCTGGTGGGCTACAAGCCCGTACAGACCTTGCGATACTAGGGCCATCGGGCAGGCCCACAGCAACGCCTCCCCCCCCAACGCCCCGGCCTCTGCGGCTGGGGCGTTTTCTTGCGCGGTCTTTGGGTTTGACATCACCGGGCCGCCCGGTAAGCTTTCCTAGCCGAACGCCCGCATCGGTCGCCGGGCGAGGACCCAACCGGTAACCAGGAGTGATCCCATGAAGCTGTCACAACGCATTCAGATCGTCCCCCCCAGCGCCACCATTGCCATTACCGCCAAGGCCAAGCAGCTCCAGGCCGACGGCGTCGACGTGGTCAGTTTCGCCGCCGGCGAGCCGGACTTCGACACGCCCGACTTCATCAAGGACGCCGCCAAGGTCGCCCTCGATGCCGGCGACACCAAATACACGCCCCGAGCGGGCAAGGCCCTGTGCGAGGCCATCGCCGCCAAGATGACGGACGTCAACGACGTGCCGACCCAGCCCGATCAGGTGGTGGTGACTTTCGGCGGCAAGCACGCCCTGTACGACGCCTGCCAGGTCCTGCTGGACCCCGGCGACAAGGCCATCATCCCCGCCCCCTACTGGGTCAGCTATCCGCAGATGGTCTCCCTGGCGGGCGGCGAATCGGTGTTTCTGCACGCCGGCGCGGACGCGGGCTTCAAGATCACGCCCGATCAGCTCCGGGCCGTCGCCGACGACGCCAAGCTGCTGATCCTCAACTCCCCTTCCAACCCCACCGGCGTGACCTACACGCCTGAGGAACTGAAGGCCCTGGCGGAGGTGGTCATTGAGACCGACTTGTTCGTGTTCTCCGACGAGATTTACGAAAACCTCATCTACGGGGACACGAAGTTCGTCTCCTTCGCGTCCCTGGACGAGCGGTTGCCGGAGCGCACGCTGACGGTGAACGGCCTGGCCAAGACATTCTCCATGACCGGCTGGCGGCTGGGTTGGGCGGCCGGGCCCACCGACCTCATCGGCGGCATGAAGCGCCTGATGAGCCACGAGACCACCAATCCGGTCAGCTTCGCCCAGGCCGGAGCGCTGGCCGCCTACACCGATCCGGGCGCCGGCGAGATCGTCGAGTCGATGCGGCAGGAGTTCGAGAAGCGCGGCCGTCACATGGCCGAGCGACTCAATGCCATCGACGGCGTCCGGTGTGTTCAGCCCACCGGCGCGTTCTACTGCTTCCCCGATGTCAGCGAACATTTCGGCCGCACGATTGGCGGGGTGGAGGTGACCGACTCGCTGTCGCTGGCCCAGGTGGCGCTCGATCAGGCGCAGATCGCGGTGGTCCCGGGCGGGGCCTTCGGCGACGACAACTGCGTGCGCCTGAGTTTCGCGACCAGCCTGGAAAAGATCGACATCGGCCTGGACCGGCTGGAAAAGCTACTGGCCTAGGTAGGACCCGCCAACGTCATCGACGTTGTCGGAAGCCGGTGTCGGCGCCGGGTCGTTGCCGGTCGGCCGTGGACGCAGGGCGGTCAGCTCGCGCCAGGTGGCCGCCACGCGGTCCGACAGCCCCATATTCTGCAGAGCCAGCGCCACACCCGCGCGGAATTGAGTATTGTTGGGCTGGCCCGTCGCGGCGATCTCCATGTGGTGGACGGCCTGCTCGAACAGCCGATGATCGGTGTACAGCAGCCCCAGCCGATAGTGCAGGTCCACGTACTCCGGCTCCAGCGCCAAAGCCTTGCGGAACGTGGCGATGGCGTCGTCCACTCGCCCCATCTCCTGTTGCGTCACGCCCATCTTGATCAACGCCTCGACGTAGGCGGGGTTGATCGCAGCTGCCTCGGTGAACTGCTCCAGGGCCTCCCCCAACCGACCTTGACTGCGAAGCATCACGCCGAATCGATACCGAACGTCGGCGTGGTCGGGGCGTTCGGCGGCAACGGCCTCGAACCGCTCCATCTGCTCCTCCAGCAGATGGTCGTTGTCCAGTTCGGCCTCGACCACCGGGGTGGCGACCCCCTGCTCGAACGCGGCCAGGTACTCATCCGCGACGGCCGCCTTCAGTTGCGCCCGCGCCATTTCGCGAAACAGGACGCTGCTGTTGGGCTCGACCGACCCGGCCAGTTCGAACGTCTCGATCGCTTCGGCCCGATTGCCCGCCGCCAGTTGGGCCACGCCCAAGCCAACGTAGTTGCGCAGGGATCGGTCGTTGACCTCGCAGGCCTCACCGAAAGCCTCCGCGGCGTCATCCCACCGACCCCCCCTCAGATGCTGCGTGCCGAGCTTGACCCGGGCCTCCAGGTAATCCGGCTGAAGCGTTAGCGCCTGCTGGTAGTGGGCGATCGCCGCGTCGTCATTGCCGACCATGCCGTGCAAATCCGCCA
The DNA here is from genome assembly GCA_964428895.1 of uncultured Planctomycetaceae bacterium. Lineage (GTDB taxonomy): Bacteria > Planctomycetota > Phycisphaerae > SM23-33 > SM23-33 > HyVt-337. The sequence continues at coordinate 24,217 of CAYRZU010000052.1, forward strand.
GGCGAACCTGCAAATCCGGAAACGCCGGCTGTTCCGCCACCAACTGATGCAGTCGTTCGATGGCGCTGCGAATCTCGCCGCCGGCAACCAGGGCCTCGACCTCGTCGTCGATCAGCGACCAGTTCTCGGGCTCCATGGCGATGGCGGTCTCGAAGTTTCGGATCGCGTCGGCGAAACGCCCTTCACGGAAGTAGAGCTGGGCCAGGGCGGAGGCAACCCAGGATGTTTCCGGGCACGCCAGCCGCAAGTGCTCGTATTGCTCGATGGCTTCGTCGTTGCGGCCCAAAGCGACGGCCGCGGCGGCCAGGCGCTGTCGAGCGGCGGTGTAGCCGCCGTCGGCGGCGATGGCGTCGCGGTAGTAGTCCACTGCCTGGGCCGTATCCCCCAGACGCTCGCAGCAATAGCCCAGCGCGAACAAGACCGTCACGTCGCCGGCGTGGCTGAGGTTGGCTAGCTTGAGCTGATCCAGGGCCTTGGCCACTTGCCCGTCGGCGTCATAAGCCGCCGCCAGGGCCAACCGGGCGGCCAGGTAGTCGGGCTTATATCGACACGCCCGTAGCAGGTGCTTGACGGCCTCCGCCGGCTGCAGCGCCCGCAGGAAGCCCACCCCCAGTCGGCACTGAACGTCCGGCCAGTCCGGGTGCTCCCGGGCCTCGGCCCGTAACTCCCCCAGCGAACGAACCGACGGCGCCCAGTAATGGCGATCCAGAACGTCGCCCAAGTCGCTGTCGAGCCCGCGTCCAAGTAGTTCGAAAAGAAAGCTCACCGGGTCACTCCGTACCGTCTAAGCAGCCAATCGGGTCTGCTCGTCTCGAGCAGCCGCGAAGCCTTGGTTGATGGTCAATGCGCGTTCCAGGTGATGGGCGGTCTGGTCCATTCGCCCCAGTCGTGTCGACAGCTTGGCCAAGCGGAAATGCACATCCGCCCACTCGCCGCCGGCCTCGATGGCTGCGGCTAGCGAATCGACGGCCTCGGCCAGTCGGCCCGCGCGTTCGTACAGGTCGCCCAGGTGGATCAGCGCCTGAAGGTAGCTGGGGTTTCGTTCGATCGCCATGCGGCCGTGCTCGATGGCCTCATCGGTTTGGCCCAGACGATCCAGGATCCGGCTGCACAGCAAGCGAAGGTCGGCGTAGCCCGGATGGGCCGCCAGGGCTGTCTTGACTACCGCGGCGAGCACGCCCATGAGCTCCTCCTCGGCATCGCTGGCCGGCAAGGACAAGATGGCGTCGACAAACTGCGGCTCGGCGGTGACGTACCGCGACAGTTGTCGGATCGCCGAGCCGGCCTCGGTCGTCGGACGATCCGGCAGATGCAGAACGATCCGATGTCCGCTCTGCCAAGCCGCCTTGGCCGCCAATGACAACTGATAGGTCGCCACCAGGTTGGCCGGATCCAAGTCGACCGCGCGTTGCAGTTCGCTGATCGCCTGCGGCAACTGATCGGTCGCGGCGTAGAGAAGCCCCAGATAGTAGTGGGTCTGGGAGTCGTCACAGCCGCATTCCACGGCCTGGGTCAACGAGGCTTGGGCCTCGGCCCATCGTTCGCAACTGGCATGGAACAGTCCCATCTGCAGATGCAGCCCGACGTGGTCCCGATGCCGGCGCAGCGCCTCGGTGAGGGTCATCATGGCCGCTTCGCGACGACCGGCCTGCCACTGGGCCTGGGCCAGCTTGCGAACGGCTTGGGGGCCGCCGCCGGCCGCGGCCCGCTCGGCCTCGCGGCAGACTTGCTCGGGTTGGCCGGCCTTGGCGTACAGCGACGCCAGGTACGCCGACAGATTGGCATTGGGCCCCAGCAACTTCACGGCCGTCCGGAGTTGTTCGTGAGCCAGGTCGTACTGGCCCCGGGCCAGCGCATCCAGACCCATGGCCCGATGGCTCATCCCCTGGTAGTAGCGGGCCAGTTGGCCCATCGGGCCGGGCTGGTCGCCCAGGGCGCCCAGCTTCTGGGCGGCCTCGGTGAACCGGCCCGCTCGGTAGAACGCAACCCCTTGCTCAAACAACACTTCAACTTGTCGGCCTCTTCGGCCAGCCCGAAACAACATTGGTGGCGCATCCTCCTGGTCTTTTCATCGGCATAGACCGAGGGCGGGTGAACTGCGCAACCGCTGAAGTGTGAAGGTTTTTTCCCCGCAACGTCGGCCCGGCCCACCGCCGGCCCGCCCCATCGCCCCCCCCCAAGGCCGCATCAGCTAGCGCGTAACCGTTATAAAGGCCTCCGGCGCGTTGGCCTGAACGCCGCGCAGCGACGCGGCCGCCTCGGCGTGCGTCTTGTGGCGCCCCACACGGACCAGGTAGTACAGTCCGTCCTTCATGCTGGCCGGCCAGACGAACGCGGGGTGATCGGCCTCGCGGAGCTTCTGGGCCAGCACGTCGGCCCGCTCCTTCGACTGAAACGCCGCCACCTGGACCGTCCAGGCCGTGGCGTGCACGCGGCGCGAGGCGCGCGCCGCCATCTCCGTATCCGAGAATTGGTCGATCAACTCATTGAGGTTCAGGTCCGCCTCGTGCCAGTTCCCCTGCCGTTGCAGCGTGGCGCCCAGCCGGTACAGCGCGTGGTCGGCGAGTGGATCGCCGCGAGGGCCCTCGGCCAACACGCGGCGGTACATCTCTTCGGCGGCGGTCATGTCGCCGGCGTCGTAGGCGATATCCCCGAGCGCCAGGTAGGAGCGGACCTCCAGGTCCTCCCGGTCGGTATGGTCGAGCGCCGCGGTGAAGTCGAGCTTGGCCTTGTCGGGGTCCTTCAACCGTTGGTGGGCCAGCCCGCGGAAGTAATAGGCCTCGTCCACTCGTCGGGTATTGCCGTGGCGGGCGACAAAGGTGTCCATCCGCTGAACCGTGGTCCAATCGTCGCCCTGATTGTAAGCCGTGATCCCGGAGCGGAGGATTTCCAGCGCCTCCGGGCTCATGGGCTCCTTGCCGCAACCGGCCATGGCGAACACACTCGCCGCCATCGCCGCCACCGTCGTCATCCTGACTAGACTGTTTCGCATAGCGCTCCACCCAAACTAGGGGACCTGTGATAGTCATCACATACCCCACGGCCCGGCCGGAAGCAACCCCCTGCCGCTGCGCCGGCAGCGCCGGTCGCGCAAAAAGACGGCGGGCCGCCTCAGTGGCGACCCGCCGCATCATGCGTTCATCCGAAAACGTCGGCTAGAACATGCCCAAAACGTTGCCGTCTTCGTCGAGGTCGACGTTCAGGAACGCCGGCGTCGAGGGCAGGCCCGGCATGGTCCGCATCGTACCCAGCAACGGGAACAGGAACCCCGCTCCGGCCGACGCCCGAACTTCCTGGATCGGCACGGCAAAGCCGCTCGGCACGCCTTTGAGCTTCGGGTCGTGCGACAGCGACAGGTGGGTCTTGGCCATGCACAGCGGCAGATTGCTCAGACCGGCCTTTTCATAAGCGGCGATCTGCTTCTCGGCCTTGGGCTCATACGTCACGCCGTCGGCGTTGTAGACCTCCTTGCAGACCGTTTCGATCTTGTCCTTGATGGACATGTCATCCGGGTACAGCAGCTTGAAGTCCTTGGGCAGTTCGCAGGCGGCGACCACGGCCTTGGCCAGGTCCTCGGCGCCCTTGCCGCCCTCGGCCCAGTGGTTGGAGATCACCGCGTCGGCGGCGCCGGCTTCGGCGGCGGCCTTGCGGGCGAACTCGATCTCGGCCTGGGTGTCGTCGGGGAACTGGTTGATCG
>CAYRZU010000053.1:0-26914 GCA_964428895.1 uncultured Planctomycetaceae bacterium
GTGACTTAGTTCAACGCCCACGGATTACCATTGTCGCTGACGACGTACAATGGCGGGCAATTCTAGATCATCGCCGGAGGCAATGTAAGGCGGTAGTCGTCCCGATCAGGCTGGCCGGCCCGAACGGATCGCCGGCGATCGGGTTGGGCATCCTCGCTGGGGCCCGCTGGCGCCTAGCTCCCTGGAGACTGCTCGGCTTCGAGCAAGAGATGGAGGCTTCGCAGGCGGTCAACGGCGCTGGTGGTGACCACGGTGTAGAGGGTATCCAGGCACGTCCGGATGTTCCCTTCCTCAAACCCCGCGGCGGTCAGGGCGTTACGCGATTCCACTTTGTCCACGCCGGCTGCGTACAGGTAGGCCGCAACCACCGCGCAACTGTCATGCTCGTTCTTGAGGAACTCGACCGCTTCTTGGAGCGTATTGCAGTGCATCATTCCTGACATGGTTCGTACCTCGTCGGGCCTTGTTGTCGGCCCGTCTTACGTATGGCCCGGTCAAGGGGCGACGGCCTCTTTCAGACCTTGAAGGATCTGTTGCATGGCGGGCAGGGCGTCGACGAACGCATCGGCTGGGGCAAGACTGCCGTCGCCGGCGTGCCGGGCCACACCCGCCATCAGTCTGGTATCATAGGGCAGTTGCCCGATCAGGGGAACCCCCTCCAGTGACGCGACGATCGCGTCCAGGTCGGTCTCGTCCGTGACGCGGTTGGCCACCGCGCACAGATTGCGAACGCCGATGTCGGCCGCCAGCGCGCGCACACGCTGGGCGGTTTGCTGGCTCCATGGGCCTTGGTCCACCACGACCACTAGCGCGTCCATCGATTGCGTTGTCCCGCGGCCGAGGTGTTCGATGCCGGCGTCCATATCCATCACCAGCGCGTCCTGACGCCCGATGATCAGGTGCGTCAGGAGGGCTTTGACCAACGCCGTGGCCGGGCAGATGCACCCGTCGCCGCCGTGGGTCACCCCGCCTAGCGCCAACAAGCGAATGGGCCCGATCTTGCAGGCGAACTCGTCGGGGATGTCGTCGACCTTCGGGTTTAGCTTGAAGTAACCCCCGTAGGCATCGGCAGCGCCGGTGCGCTCCTTGATCAGGTCGGTCATGTCCGACAGGAACGTGGGATGTTCTTCGGGCGGTAAGCCCAGGGCGGCGGCCAGGTTGGCGTCCGGGTCGGCATCGAGCGCGATGACGGTCCGCCCGCTTTGGGCCAGCGCCACAGTCAGCATGGCAGAGAAGGTGGTCTTGCCCACTCCGCCTTTTCCGGACACAGCAATCTTCATGGTCGCCTCTGCGCTTGGGCTACGATTGGCCGTCGTTACGAAACTGCTCTACCGACATGATAGGCTACCGAGTCCGTGTTGGCTTCGGTCGGCCTTGGCAACGGGAGCTACTATACGACAGAAATGTGGGGGGCTTCAAGACATCGGTATACCCCGCGCAAAATCAAGCCCTCCCGGCCTCCACAACCTTGACATGCGTTCGGGCCAAATCGTATAGTGCAGTTGCACTTCTGACGTCCGTGATGTCTGGATGCCGTCGTGCCAAGCGTACGTGTGTGGCAGATGCCCCATCACCTTGGCATAGGTTACTCCGCCACGGGGATGGGGTTTTTCATGTGGAGTGTATATCATGAGCAAGTCTGAAGACCGTAGTATCGACCCCGCCTCGATCGAAATGCTCTCTCACACCGCCGAGCAGGATATTCCGGTTGCGTGGGACCGGTACGAATCCATGCAGCCTCAGTGCGGCTTTGGCCAACTGGGGCTTTGTTGTAGGAACTGCACCATGGGCCCGTGCCGAATCGACCCGTTCGGCAATGGGGCGTCCGAAGGCGTTTGCGGTGCGACGGCCGACCTGATCGCAGCGCGGAACCTTGCTCGCATGGTCGCGGTCGGCACGAGCGCCCACTCCGACCACGCCCGCGACGTCGCCCAGGCCATGCAGATCGCCGCCGAGGGCGGAGACTACGTCATTAAGGACGAGAAGAAGCTCCGCCGGCTCGCCGAGGAATGGGGCGTGGCCACCGAAGGCCGATCGGCCAAGGAGTTGGCCAAGGACGTGGCCGAGATTGCCCTCAGCCAGTTCGGCCAGCAGGAAGGCGCCTTGCGCTTCACGTCTCGTGCGCCCGAGCCCACGCGAAAGCGATGGGAAGAGGCCCACGTAGCGCCGCGCGGCATCGATCGGGAAGTCGTCGATCTGCTGCATCGGACGCATATCGGCGGCGACAGTGACCCCAAGAACGTCATGATGGCCAGCTTCCGCGCGGCTCTGGGCGACGGCTGGGGGGGATCCATGATCGCCACGGAACTGCAGGACATTCTGTTCCGAACGCCTTCGTGGGTTCGCAGTCAGACCAACCTCGGCGTCCTCAAGGCCGAGAACGTCAACGTCGTGGTGCACGGCCACGAGCCGATTCTGTCGGAAATGCTCGTTGCGGCCAGCCAGGACCCCGAACTGGTCTCCCTGGCCCAGAGCAAAGGCGCTGAGGGCATCGCGCTGAGCGGCATCTGCTGCACCGCCAACGAGATCCTGATGCGTCACGGCATTCCCGTGGCGGGCAACTTCCTGCAGCAGGAGTTGGCCATCGCCACCGGCGCTGTTGATTCAATGATTGTCGACATCCAGTGCGTCATGCCGGCCTTGGCCAAGATGGCCGACCGGTTCCACACCAAGCTGATTAGCACCTCCAAGAAAGCCAAGGTCCCCGGCGCCACTCATGTCGAGTTGGACGAACACAAAGCGCTAGCGATCGCCAAAGACATTATTCGCGAGAGCATCGAGAACTTCCCCAATCGCGAGTCCTCGCGCGTGAAGGTGCCGGACTTTTCCAGCCCCCTCGTGGCGGGTTTTACGGCCGAGAACATCTTCACCGCGTTGGGCGGGCGCTATCGGCCCAGTTATCGGCCGCTGAACGACGCCATCATCACGGGCCGTATCCGCGGCCTGGCCGCGGTGGTCGGCTGCAACAACCCCAAGCACCAGCAGGACGCCGGACACGTGGACATTACCCGTGAACTGTTGGCCAACGACGTGCTCGTGGCCACCACCGGTTGCACCGCTATTGCCGACGCCAAGGTTGGCCTGATGTGTCCGGAGGCCGCTTTCGATGCCGCGGGCCCGGGGCTTCGGGAGGTCTGCGAGGCCGTCGGAATTCCGCCGGTGCTCCACATGGGCGCCTGCGTGGATATCAGCCGCGTCCTGGTCATTCTCTCCAGCGTTGTCGCCGAAGGTGGGTTGGGCGAATCCATTGCCGAGTTGCCCGCGGCGGCGTCGGCCCCCGAATGGATGAGTGAGAAGGCCGTCGCGATCGGCTTCTACGCCGTCGCGTCAGGCGCCTTTACCGTTCTGGGCGAGCCCCTGCCGGTTCAGGGCGCGCCGGGGCTGGTTGAGTTTCTCACCGACGAGGTCGCCGAGCACTTCGGAGGCAGGTTTGCCTTCGAGACCGATTCGGTCAAGGCCGCCCATCTGATGATCGATCACATCGACGCCCAGCGGGCGGCGTTGCATCTGCCCGGCCCGATGTACGACGTACCGTACGCGCCCAAGACCGTCGGCGGCGCCGAACCCGCCGCCGTCGGATAAGGAGACCGTGGATCATGGCAAAGCTGATCGTGGTCGACGAAGAACGCTGCCTGGCCTGCAGGCAATGCGTGCTCTCGTGCGCCCTGGCGCATGGGGAGGCCGAGTCCGTGGTCGATGCGGTGGTGGTGGGCGAGACGCTTACCCCCCGCGTTCGCGTTAAGGCCTCCGGGGATACCAACATCCCCGTGCACTGCCTTCACTGCGACGATGCGCCGTGCATGGCGGCCTGCAAGGTCGACGCGATCGGTCGCGTCGAAGCCGACGGGCCAGTACTGATCACCGCGGACCTGTGTATCGGCTGTCGCCTGTGCGTCAAGGCCTGCCCGTACGGCGCCATCGAGATGATCGGCGAGGGCAAGACCGGTAAGGCCGTCAAGTGTGACTTGTGTAGCGAACGAACGGAGGCGGGGCTGGGGCCCGCCTGCGTGTCGGCCTGCCCGACCGAGGCGATTTCGTATTGCGAGTTGGATGACGAGGCCCGGGCCGCCCAACGACAGACGGCCGAAGCGTTCGCCGCTCAAATGAGCGGCACCCAGAGCTCAGATGGACCCAATGGTGACTGATCGCATGATCGACAGGCACGACACGGATGCGCCCACCCCGGCGCCGACAACCCAGGGCGACCAAGGGGATCCCATCGGCCTGCCCGATGGGCGGATACCCATTGACAAAACGTCTACGCCATAACCCGCAATTCGGATAATGAGGACCGACGATGAGTAGAGAAGTCATCTCCGCAGCCATTCGAGGGGCGACCGTATTCGTCGAGGAAGCCGAGGCCAAGCTCGCCGAGGCCATTGCCGCCAAAGGCGAAGACCAGGCGGTTGAGTTTCCCGGCACCGCCTTTGAGCTACCCATGATCGCGTCGCTGACTGGCATGGAAGTCACCAAGCTCGGCCAGCTCAACGACGTGATGGCCCACTGCCGGGAACTCCTGCCGGCCGTGCCCGCTGAGAACATTTGGCTGCCCTACCTGGGGGCCGGCCTGGACGCTGGGGTGGCGACCCTATTGGCGCTGGAGACCACCTGCGCCTTGCGGTATCTCAACGGCGACTCGATCGAGGAAGGCTTCACCGGCTTCATTAGTGATACCATTCTCCGCGAATTGGGCATTCAGCTTGTGGATGGGCGCATGCCGGGCTTTGCGGCGGTGCTCGGCCCGGCGCCGACCGAGGAGATTGCCGTTCACGTCATCCGCGAATTGCAGAAGCGAAGCATCCTGACGTTTCTGCTGTGCAACCGGGACGGCGAATCGATGCGCGACCAGCTCGTTCACCAGGGAGTGGAACTGGGCTGGGACACTTACATCGTCCCGGTCGGCCGCGATACGCACTCGGCCATCTACGTGCTCGACTGGGCCATGCGCGGCGCCCTGACCTTTGGCGGCCATAAGAAGGGCGATTGGGAAGCTTGCCTGAGATATACGAAAGACCGCATCTTTGCGTTCGGCATCACCTTCGGCCCGATCCCCGACGATTGGTACGCTGTCGGCGCTGGGGCCATCGTCATGGGCTTCCCGGTCATTTCGGATTGTGAGTCCACCCCCGAGGTCCGCCCCACCGGCGTGACCACCTACGAGGCCCTGGTCCGCCAGACCGAGTTCGAGCAGATCGTTCCGACCTGCATCGAGGTCCGCGGGGTCAAGGTCAAGATCGAGGAGATCGACATTCCCGTGTCGTTCTCCCCCGCCTTTGAAGGCGAGCGCGTTCGTCGCGAGGACACCCAAATCCAATTCGGCGGCAAGTATTCCAACGCGGCCGAGCTGCTGGAATCCGCCGAGCTGGACGCCATCACCGACGGCGACGTCACGGTGATCGGTCCCGATCTCGACACCGTCGAGGTTGGTGGGGCCATGGATCTTGGCATTCATATCCACGCGGCCGGCCGAAAGATGAAGAGCGACTTCGAGGGTATCTTCGAACGTCAGATTCACCGCTGGCTCAACGAGGCCATGGGCTTCATGCATACCGGCCAGCGCGACCAGATCTGGTGTCGCGTGTCCAAGGTGGCCTTTGAGGCGGGGTTCCGACTGGAGCACATTGGTACGATCCTGCACGCCAAATTGCACGACGAATACGGCGGCATCGTCGATAAGGTCGCCGTGACCGTCTACACCGAACCGCCCAAGGTCGAGGAACTGATCGCCCGCGCGGGGGACGTCTACGGCGGCCGTGACGAACGTGTCGCGGGCATGACCGACGAATCGGTCGACACCTTCTACTCCTGTACGCTGTGCCAGTCCTTTGCGCCTAACCACGTATGCATGATCACGCCCGAACGGTTGGGACTGTGCGGGGCCTACAACTGGCTGGACGGACAGGCCGCCTATGAGATCAACCCCACGGGCTGCAATCAGCCGGTGGTCAAGGGCAAGGCCGTTGATGATCGTCTGGGCGAATGGGAGAATGTTAACAAGTTCGTCTACGAGAACTCCAACCGGGCCATCGAACACTTCAGCGCGTACAGCCTGATGATGAATCCCATGACCTCCTGCGGGTGCTTTGAGTGCATCGTGGCCATCGTGCCCGAGGCCAACGGGGTCATGGTCGTCAACCGCGAATACGGAGGCGATACGCCTATCGGCATGCCGTTCTCCACCTTGGCCGGCAGTGTCGGCGGCGGGGCCCAGACCCCCGGGTTCGTCGGCGTGGGCCGGCTGTATCTGACGAGTAAGAAATTCATCAGCGCCGAGGGCGGACTGGCCCGGCTGGTTTGGATGCCCAAGGAACTGAAGGAAGCGATGCGCGACAAGCTCGCCCAATGCGCCGCCGACCAGGGGCTGGGCGACGACTTCGTGGACAAGATCGGCGATGAGACCGTCGCCACCACCTCGGAACAACTGCTGGAACATCTCGCCGCGGTTGAGCACCCGGCGATGACGATGGAAATGATCTTCTGAGGCCGCCCTTCGGTGGCCGAGTAGAAAGGATCGCGACCATGGCGTTAACAGGTCTGGACATCTACAAACAGCTTCCCAAAGAGAACTGCAAGGAATGCGGCCTACCGACGTGCCTGGCCTTCGCCATGAAAGTGGCGGGCGGGCAGGCCGGCCTGGACGAATGTCCGCGCCTGGATGACGCCGCCCGCGGCAGTCTGGATGAGGCCTCGGCCCCGCCGCAGCGGCTGGTCAAGCTGGGCCCGGACCCCGATCCCATCGAGATCGGCCAGGAAACCGTCCTGTTCCGCCACGACGAGAAGTTCCACCACCCCTCCGCGGTGGCGCTGACGCTGTCGGACTCTCTGGACGCCGGCGCGATTACCGAGAAGTGCGCGGCCTTTAAGGCGATGGAGTTCACCCGGGTGGGCCAGACCCTCACGCCCGACATGGTCGCGCTGACGTGCGACTCCGGCTCGGCCGACACCTTCAAAGCTGCGGCCCAGGCCGTTCAGAAAGAACTGTCCGTTCCCTTGGTCCTGATCGGCGAGGCCCTCGAGCCGTTGGCCGCCGCGGGCGGGGCGCTGTCCGGCGCTCGCCCATTGCTGATGTGCACCGGGGACGCTTCGGTCGACGACCTCGCCGCGGCGGCCCAAGGGGGTGCGGCGTTGTGCATCGCCGGGGATGCTGAATCCGTTGCCGCACGCGTCGAAGCGCTCGGCGAAAAAGACGTCAAGGACATCGTCATCTCACCCGGTCGCGTTGGCGCCGACAAAGCGTTGGAGTTTCTCACGCAGACGCGCCGCGCGGCGCTGAAGGGCAAGTTCCGCCCGCTGGGCTGTCCGGTGCTGGTACTGGCCGACGGCGACGACGCCACCGCCGCCGCGCTCGATGCCTGCGCCTTCGTCTGCAAGTACGCCGGCGTGGTCGTCACCAACGCCTGGGAGCCGCACCTGCTCGTGCCGATTCTCACCAGCCGGCAGAACATCTATACCGACCCCCAGAAACCCGTCCAGGTTGAGCCCAAGCTCTACGAGATCGGCGAGGTCACCGCCGCGAGCCCGCTGCTGGTGACGACCAACTTCTCCCTCAGCTACTACTCGGTGGAATCCGAGGTCGAAGCTTCCCGCGTGCCGTGTTACATCCTGGCTGTCGACACTGAGGGCACCAGCGTGCTGACGGCCTGGGCGGCCGATAAGTTCAACGCCGAGACCATCAGCAACGCCCTGGCCGGCGCCGAGGAGAAGGTCAGCCACAAGAAGCTGGTCCTGCCCGGCCACGTGGCGGTACTGGCGGCCTCCGTGGCCGATGAGTCCGGTTGGCAGGTGCTGGTCGGCCCCAAAGAGGCCACCGGTATCGGCCCGTATCTCAAGAGCGACTGGTCGGCCGCCTGAGCGACCCCGGCGCTTCATGCCACGGACGGCAATGATGTGGAGCATCCGTGACGACCGAAAGCTGTAACATTCTGTTCGAGCCGGAAGGCAAGTCGATCGACGTGCCGCCCGGCACGACGCTCCTGGCCGCGGCCACGCAGGCTGGCGTGTTCATCAACGGCATCTGCGGCGGTGACGGCGTGTGCGGCCGGTGTCGCGTGATTGTCAAAGCTGGCAAGATCCACGGCGGCTCGACCGAGCTATTCACCCACGAGGAAATCCAGGCCGGCTACATCCTGGCCTGCGAGGGACGCGTCGAAACCGATACCGTCGTCGACGTGCCACCGGAAACACGCCTGGCCGAAACCCCCGCCTACGCCGATGGCGAAGTGCCTGAGCTGACCGACGTCAGCCGCGCCGTCCGCCGCCGACTGGCCCTGGCGCCCTTGGTCAACAAGGTGCACCTGCACTTACCCGAGCCCGATCTCGACAACAACATCTCCGACCTCCAACGCCTGGAGCACGCGCTGGGTAAGGTCACCGATGCCGACGGTTTTCAGATGGGCCTGAAGGTGACGCGCCGCCTACCGGAAGTGCTGCGCCGCGCCGATTGGCAGGTCACGGCCGTGACGGCTGTGCGTGGGGCCCTGACCGAGATCGTCGACGTTGAAGCCGGCGACACCAGCCAACGCAACATGTGTATCGCCGCCGATATCGGCACGACGACGGTGGTCTGTCACTTGGTCGACCTCCGCGACGGCCAGACGCTCGGGCAGGCGGCGAAATACAACTCGCAGGCCACCTACGGCGCCGACGTCATCCACCGTATCATCCACGCCGCCGAGAGCTACGACAAAGAAACCGCCCTGCGGGCGGCCGTGGTCGACGACCTCAACGAACTCATCCACGAGCTGGTCGTTCGGTATCGCCTCGGCGCGCAGGACATCTCCCTGCTGGTCGCCTCCGGCAACACCGCCATGCTGCACTTACTGCTGGCCTTGCCCGCCGAGAACATCCGCAAGACCCCGCACGTGGGGGTGGCCTACAAGCTGCCGCCGTTCCGCGCCGCCGAGATCGGCCTGCACATCAACCCGCGCGGGTTGCTGTATTGCCTGCCCGCGGTGGCCGGCTTCGTGGGGGCCGACGTGGTGGCTGGCATTTACGCTACGGGCCTAGCCGACAGCGACGAGATCCGCATGCTGATCGATATCGGCACCAACGGCGAAATCGTCATCGGCAATCGTGATTTCCTAGTCTGCGCCAGCGCGTCAGCCGGCCCGGCCTTTGAGGGCGCCGAGTGCCGGTGCGGCATGCGGGCCACACGCGGGGCCGTCGACCACATCCGCCTGGCCGATGCCGATCACGTGCTGAGTTACTCCACCATCGGCTCGGCCCCGCCGCAGGGGCTCTCGGGTACGGGCTACGTGGACATCCTGGCGGAACTGCTCCGCGTGGGCGTTATCGACAAGACCGGCCGAGTCAATCCCTCTGCGGGCCCGCGCGTGCGAGAGGGAGAGTACGGCGAGATGGAGTACCTGGTCTTTGAAGCCGAGCGAACGGGCAACGACAAAGACATCATCATCAGCCAGGCCGACATCGACAATATCCTGCGGGCCAAGGGCGCCATCTACGCCGCTACCGACGTGCTGCTCAAGAGCCTGTCCATGACCTTCGACGACGTCACCGAGATCATGGTCGCCGGGGCGTTCGGTAACTTCCTGAATCTCGAAAACGCCGTCTTCATCGGCCTCCTGCCGGATGTCCCCACATCTCGGCTGCGCTTTGTGGGCAATACCTCGCTCGCAGGAGCTAAGCTCGCCGCACTCAGTCGCCACGCCTACGAGGACATCCTCGCGATTGCTGAGCGCACCACCTACTTCGAACTATCCACCGATCCGGGCTTCATGGATCAGTTCGTTTCGGCGTGCTTTTTCCCGCACACCAACATCGAGCTCTTTCCCTCCGTGATGGCCCAACTGGCCAGTCGAAAGGAGGCGTAGGTGGCCCGCACCGTGATCGCATTCAGTGGCAAGGGCGGGGCCGGCAAGACCACGCTGGCGGCGCTGACGGTGCGCGAACTCGTTCGGATCGGCCAAAGACCCGTGCTCGCCGTCGATGCCGACCCCAACGCCACGTTGGCGATGGGCCTGGGGGTGGATTGTCCGGGCACCATCTCCGACCTGCGCGAGGACATGCTCAAAGCGGCCAAGGAGCCATCGGAGATTCCCAAGGATCGCCTGATGGACCAATGGCTGGCCGAGCTGCTGACCGAGGAGATCGGCTTCGACCTGCTGACCATGGGCCGCCCCGAGGGCCCGCACTGCTATTGCTACGTCAACGGCCTGCTGAGGCGCTACCTGCAACTGCTGCGCGACAACTACCCGGCCGTGGTCGTCGATTGCGAAGCCGGCATGGAATACCTCTCGCGATTGACCGTCGACGACGTTGACACCCTCGTTCTGACCGCCGAGCCGACCGCGGTCGGGCTGGCCACCGTCCGCCGCATCGCGGAACTGGCCGACGGCTTGCCCGTGACCGTCCGGCGTCGCGTGCTGGTGCTCAATAAGACCGGCGCTCCGGGCGTCCAGACCCACGCCCTGGACTCGCCCGACCTGCTGCCGGCAGCGGACGTCGTCATTGAGATGCCCTACGACGCGGCCGTCGCCCAACGCTGGGCCGATGGCGGCGCCATCGACGACGACCTCACCCCGGCCACCCGCGACGCACTCGCCAGCTTCACCCAGGCCTGTCTGGGTCTCGATACCAACGATTCACCTCGAGCCAAAGAGGAGACTGCATCATGACCATTCCCGATACTGCAGAAAGCTGGTCCAGCGCCGTCAACACCGTCACCGTTGGCGCCACCGCTGACGCCGGCGGTACGCGCACCAGCACCGTCACCCTCGGCGGGGCGACGGCCTTGCCGTTCCTGAGCTATGAAGGCGGCCTGGGAGAACGAACGGCCATCGCCGTGGAAGTCTGGGATGCCGGGGCCGACGACTGGCCCGACCCCCTCAAGGCCGCCTACGGCGATGCGATGAACTCGCCCGCCGACTGGGCGAAGAAGGCCGTCGAGTTCGGCGCCGAGATGATCTGCCTCCGCCTCAACGGCGCCCACCCCGATACCGGCGACCGCTCGCCCGATGAGTGCGCCGCCACGGTCAAAGAGGTCCTCGGCGCCGTCGGCGTGCCGCTGACCATCTGGGGCTGCGGCGTCGACGAGAAAGACAGCACCGTCCTGCCGGCTATATCGGCTGCGGCCAAGGGCGAAAACTGTCTGATCGGCACGGCCCGGGAGAAGAACTACCGCACCGTGGTCGCCGTTTGCCAGGCCGACCAGCACAAGCTGCTGGCCGAGAGCCCGCTCGACATCAACATCGCCAAGCAGGTCAACATCCTCTGCCAGGATGCGGGCTTCCCGCTGGAGAACATTGTGGTCTTCCCGACCACCGGGGCATTGGGCTACGGCATCGAGTATGTCTACAGCATTCAGGAGCGGGGCCGCTTGGCGGGCCTATCCGGCGATCCGCTGCTGAGCCAGCCCGTGCTGTGCGACGTGGGTTTCGAGGCCTGGCGCGCCAAGGAAGCCAAGGCCCCGCCGTTCCCGTCGGTGACCGACGAGACCCGCGACGAATGGGGCCCCATGTGGGAGGCCGCCACCGCGGCCGTGCTGATGCAGTCGGGCGTGGAGCTGCTAGTTATGCGACACCCCAAAGCCATCGAAAACATCAAGGGTATGCTCGCCCGCCTGACCGGCGGGGCCGCCTAGGAAGGGGCTGCACATGTACGTGATTGGAGAACGCATCAACGGAATGTTCGTGGATGTCAAGGACGCCATCGTCAGCCAGGACGCGTCTGTGATCCAGGATCTCGCCAAGCGTCAGCTCGCCGCGGGCGCCACCGCGCTGGATGTCAACGCCGGGCCGGCCGCCGCCGATTCCGAAGGCGCCATGGTCTGGATGTCCGAAGCCATTCGGGAAGTTACGGACGCCCCGATCACGCTGGATACCGCCAAACCTAGCGTGATGAAAGCGGTCGTGCCCAAGGTCGCCGGCGACAAGGTCCTCAACTCCACCAAGGCCGATCCTGAAATGGCGATGGAATACATCGGCTTGGCGGTGGAGCACGGGGCGGGGCTGATCGGCCTGACCATCGACGCCGACGGCGTCCCGGGCAACATCGACAAACGCGTGGAGCTGGGCGCCCAGATTGTGGCGCTAGCGACCGACGCGGGCCTGGCCATGGACAAGTTGTTCATCGACCCCATCATCTTGCCGGTCAACGTCTCCCCCCAGAACCCGGATCACTGCCTGCAGGCCATCAATCAGTTGCGGATGTTCTCGGACCCGCCGCCGCACCTCGTGCTGGGCCTGTCGAACGTGTCCCAGCGGTGCGCGAACCGTGAATTGATCAACCGCACGTATGTTACAATGGCAATTGCGCACGGTCTGGACGCGGCGATCATGGATCCGCTCGATACGGAGCTGATGGACGCCGTGATCACGGCCGAGTTGCTGCTGGGCCGAGCCGTCTACTGCGATTCGTTCCTGCAGGCGGCCCGCCAGTCGAAAGGCTAGCCATGTCTAACAAGTGTCCGGGCAAGATGACTATTCGCAACCTCGACAGCGTGGTAGTTCCCTGCCCGGACTGCGGCCGGTTGGTGGAGTTCTTCACCGACGAGCCCAAGCGCCGCTGCCGTTGCGGCAAGCTGTTGCTGCAAGAGTCGCTGCCGCGCTGCGCGGATTGGTGCCCGGCTGCGGCCGAATGCTTGGGCGAGGCCATCGACCTCCGCCAACTGGAAGAACGTCTGGCCAAGGTCAAAGACGACCCGCGGGCCAAGGAGTGTATCGAGAGCATCCGCGAGCGATTGAAGAAGGCCAAAGACAGTGAGTGATCGAACCGACGCGCGCTCAGTCGGCGTTCCGCCGCCGCAACACAACCTCCAGACCGCCCGCGATCTCGCCCTCGACGCCTTGGCCGACCAGACCGACGAGCAACTGATTTGGCTGGGCGCGACGCAATCGGAGACGACGTGGCGCCTGCCCGTTCTGGGCCGCGTCTTCGACTGTGACCTGGCAACGGGATTGATCACGTGCGACGGCGAGCCCGTCAAGGCGGCCTGGCATGTGATCACGCTCCACTACCTCAACGTCCGTACCCAACCGGAATCGCGCCAGCCGGAGATTACCTTCGCCACGCTTCCGGGGGCACGGACCTACGCCAAGGTCAACGACGGGCGCGTCAACGGGCGCCTGTGCGCTACGGTCGGACGCGATGAAGCCACACTTTGGGCCGCGGCCGAACGCATTGGCGCCCAGTTCACCGATGGCGGGGATGTGGCGTTTCAGGTGGATGTCTTCCCCCGCGTGCCGGTGAAAGTGATCTGGCACGCGGCGGACGATGAGTTCCCGCCGGCTTGTACGTTGTTGCTGGCGGCCAACATCGAGTCGTTTTGCTGTGTTGAGGACATCGTGGTGGTGTCCGAGGTACTCGTATCGCGGCTGTGCGACGTGTCACGCCAGTGACACCGGTCTCCGCCGCCCAAGAGGAATCGCCATGAGGCCGTTATTCGTTGCCGGAACCAGCCAGCACATCGGCAAGACCACCACGTCGATCGGTTTGCTGCACGCTTTTCGCCGACGAGGCCTGAGCGTGGGCTACTGCAAGCCGCTGGGCCAGCGCGTCAAAGAGAGCGGCGAGCACGCCCTCCACGAAGACACGGTGCTGGTTTCCCGTTCGCTGGGGATGCGCGAGGACGAGCAACCTGATCTGGCGGTGTCGCTGTCCAGAGGCAAGGTCAGTCAGGTGGTCCACGATTTGCGAGTGGAGGAATACCTCGCCGGCGTTCGGCAGTCGTTCGAGGCGGTGGCCGAGGGGCGCGACGTAGTCGTCGTCGAGGGCGCGGGGCACGTGGCGGTGGGTTCGTGCGTGAAGGTCTCGACCGCGGAGGTCGCGTGCGCCGTCGACGCGCGGGTACTGCTGATCTCCGGAGGAGGGGTGGGCTCGACCATCGACAGCCTGTCGCTGAGCTGGGACTTCCTGCGATGGCGCGGGGCCGACGTGATGGGCGTGCTGGTCAATAAGATCTGGCCGCACAAATTCGCCAAGATCAAGGAGGCCGTCACCACAGGGCTAACCAACTTGGACATTCGCTGCTTCGGGGCCGTACCGTACGAAGATCGGCTCTCTCAGCCCACCATGCAGCAAGTGTACGACGCCATCGGAGGCGAGCTGATCGCGGGGTCGGAGCACCTGGACAACCGGGTGGAGAACACCATCGTCGCGGCCATGGAAGCCGACCACATGATCCACTACCTCAAGCCCGGAACGCTGATCTTCTCTCCCGGCGACCGCACCGATAACATCCTGGCCGCCCTGACCGCCAATACGCTGGGGGATGTCTGTGAGGCGCCGGTCGCCGGACTGGTGTTGACCGGCGGGTTCGTGCCCAACGAGGCCATTCTGCATATGATCGAGGCCTCCCAGGTGCCGGCCATCATGGTCGAGAAGGACACCTATTCGATCGCCAGCAAGTTTCATGCAACGGACTTCAAGATTGCGCCCGGCGACCGCGAGAAGATTGAATGGGCGGTCTGCCTGGCCGAAGAGCACATCGACATCGACGGCCTCCTCGATCAGCTCCAGGAGTAGCCCCCGGGTCGGTCATTCGGATCGACATTTATATTCCCTCTATTCCTTGACAGGCCCCGGGCCTGGTTTAAGCTGAAGTCCAACAGGCCCTGGCTGGGCCGACTTGCCGTGGAACGGATGCCCATTTGACAGGCCGTGCGCAGTCGGGGGACGATTGGCACTTCTGTAGAAAGGAAAGGGGAAAGGAGATGGTCACGTCGGAAAGTAGGATTGTTCGATTCAGGAGAACGCGCTTCTCGTATGCCGATGCGTGTCGGATCGCGCGCCGAGCGGTCAAATGTTTCGGTCCGGAGGTCATTCAACTCGATCTGGCGCCGGCGGCGACGACCACCACGGCGGCCCTGGCCAAGCTAATCATCTTGCGACGGACGCTGATAGCGCGGCATTCGGATCTGCAGCTGAGCGGCTTGCACGATCAGGCCTTGGCGATCTATCACTTCAGCCGGTTGGAGCACGTTCTTCCGCAGACCTGATCGGGTGGGCGGGCCGTCGTTGGCGGGGCGACCTGTCCGGCTGGCTGCACGCCGTTTTCGCTGGGGGAACGGGGGAATCCGGCCTCCGCTATGCCTGTCGTTGACGCGTTACTTCATGGGGCCCGACGGTGGGCGGCGTTGAGATGCCGTCGGGTCAATGCTAAGATGGGATCACTTAGGCGACGAAGATACGCCGCTCTTTGAGGCCACCTGCATTCGGTCATTACGGAAGGAGTCGCTATCGAACGCGACATGAGGGGTCTGATATGAGCCACATCCCGCAAGAGATCCACATTCCCGTCAAAGGGCCCAAGCCATCCGTTCCCTGGAAGGTCCCCATTGTCCTTCTTGTCTTCGCCGGGTTGGTCGTGGGGTTACTCGCCTTTGTTGTGATCCACCGATGGGAAAGGCGTCAGTTACAGACGACGTTCGATCGGTACGCCCAGGAGCGCTTCACCGCGCTGGAACAAAAGATGGACGCGTTGATCGAAGACGCCGCGGCCCTGCGAGGCCTATTCGACACAGCCGATGACGGCGTCGACCGAGGGGAGTTCGATCGCTTCTCCCGTGCGTTGCATGATCGGGAAGACGACATGACCTATGGCTGGGCCCAGCGTCTGACGCAGGAGACGGCCGCGCCATTCGGGCAGTCACCCACGGACGAGCAAATCCTCATCCATTACATCGAGCCGGCTGAGATCAAGGGCGTGATTCGGCAAGTGGACCTGGACGAAAGAGATGTCCGTCTGAAGGCGTTGTTGAGAGCGTGCGACACCGGTGAGGCGACGGTGGCAACGTCGGAGGAGTTGTTCGGGGACGCCCCCTGCGACTGGGACTACGCGATCTTCATGCCCGTCTATCGAAACGGGGCCCCGCCGAGCTCTGTTGATGCCCGTCGGCGGGGCCTAACGGGGTTCGTCTTTGCCGTGGGTCGGGCGAGCAAGGTCGTTGAGCGAGCGATGACGCCTTTGGATCCGGAAGGGATTGACCTGCTGCTACTGAGCGGCGACCCGGGGAAGGAAGTGACCGTTGCGGCGTATCTGTCGTCATCGAGCAAGCTGTCGGTAGACGAGGATGGCTTCGAGATAGGGGATTTCGAAGCGGACGTTCACCGTGGGTCGGCGTTCGATCTGGCAGGTCATCGTTGGTACGTGGTGGCCAGGCCGACCCGGGCCTTGGTGGCCCAATCGCTGACCTGGCGGCCTTGGGAAGGCATGTTCGGCTCGTGGCTCTTAACGGGTGTGTTGGCGATATGTCTGGTGTCGGTTTGCCGCAGCCGCGATCGCGTTCGACGCTTGGCCGGCGAATTGCGCGACGCCTGCGGGCAACTGATGCACGCCCGGGAAGAAGAACGCGAACGGATTGCCAAGGAACTGCACGACTCGGTCGGTCAGCAGGTGGTGGCTCTGAAGCTGAAACTGGATGCCGTGGAAAACGGAGGGTGCGAGCCCGGGTCGGTTGACCCAGCCCCTCTCAAGAGCGCCATGAAGCTGTGTGGCTCGTTGACCGAAGAGGTCCGGTCGATGTCCTACCATCTGTACCCGCCGTCGCTCCATGGGTTGGGTTTGTGTGCGGCGCTGCGGCAGATGGCGTTCGACTTCGGTCCCGGCCCTACCGTGGAAGTCGATTGGCCCGACAGCTTGGAGTCTGTTCGGCTGCCGGCCGACGTTGAGATAGCGCTGTTTCGAATCGCCCAGGAGGCGGTTGCCAACGCCATGCGCCACAGTGGCAGCCATGCCGTCCACCTGACGCTCGAGCAGGATGACCGTCACCTCGTCTTATCGGTTACGGATGAAGGTGTTGGTTTTGATGTTGACGCCGCGGCGACGGTGGGGCTGGGCTTGCGGATTATGCACGAACGGGCCAATTCCGTTGGCGCCGAGTTGAGGGTGAACTCCGAGCCGGGCAAGACCTGTGTGACCGTTCGCGCGGCAGTGCCGGAGGACGCGTTCGAGTAGAGGGACGCCGCTGCGGCGCATCTCCCGCGGAGTACTTCTTATGTCAGGAAATCCGATACGGGTGGAACGGTTGCCGGAGCGATTGAGCTGTGATCCGACCCGGACCATCGTGCGGTTCTTCTGGCCGGGCAGTGAAGGGCGGGCCCGGAAGATCATCGACCGCGTTGTCGGCATGGACGATCAGGCTGCGGACGGGCTGCTCGACCAGGTCGGCCAGGATTTCGGCGACGCTCATGCCGACTTGGCGCGCATCCTTCGGGACCATTATCAGGAGGCGATGGCTCGGGCGGCGGCTCCCTACGATTCGTTGCCCGCCCAACGACAGCTCCTGATCGGCGCGTACTTCAGCATGGAGTACGCCCACGAATCAGCGGCGCTATTCAATCCGTCGATGGCGCCGGCCTTTCGGCAGGACGATGTGCCCACGGGGTCGGTTCGCTTCGTCATGAGCCTGCGGGCCGTCGGAGAAGGACACCTCTCGTCGATCGCCTTTCGACAGGGCATCATTGATTCTCAAGGCAACGTAACGATCGAATCCCCCAACCATCAGAGCTGTCAGATTCGCCCGACCGCCGAGGCCCGACACAACAAGGACACGTTCCTGCTGAAGGTCATCGAGGCGGGCCTCTATCACCCTCTGGTCGACGGCGTCCTCGAGAAGCTCTACGACGACTTCACCATTGCCGATTTGACGCACGCGATTGCATCGATCTCGCCGGGCCCGCAGGATCAGGCTGTCTTCGAGACCGTCGGGAAGTCGCTGCTCTGGCTGGCGGAGTCCAATTACGAGGTGCGATTCGATCCGAACGGCGGCTTGGCCGAGCTGGTGCTCTTTCCGATCAGCGAGGCCGAATCCCAAGGCATGGAGGACATGCGCCTGGTGCGGTTCAGGGACGAAGAGGGGCCGGACTGTTTCTACGGCACGTACACCGCCTACAACGGCCGACAGATCCTGCCCCAACTCCTGGAATGCCCCGAGCCGGGGGTGGCTCGCGTTCACACGCTCAGCGGCGCCTGCGTCCGGAACAAAGGCATGGCCCTATTCCCGCGGAAACTGGACGGGTGGTACGCCATGATCGGCCGCATGGACGGCGAAAACCTCTACTTTCTTCGGAGCGACGGCGTCCGCTTCTGGAACGACGCCGAACTCATCCAAGAGCCTGCTCAGCCGTGGGAGTTTATGCTGATCGGGAACTGCGGCCCGCCGATCGAGACCGAGGCCGGCTGGCTGTTGCTGACCCACGGAGTCGGCCCGATGCGACGCTACTGCATGGGCGCCTCGCTGCTCGACTTGAATGATCCCCGTAAGGTGATCGGACAA
Source organism: uncultured Planctomycetaceae bacterium (assembly GCA_964428895.1). GTDB lineage: Bacteria > Planctomycetota > Phycisphaerae > SM23-33 > SM23-33 > HyVt-337. The sequence goes on from CAYRZU010000053.1 coordinate 18,234, forward strand.
TTGGACCATCCGCTGCTGGAGCCCGAAGCCGACGAACGCAGCGGCTACGTGCCGAATGTCGTCTACTCCTGCGGGGCCATGGCCCACAACGGTCATCTGATCATCCCGTACGGTATCAGCGACGCGGCGACCGGTTTCGCCCGCGTGTCGTTGACCGAACTGCTGACCAAGTTGGCCCCGTAGGGGCGGCCGCCGCGACGGGCCTTCCCAGACCAGGGAGAGTATCAATGCCCCACACCCAGGCGCTGCACGCCAGCATCGAACGGTTCTACGCCCAGGGCATGACGGCGATCGACATCGCGGAGTCGCTGATCAGTTTCGACGCCGACACACCTAGCGGGCCCGTCCGGTCCCTGATGGAACAGCGGGAGTTCGACGACGTGGGTGTTCGGCAGGACGGCTTGGTGGCCGCCTACGCATCGCGGGAGTCTCTGACCGGCGGGACGTGTGGGGATCACGCGCAAACGTTTCCTCGCGGCCGGGTGATGCCGGATTCGGCCCCCTTGTTCGTGGTGATTCCATTGTTGGATGAGATGCCGTCGATCTTCATCAATGTTCTCGGCCACGTGGGGGGGATTGTCACCCGAGAAGATGTGCAGAAGCCGCCCGTGCGGATGTGGCTGTTCGGCATCATCACCATGCTGGAAATGGCCTTCAATCGACTGCTGGAGTTTCGCTTCCCCGACGACGGCTGGACCGACCAGATCGCGCCTAGTCGTTTGGCCAAGGCCCGACAGCTGCAGAAGGATCGTGCCCGGACGGGTGAGAGGGTCCCCCTCGCCGAGTGCCTGCAGTTTTCGGATAAGGGACAGGTCCTCTTCAAGCATCCTGAGATTCGTGACCTGTTCGGCATTCCCTCTCGCGCACGGGCCACCAAGATGATGACGAATCTGAGGGGCCTGCGCGACAACCTCGCCCATTCCGGCGATATCGTCGCCAACAACTGGGACGTCGTGGTCCGCCTGTGCGGCGTGATCGGAATCTTCCCCAAGCTCATTCAGATGAAGTAGCCTTGGTGTTTGTTGGCATGGAAGTGGAGGGGTATACTCTGAGGCACGCTTAGCTTGGCCCGCGGGCGTTCATGTCGGCGCGTGTGCTGCATCCGGTTGCGTTGGGACAGAGGTCGACAGAGCGCATGGGTTGCTCTTGGGTGGCTTGTCCTTCTGGGCTGCGTTGGGGCATGGCGTATAGTGTGAAAGGATTATCATGGCGGACGTTATTGTCAAAGCCGAGAAGCTCCAGAAGTCCTTCGGTGATACCCACGCGGTCAAGGACTTCAGCTTCGAGGCCATCGCCGGCGAGGTCTTTGGCGTATTGGGCCCGAACGGGGCGGGCAAGACCACGATGATGAACATGCTCTCGGGCCTGCTGCACCCGGATACGGGCATGGTCCATATCGACGGCCTATCCGACCCGACTCGGCCGGAGGTGCGTCGGTCTCTGGGGATCGCCCCGCAGACGCTGGCGATCTACGACGAACTGACTGCCGGTGAGAACCTGCAGTTCATGGGTAAGTTGCAGGGCCTGCGGGGCCGAAAGCTGATGGTGGCGGTCGACCGCGGGTTGGAGATCTCCGCCCTCGCTGCTCGACGCGACAGCCGGGTGAAGACCTTCTCGGGTGGCATGAAGCGGCGGCTGAACCTGGCCTGCGCCCTGATCCACGAGCCCAAAGTTGTCTTCCTGGATGAGCCGACGGTCGGCGTTGACCCGCAAAGCCGCAACCACATCTTTGACCGGATCGAGGAACTCCGCGAGCAAGGTCAGACCATCATCTATACCACGCATTACATGGAAGAGGCCCAGCGGTTGTGCCACCGTGTGGCCATTGTCGACCATGGCGATATGCTGGCAACGGACACGGTCGATTCGCTCATCCAGCAGTACGGGGGAGCGTATACGATCACGGCAGAACTGGCCAAGACGCCGGAGAATCCGGAATCGCTTCCGGGCGTGCTCGATGGCTACGAATGGCGACTGGAGACTGAGCACCCCTTACGGGACGTGCAGGACTTCCTGAGCGGCGGCGCCCACATTCGCGACCTGAAAGTATCGGGGCCGAACCTGGAGACCGTCTTCCTGAATCTGACCGGTAGGAGCTTGAGATCATAATGAAGGCGACTGCGGCCATTGTCACCAAGGATCTGGTCCTGCTCAGCCGGGACAAGATGGGCTTGTTCTTCGTGGTGGTCTTCCCGGTGCTGTTCGGACTGTTCACGGGCGTGGTTTTTTCGGGCCTGACCCAGGAACTGCCCGAAATGATCATCGGCGTGGTGGATGAGGATCAGTCCGACTACTCCGGGCGATTTATCCAAGGGATGAAGGAGATGAAAGGCGCCCGGCCTCTCGAGACCACGCGCGATCTGGCGGACACGCTGATTCGGACCGGTCAGTTGGGGGGATTCATTCAGATCCCCAAAGGATTCGGGCAGGAGGCCGGCAAGGTCTCGACGAACCCTCCCACCATCTACATGGAAGTGGACCCGGCCAATATGGCCGGCGACGAGCGACTCAAAGCGGTGATCTATGGCGTGATGATGTCGTTGGCGGACCAACGCTATCAGGAGTCGGCTGCCAGCGGCCTGGCGGGCCTATTCGGCGTCAGAGATGAAAACGCCAGAATGGATCTGATCAACATCGAAATCGTCCAGCCGATCGATCGCGGCGCGGTCGACCAGTGGGATGCCCTGGTGGCTGGGGCAACCAGCCCGTTCGAGATCAGCTTCCCCTTGGCGATGGTATGGGCCATTGTGGGCTGCTCGGCGAGTTTCGCCGCTTCGTTGGTCCGTGAGAAGGAGAGCGGCACGTTCATGCGGCTGCGGTCGGCGCCGATCCGAACGTGGGAGGTCCTGTTTGGCAAGGGACTGGCGATGTTCATCACCGTCGCGGTGATCCTGGGCCTGCTGGTGGTCCTGGGAACATTCATGGGGGTGACCGTGACGGATCCGGCGAAGATGGCGGTCGTCATCCTCGCATTGGGCTATACCTTCGTCGGGATCATGACGTTGCTGTCGGTCTTCGGACGAACGCAACAAGCGGTCGAGAGCGCCACCTGGTCGATTCTGCTGGTGCTAACTATGTTCGGTGGCGGCATGGTGCCCTTTGAGTTCCTGCCGGACTGGATGCAGTCCATCGGCGCCGTCAGCCCATTCAAGTGGAGTATCATTGCCATCGAGGGCGCCCTGTGGCGGCAACTGTCTTACGAGCAGATGCTGAAGCCTCTGGCGATGTTGCTGGGAGTGGGCACCGTCTGTCTGATCGTTGGCTGCACGGTCTTCCAGCGACCGAACCGAGGCTAGGTCGGCCAGCACCAACGAGGACAGGAATGGACACAGCGACTTGGTCCTGGCTGATTGCGCCCCCCGCGCTGGTTGCGCTGGAAGCCCTGACCAGCCACATTGCGCTGTCGGTGGTCCTACGAAGACGTTCGGACCATGAGGTCGACCCGGAAGCGTCTCTCCCCGATTCGGCGCCCTCGCTGTCCGTGATCATTCCCGCTCGCGACGAGCAGGACAACATCGAACGGTGCATGCGGACGCTGGTCGATCAGGACTACCCTGACCTCGAGATCATTGTCGTCGATGACCGGAGCGAGGATCGCACCCCGCAAATCCTTCGCCGCTTGCAGGACGAGCACCCGAAGACCTTCACGGTCCTTGTAATCGAGCACCTGCCCGACGGGTGGGTGGGCAAGTGTCATGCCGCGCACGAAGGGGTCGCTCACAGCGGCGGGGAGTGGCTCTGCCTGATCGACGCGGACACGTGCTTTGCCTCGCAACGAGCGATATCGGTGGCGGTCGCTCACGCGCTGGAAACCGGGGCGGACTGCCTGTCCATGTTGCCTCGCCTACAGATGCCCAAGGTGTGGGAACGTATCGTCTACTCGGCGTGCGGGTCGACCATGCTAACGTGGTTTCCGCCGGGGCGGGTCAACAACCCGCACAGCCGCTGCGCCTATGCGAACGGGGCTTTCATCCTGATGCGACGGCCCGCCTACGAGGCCATCGGAGGCCACGAGGCCGTGCGCGATGATCTGAACGAAGACGTCCGGATCGCCCAATACGTTAAGGATGCCGGCCTCCGCTTGCGCGTAGCCGACAGCGGGGGGCTGCTGAAGATGTGGATGTACGATCGTCCACGTCAGGCGTGGCAGGGCTGGTCGCGAATCGTCTGCCGGTCGGTCCGATCGATCTGGACCTTGATCGGAACGGCTGTATGGAAGACTCTGGTCGACATTGTGCCGATCGTCTGTGTGCTGGCTGGGCTTGGCGTGGCCATTTTCGGCCCGAGCGAGGGACGGCGACTGGCCTGGGTGTTTGTGGGGCTGTGGGCAGCCGCGGAGGTCGCGGAAATGACCGTTTGTATGCGACTGTATCGCTTGCTGTCGCTTCACTCCGCATGGGCCCTGACCCGACCTTTGGGCACCGCGGCCACGGTGGCGATCATCCTGCACGCCATTTGCCAACGGCTGGGGCTGCGCAAGACGGTTTGGCGCGGCAGACACTATCGGTCAAAGCAGGGGCCACCGCCCGACGCGTCCGGGCAGCGCGCTGGGGCCGTCAGTCCATTTCAACGACGTTGATCAGTTGAGGGCGGACCTCGATGGTCTGTTGACGGTCGGCGGTCAGAACAACGGTTTTGGCCTGGAACGCGCGTTTGCCGTTGGCCACCTGTTCCCGGCGGTTGGCTTCATACCAACCTTCTCGCATCACATGCAGCACCGGCGGCCCCAGACGGAGCGAATCCCGCTTGGACTTGTACTCGATGTTGACCTCCTTGAGGCTGGTGTCCAACGCCTTGAGAAACGCCCGTTGCATCGCTTCGCCGATCTGACCGGCGAACTCGACGCGGAACAGGTAGCGGCTGTTGTGGAGGTCGGCCTCGGCTTTGAAGTGGGCGGCGATGGCGCCGGTCTTCTGGGCCGCACGTTGGTGGGCCTCGATGACCTGATTGACGCTGACTTTCTCGCCGGTCAGGTTGGTCATGCCGCGGCCTTTTCGGAGAAAGACAATCTGCGGCGTGTTGTTGTACATGCCCTGGACTTTGACCACGTCGTTGATGTCATAACGGTACAAGCCGCCCGTGGTGGTGAAGAAGATGTAGTATTCCCCGCCGTCTTCGAGGTCATCCACGGTGAGGAAATACCACCCGGATTGATCGTCCGGATTGGCCTCGACCTCCATGGCGGGCACGAACTCCAAATAGTTGGTCGACACCGTCAGCACGCCCCGGGCGCTGTCGTCGGACAGAGGCACGGAGCCACGGGCTTCGCTTGACAGGTAGCCCCAATCGCGCACCGGCACGTCGCGGTGGCCGTCCGGGTTGAACCAGTAGGGGAACTTCTCCAGGTAATGGCCCACCGTGCCACCTTTCCAGCAGCCGATCAGGGCCAGCTTGGGCCAATAGTCCACCGGCTTGAGCACGCCGTCCCGGGCGGTGCGGGCCTTTTCCAGTTTGCGCGCCAAAGACGGCTTGGCCTTGAGGGCGGGAGTGAGAATCTTGCGAATGAGATACCCGATGTCCACGCCCTCCCACAGCGTGCCGTCGTGAATGTCGCGGATGATGTGTTCGGCGAACTCATTAGCCTTATCGCACATCTTCAGAATGCTCGACGGATTGGCGGTGCAGATCATGCCCACGTCGCTCGTCAGGGCCATTCGCATGATGGCGTAATACTTCGCCTGGTAGTCGCTGATCTCGAACACTTCATAGGGAATGGCGTAGAAATGGCGAATCATCGGCGCCATGTCGCGATAGATCTGCCCGGAGGCCGACCCGAAGGGGATGCCGGTCGGGGTGTGGCCCTCCACCGCCGGCGAGACCAACGAAACAATGCGCCTCCCCGCGACGGCCGGGTGAGAGCCCGTGGCGTGGTAGGACCAGGTCTTCATGACGTCGCTGTGGGCTTGGCCCTGACAGGTCGGCGTGACGGGGATGTACTTGGGCACGCCCGTTGTGCCGGATGTCTGGGAGAACAAGGCGGGGTCCTCGGCGGTGAAGACATTCCGGGCGCCTTCGACCAGGCGATCCATGTCCTCGCGAACGTCCTCGTAGGTGATGACGGGCACCTGGCGCCGGTAATCCTCGGGCGTTTGGATCGAGGCGAAGCCGTAGCGATGTCCGTAGTCGGTGTCCTGATTCCTCCGGAGAATGTCCAGCAGCAACCGTTCCTGCGTGTCCTTCGGGTGAGTGGTGGCGTGTTCGAATCGCTTGGCGGCCCGTCGCGACATGGTGCGGAATAGCAGCGCCGGAATGAGCATTGACATTCCTTTCGTCTCAGGCAACGGGTGAACTGGCGCTCCGCTGCCTTGCATCATTCTATGACGATCATATCGGCCTGACAGGACTGCAATCGCCTGCCAATCGGGCGAACGCCGAGCCCGGGCGCCGTCAGGGCCCGCCCGGCGCCTCGGTACCGGATGCGAACGTTCGGCGTGGTGATGTCCTGTTTGAGCAGAAAGCTGCCGTAGGACCCTTCCAGCCATTCGATGCCGTCGCAGCGGGTGGCGATGTGTCGGCCGGCCGCGGAGAGGATCCCCGTCTCGCCCACTTGTGCGCCGAGCTGGCAGGTTATCCCCGCCTCGACCGCGCGCCGATAGATGCGGGCGCTGTTGATTAGGCCGCCGCATTTGGAGACCCGAACGTTGAACGTGTTGCAGCCTCTTTCGGCGATCAGTGTGTCGGCGTCAGCCAGAGAACACAGCGATTCATCGGCCACCACCGGCACGAGCCCGGCGGCTGTGACGGTCTTCATGCCTTCCAGATCATCGCCGGAAACGGGCTGTTCCAGGCCTTGCAGATTGAAGGAGGCCAGGGCCTTCAACTGTCGGACCGCCTCAGAGCCGGTCCAGGCGCAGTTGGCGTCGACCCGGAGGCTTCTTCGATCGCCCAGAATCGACCGGGCCGTCCGAAGAATCTCCCGGTTATGCTCCAATGACTCACCGACCTTGACTTTGATGTACTTGAAGCCGAATAGCTTCATCAGTCGGGCGTACTTCTTGACCTTCTCGATCTTCTCGCTGGCGATTACCCCGCTGTAGTAGACCTTGCGGTGTTTGACCGGCCCGACTACGTCGCCGGCGCTTCGGCCGAAGAGCTGGCCCGCCAAGTCGAGCAGGGCTAACTCGCACGCGCAGAACGCCGCCTGCTGATTGCGAGGACGTTGGTCCAGGATGGTCGTTAGGTGTGCGACCACTTCTTCGAAGGACGTGAACTCGGCGCCCACCAGGCTGGGCAGGATGCGCTCGGCCAGGTCGGCCTTGGCGCTGTCGACGGTTTCGCCGGAGACGTACGGACGAGGGCAGGTCTCACCCCAACCGACACAACCGGACTCGTCCCTCGCCGCCAGCAGGACGTTGACCGCCTCCTTCCGCTTGGCCAACGAATGCTCCACCGAGATTCGCATTGGGATCGAAATGGTAATGATGTCAAAGCCGACGATCTTCATTGCGATGCATCCTCGCTTTCGGTGGGCCGGAGGTGGTCTTCATAAAATCCAACAATCTGTCGGGCCAGTCGACCGGGCGCGTCGAACTGAACGGAGTGGGTCTGGTCCGAGAACCACACGATGTCCAGAATGTCCTGTTTCCCTCGGCGAGCCACGTTGATGACGGCCTGGTTGTCAATGATCCGATCCTTGCCGGCAAGGATCAGCAGGATTGGCAGCTCGTTACTCGGCATGCGCCGGTCGATGTGCCGGTCCAGTTCGAGACCTTCCACGAAGAACCTGGCCGTCGCGTAGTGGAGTCGCAATGGATCGCGGCGGAGCTTATCGAGATAATCCGGATCGTCGGTGAACATCTCCGGTTCGATGGGAATCTCCACGTAATCGTCAGGCGTCGAAGAGAGCACCTGCACGGCCGTATTTCCTTGGCCGGGCAACTTCGTTCGCATGCCGGGGGTAACCAGCACCAGCCCGTCGCAGTGCTCCGGGAAGGCCAACGCGTAGGCCAACGCCAGTTTGCCCCCCCAACTCAGGCCGGTCAGGATCACCGTTTCGTATTGGTCGTGTAGCGGTTTGGCGAACACCTCGATGTCCGTGGTGAGCTGCTCCCAGCCGTCTATGTTGCCGGAGGCCAGCCCGCGGTTTTCGCGGTTCATGCCGCTTCCGCGACGGTCGAGGCAGTATACGTCGAAGCCTTCCTGGCAGAGCAGGTCGGCGGCTTCATCGAACCATCCTCCGTGACTCTCAATGCCGTGCAGGTAGAGCACGGCCTTGTCGGCGGCTTGGCCGGGGCGATGGTGATAGAGGTACGCCAGTTCCTGGCCGTCCGGGGCGGTGTAGGTCCGGATTTCACGGGCGGTGGTCGGATCGACAGAGGCGTAGTAGATGACGGGCTCGGCGTTGGGATCGAGGGCGGCGTGGGGTCTTTCGCAACCGATGGCGAGCAATCCGGCTGCAGTGAGCATGAGAATGAAAGGCTTGTTCATGTCGTGTCTTCTCACTACTCGGATTCGACGGGCTAGGTCTGAACGTTTGTTGTCTCGGCGTTCGGATCTAATGGTCGTGTCGCCACATGATCGGCCCACCACTGAGAGGCCGTTGCCTCGGTCCAGACGGGTACGTCGGGAATAGCGTCCAACACGTCAATGATCGCGTCGACGTGCGGCGGTCGTTCGGCGGGGTCCTTGGCCAAACACTGCATGATGAGGTCTTCCAGCATCCCCGGAACCGGGCGGGAGGG
>CAYRZU010000054.1:0-25232 GCA_964428895.1 uncultured Planctomycetaceae bacterium
GCTTCAACGGCACGGCCTGGCAGAAGGCGACCGACCCCATGTGGGGCGCGCACGATCTGATCGGCATCGACCCGGCTGAGTTGATCGTCTACGCGGGGGGCAGTCCGTGGCTGGCGTTCGGCGATGCACTCTATAAGACCGAGGGCGTCCCCGTCGGCGTGGCGGTTACCGGTCATGGCGGGTCGAGCGTGCACCAATGGCAGCCGGGCGAAGACCTGTTCGAGTGGATGATGACGCGGATCTGGCAACTGGGGCCGGGCGGCTTTCGGGCGGTGCTGTGGCACCAGGGCGAGTCCGACGTGGAGATGGAGCCGGGGACCTACGTGGAGCGGTTCGCCCGCATGGTCGAGGGTTCGCGGAACCGGGCTCGTTGGCCGATCCCGTGGTTCGCGGCCAAGACCAGCTACCACAGCCCCGAGATCCCCAAGTGGGACAATCTCCGGGCCGACTTCGACGGCATCTGGGACAGCGGCATTGCATTGCCGGGCCCGGATACCGATAAGCTCACCGACGATCATCGCGACTTCGACGGGCTGGGCATCCATTTCTCCGTTAAGGGCCTGACCGCCCACGGTAAGATGTGGGCCAAGACGGTTTCGAAATGGTTCGAGACGCAATAGGAACGCGACCCCGACCAACTGAGGTGGCGGGACAGGAGCCCCGCCACCCTCGGGAAAAATGGCTAGCAGAGGAACTATGAGCAAAGGTAACACACCGGACGTAATTGTGGCCGGGCACGTGTGCCTGGACATCATCCCCAGCTTCACCACGGCCGAGGCGAGCCTGGACGAGGTGTTGGTTCCCGGCAAGCTGATCGATATGGGCCAGGCTGTGGTCTCCACGGGCGGGCCGGTCTCCAACACCGGGCTGGCGCTGCATCGGCTGGGCTTGCCGGTCGGGCTGATGGGCAAGGTGGGTGACGATATTTTCGGCCGTGCGATCCTGGAGCTGTTCAGCGCCCAGGGCGCCAGCGTGGACGACATGATCGTGGCCGCCGGCGAGGCCAGCAGCTACACCGTGGTGCTCAGCCCGCCGGGGATCGATCGGATGTTCCTGCATTGCCCCGGCGCCAACGACACGTATTGCGCCGCCGACCTGGACGTTTCGAAGCTGTCCGGCCGGCTGTTGCACTTCGGCTATCCGCCGCTGATGGAACGCATGTATGCCGACGGCGGCGACGAGCTGGCCTCGTTGCTGTCGGCCGTTCGGGGCAAGGGGCTGACGGTCTCGGTCGATATGGCCCGGCCGGACCCGGCCTCGGCAGCCGGGCAGGCCGACTGGCGGGCGATCCTGGGCAAGGCCTTGCCGCAGGTGGATATCTTCGCCCCCAGCATCGACGAAACGCTGTTCATGCTCGATCGCGCCAAGTTCGACCAACTGGAAGCTACCGGCGACCTGATCGGTAACGTCGACGCGGCTACCATCGCCGACACCGCCGGCGAGCTGCTCGATATGGGCGTGGCCGTCGCAGCCCTGAAGCTGGGCGACCGCGGCCTGTACTTGCGGACTACCGACGACGCCGGCCGACTGGCCGATACGGGACGCTGCCAACTGGGCGAGCTGGACGGCTGGCTCGGCAGTGAGCTTTACGGCCCGTGCTTCCTGGCGAAGGTGGTCGGCACGACCGGCTCGGGCGACTGCACCGTGGCCGGCCTGCTGACGGGCATCCTAAGAGGCTTCACCGCCGAGCAGGCCCACCAAGCGGGGCTTGCCGTCGGCGCCTGCAACGTAGAAGCCCCCGACGCCACTTCCGGCGTTCCGGCTTGGTCGAAGGTCGAGGCCCGCCTCGCCGCCGGCTGGAATCGACTCGATAAGACCGTCGATTTCTGAGTTGCCCAACGGAGCCTTGCGCTAGTGACCGAAGACAGCGACAACGCTGCATCGCGGCCTTACACCAAGCTTGGTTTCTATGCGGCCAGTGGGGCCGGGGCGTTGATCCTGGCCGGCCTGGTCTACTATGCCGTGACCGTCCGTCCTCCCTGGCCGGAGTCCGGCCCGATCTGGGTGCATATCGCTGCGTGGTCGGCTGTGTTGGCGGCCGTTTCCGTCGGCGGATACCGATTGGCCGGAGTAGCACTTGGGCTCTGTCTGGCCGGTCTTGGCGCCCACGTTGTCTTGGCCATTGTGGGCCTCGTCGGGGCCACCGGTTACTCGACGCCCATGGCCCTCTACATGATCGACGGGTGCATATCCTCCTTCTGCTGGCTCGTCTTCCTTGCCGCTGCCGTGGAGGCCCGAAAGGTACGCCGACCGCGTTGAATCCGTAGGGGGAGCTTGTTGCCCGCTATCATCTCATCTTCGGCGTCGAAATAGACCTCAAGAAATCCACAAGTAAGTCATAAGTGCTGTTGCTTAAATAGGATAGCATCCCATTCTTTTTCGCCAAAACTTCGCCCAGACTCCGTATATACCCTAAGTTTCCTATAGCTCCCAGATTAACACACCTCTTAGGGAGCTAGGAGGCTGGGCAGATGCGGAGGAATGGGAAGATTGGCGCTGTGGCGGCGCTGGCGTTGGTTTTGGCTTTGGGAAGCGGGTGCGACCCGCTGGTTCAACTGAATATCGATAAGGCCGACAATGGCCTGGTGGTGGTCCTGCCCGTCATCTGGCTGAGCGGATCGTCAACTATAAAGCCGAGCATCCCGGCGCCCCGGTCTATCTGATCGGCCACAGCGGCGGAACGGCCATCGCGGTCTGGACAGCCGAGGCCTTGCCCGACGGCGTTCAGGTCGAGGGGATGTTCCTGCTGGCCTCGAGCCTGTCGCCCGGCTACAACCTGTCCCGCGCGGTCGCCAAGACGCGGGGGCAGATCGTCAACGTCTACTCCAGTCACGACAACGCGCTGCTGGGCAACGGTACGAGCATCATTGGCACCATGGACGGGCGGTTCTCGCCGTCGGCGGGCAAGCTGGGCTTCAGCGGGCGCGGCGGATGGGGCTACAACGGCAAGTTGGTCCAGATCGGTTGGACCCCCGCGATGCGTAAGGCCGGCTACTTCGGCGACCACTTCAGCGTTTGCTCGTCGGCGTTCGTGGCCGACTACCTGGCCCCCCGCATGGAAGGCCAAGCGGCCGTCCCCGCCGTGGCGGCCGTTCGTTTGAGCCCCCAGCGGCTGACAGCCACGCGATAGCTCAACAAAAACGGCGCTTGGCCGCCGCGCGAACGACTGCATATACTCCGTTGCCGACGAAACCATGAGCGAGGCGACGGACAAGAAACGGATTCTCTACGGTGTGCACGGCTATGGGCGTGGGCATGCGGCCCGCGCTCAGGCTATTCTGCCGGACCTGACCCAGCGCTACGACGTGCTGGTGCTCGCTGGCGACGACGCCTACGACCAACTCCACGCCGATTACGACGTCCGCCGCATTCCAGTCCTGCGGTACTACCACACTCCCGACGGCAAGCGCTCCAACTGGCTGACGGCCAAGCACGGGCTGGAGAGCTTCGGCGATCTGTGGTTCCGCGGCGAGGGCATGCGGCAGGTCCAGCAGATCATGCGGGAGTTCCGCCCGGACGTGGTGCTATCGGATTCGGAGACCTGGAGTCTCCACGCCGCTCAGAAGGTGGGCGTCCCGCGGATCAGCTTCGACCACTACGGCATCATCGTGCACTGTCACCTGGAGATGTCGGCCATGGATCATCTGATCTGTTCGGCCGAGTCGTTGGTCTATCGCATGCTGGTGGGGCATCCGGATCGGGCGATTGTGGTGGCGTTCTACGAGGGGATGCCGCGGCATGAGTCGGTCAGTGTGGTCGGCCCGCTGATCCGCAAAGAGGCCCGGGCCATCACGCCCACCGATGACGGGCATCTGCTGACGTACTTCTCCAACTCGCGCATTAATTTCACCGACCAAATCGCCGCCGCCCTGGAGCAGTTGGACTGTCCGGTGAAGGTCTACGGCCCCAAGGGGGAGGGCCGCTCCGGCAACGTTGAGTACTGTCCCATCGGCAACGAGCCGTTCCTGCGGGACCTGGCCTCGGCCCGGGCGGTGTTTTGCACGGCCGGCAACCAACTAATCTCCGAGGCCATCCACTTCGGCAAGCCCCTCCTGCTGATGCCTGAACAAGCTCTCGAGCAGCGGCTCAACGCCCAATACATCGAGCGGTGGGGGGGCGGACAGGCGACCATCCGAGACGAAGTGACGGTCGAGCTTCTGCAAGGCTTCCTGGTCCGGCGAGACGAGATGGCCGCCAACATCATCGAGCATCGTCGCGACGGCCTCGCCGAGGCCCTGGCCGCCATCGACCGCGCCGTGACCGAACTGACGGTCGGCCCGGGCCGCGCCAAAGGAGCGCAATGAAAAGCGCCGCACGAGGGGCGCGGCGCTTTTGCCCGGCAGGGCGGAGCTATTGAAGAAGCTTTGAAGGAGTCTGTTTCTTTCGTCACGGAATTCTAGGCCTCCCAGCCGCCATCTGCAGGTTTTGGCGGCATTTTTCGCGGGGGATCGGCCCGGGGGATCGGTAGGATGAATCCATGAACGATTCGGCCATCGACCCCGACCAGCGGTTCATGGATGCCGCTCTTGCCGAAGCGATGGCGGCCCAGGCGGCCGGGGATGTGCCCATCGGCGCCGTGATCGTTCGGGCCGGCGAAACAATCGCCGCCGCCCACAATCGCCGCGCCATCGACAGAGACCCCACCGCCCACGCCGAGTTGTTGGCCATCCGCGCCGCGGCCCAGGCCCTTGGCGACTGGCGCCTGACAGGCTGTCAGCTTTACGTCACGCTCGAGCCGTGCTGCATGTGTGCCGGGGCCATCGTGCTGGCCCGGATCGACCGCCTCATCTACGGCGCCGCCGACCCCAAGGCCGGGGCCGTCAGCACCCTCTACCAGCTCTGTAACGATGACCGCCTTAACCACACCGTCGAGGTGACCACCGGCGTCGCCGCCGACCGGTGCGGGCAACTGCTGACGGAGTTCTTCCAAGCCCAACGCGCCATGGGGAAGAAGTGACCGATCGCCTAGTTGTCTTTCTCTAAGCGATCGAGGGCCTCTTGGGCCGCTTTGGTGTAGATCGATTCGGCCGTCGGCGTCGCAAGCACTCTCCGGTACCACTTGGCCGCTTCAGCCGTATCCTTGTCGACGCCTCGGCCGGTCTCGTAGATCGTAGCGATCTTGAGCATCGCGTCGATGACTCCGGTGTCGGCGGCCTTGCCGTACCATTTCAGCGCTTCCGGGGTATCTCGTTCTATTCCCTCCCCGGAGTGATACGCTTGGCCGAGATAGTACATGGAGGCGGGAAAGCCCTTGTCTGCGGCTTTGCGGTACCATCTGACCGCTTCGACCGAGTCCCTGTCGACGCTGTGTCCCTGCGAGTAGGCGAGGCCAACGAAGTGCATCCCCCGAGCGCTCCCGGCATCGGCGGCCTTGCGGTACCATCGGACCGCCTCACGGATGTCGTGCTCGACCTCCTTGCCTCGGTAGTACATCAGGCCAAGGCGGACCATGGCCTCGGCGTCGCCGCTTTCGGCGGCTTTGCGCGTCAGTTCGAAGGCCGTCTCATCGCTGACATCCTCGCCACGTTCAGCCTTCAGACGGGCTCTCTTCTTGGCTTCTTGGGCCTGCAGTGTGGCGACCTCCTTCTCGAGGGCCTCCTCGGCCTTGCGCTGCCACTCCGCCGCCTTGGCCGCATTCTTGCGCACGCCTTTCCCGCTGGTGTACATACGCGCCAACTGACTCATCGCGTCTCTATCCCCGAGCTCGGCCGCTTTCTGAAACCACTTGGCCGCTTGGGTTGGATCTGCCTTGACCCCTAGTCCGTGCATGTAGGCCGAGCCCAATTCGTAGGTCCCTTTCGGATGCTTGAGTTCGGCCGCCCTGCGATAGCAGGCCACCGCTTTGGCTGTATCCGCGTCGACGCCGACCCCCATGCGGTACATGGCGTCGCCGGATCCGGCCTCGCCGGCCTTGATGTACCACTCGGCCGCCCTGGCCAGACGGGCCTCTGCGGTCTGGAGGTCTTCGCCGGTCTGATTCCCCTCGCTCAAGAGGCCCATCCCATACATGCCGAAACCGTTACCGCCCTCGGCAGCCTTGGTGCACCATTTGAGGGCTTCCGCATAGTCTTTCTCGACCTCGTTCCCTTCGAGATAGAGATGGCCCAGGCGGGCCATGGCGTCGGCGTCGCCGCTTTCGGCCTTGGTCCGCAGGGCGGCGAGTTCCTCGTCAGCGGCAGATGTTCCAGGCCAGACGGCCGGAACCGCCAGGGCCACGACGACCCATGCTGCGACGGAAAGACGACCAGCTCTTGTATTCATCATAAGCCCCAATGTGCACGTGTTTGACCGACGGCCACTTCGGCGGCCCGGTCGTTCCTTGGACGGACATCATTGAATCAAGAAGACCTCCCAATATCCACTTGCGTGTGACCGATTACGTCTGAATTGCCTTGTTGCTTTTCGGGTAGCCGGTAAGATGGGCGTCACGGCATCGCCGCGTCCCCAGTGGGACGGCTGTGAGATGCGCCCCGCACAGCGATTCCGGCGGCAACGATGGGGCGATTTGGCTGGAGTGACACAAAACGTGCTGCATCCTCTAATGTGGGTCGTGATTGTCTCGGCGGCCCTATCCGGATTCTTCGCCCTCACGGGCTACGCGCTACGGGCCTTTCGCCGGGTCGAGTTGGAAGACGCCTTCTCCGGCGACCGAGGCCGACGCCGTCTGGCAACCCTCGACCGCCACCTGCAGGCCTTCCGGTTGATGTCCGCGCTGCTGCGGATCTTGGCCAACCTGGCGCTCGTGGTGGCGGTGGTGGAACTGTTCGAACTGACGACCTGGATCGATTTCCTCGCGCCGCTGGGGATCTCGCTGGCCGTCATCGGCCTGGTCGGCGTGGCCATTCCCCACGCCTGGGCCGAACACGGCGGCGAGCGCGTGCTGGCGGCCACCCTCGAGCCGATGCTGGCGCTGCGGTTCCTACTATGGCCCGTGATCGGCCTGATGCAGATTTTCGACCTCCCCATCCGCCGGCTGACGGGCAAATCCGACGAGCCGGACGAAAACGGCGAGGCCGCCAAGCAGGAGGTCCTCCAGGCCGCCGCCGAAGGCCAGGCCGAGGGCTCCGTCGACGCTGAAGAGGTCGAGATGATCGAGTCCGTCATGGAACTCGATGAGACCGCCGCCGGCGAGATCATGACCCCGCGGACCGACATCTTCGCCCTGGCCATCGAGACCACCTTCGCCGAGGCGTGCACCGCCATCAACGAGGCCGGCCATACCCGCGTGCCGGTCTACGAGGACGACCTCGACAATATCGTCGGTGTGATCTACGCCAAGGACCTGCTCAAGTACTTCGGCGCCGCCGAGCCACCGGCACTGGCCGAGATCATGCACAAGCCGTTCTTCGTGCCCGAGCCGAAATCGCTGGATGAACTGCTGACCGAGTTCCGCGCCCGCCGTCAGCACATGGCCGTCGTGCTCGACGAGTACGGCGGGACGGCCGGGCTGGTCACGGTCGAGGATATCCTCGAAGAGATCGTCGGCGAGATTTCCGACGAGTACGACAAGCCCGAACCCGAGCCGATCACGCTGATCGATGAAACCACTGCCGAAATCGACGGGCGGTTCTACATCGACGACCTCAACGACGTCCTCAAACTCAAGATCCCCGAAGATGAGGACTACGACACCGCCGCCGGCCTGGTCGTCAGCGAACTCGGCCACATCGGCGAAATCGGAGAGACCATCGAAGCCTTCGGCGCCCGCTTCACCGTCCTGGCCGCCGACGAACGAAAGATCACAAGGCTGAAGGTGGAGGTCCTCGACGAGGACGAAGCCGAAGAAGGGGCGTAGCAAGGGGCCGGCTATGAAGGCGTCGAAGACTCTTCTTGTCATTGGGCTGATCGCCGTTGTGGTGGCTGCGGTCGTCGCTTATCTGCTGCTAACGCGAGACCGGGGCCGCACGTGGACGGTGACCATTGTTTCGCCAACCAGCGGCGCGACATCGGCCGTGACTTTTCGGGACCGTGACGACCAAGATAGCGCCCAGAAGCGTGTCGCACGGGCGATCCAACGCCACTGTGAACAGCACGGCAGTAGCCCGGACGCGTCGGGGGTTGTGTGCAGCGTGGAACTTAAGGGGGTCATGGTTGTACCGGTCGAGATGAAGGGCATCCCAGGCCGTGTCGATGCGAAGGACGCGACGTTGACCGAAACCATCATGAAGCCAATCTACTATATCCGCGTTCGCCAAGACGGGCAGTACGTGTTTTCCCAGCGAGCGGCGGATGTGTTCATGTTTGAAGGCGGCGACTGGGACTCGTTGGCCGGGGCCGCCGATGGGCTGGCCGAGACCATGGTGCTCGGGGCCCGGTTCATGGCGCGTGCAAGCGATGAGGCATCGGAGCTGCCATAAGAAAGCTGAGGGGGGACGGGAGTAGAGAATGGTTGTCGTCCCCGAAGACCTCAGCACCTGCGAGCCCAGCTTCCTGGCCTTTATGGGCCTGGGGCCCAACCCGATTCCGCATTGGGAGCATTGGTCGTGTCCGGACGCCGAGACGTATCTGACCGGCATCGATTATTACGACCATCCCCGCCAGTGTCGGCTGAAGCTGGCCGAGCTTTACCCGCAGCTCGAACTCGGCGCGCCCGAATCCGATGACCCTATCCCGCGTCCCACGCTCGGCCATGGTGACGGCCAGGCCAGTTCCGATAGCGACGCCCACGTGGTTCGCTGGGGCGCATCCACGACCGCCACCTTCGAACACGGCGAAAAGTTCTTCAAGACGGCCGACGATGTCTTCGCCTTCAGCCCGCTGGCCCAGGGCGACTTTCGGGACTGGCCCGTCGTCAACAGCATGGACTTCTCCGATGAGGAGAAGCTCTACGCCGAGTTCCGCGCCGGCTTCCCGGCCGAGTGGGGCGACACCGCCCCCGAGGGCAAGGCCGTCTCCAGCGGGTTCTATAACACCATGTTCATGTGGCCGATGCTGAGCTTCGGCTGGGAACTGTTCCTGGAATGCTGCCTGGACCCGCGCTTCGAGCGGATCATGGACGAGTTCGCCGAGATCAACCGCCGCGTCTTTCGCAGTCTGGCCAAGCTGCCGGTCAATTTCCTGATCTGCCACGACGACATCGTCACCTCCCGCGGGCCGGTCTGCTCGCCGGCCTGGATGCACAAGTACATCTTCCCGCGGTACGAGGAGTTCTGGGGTATGGCCCGGGCGACGGGTAAGGAAGTGATCTTTATGGTCGATGGCTGTGTGGACGCCTACGCCGACGACGTGCTCGCCTGCGGGGCCCGCGGAATCATCTCCGAGCCGATGACCGACTACAAGGCCATCGCTCGCCGCCATCCGGATAAGAATCTCTTCCTAGCCGGCGAAGGCGACAACCGCATCCTCACCCGCAACAATCCCGATGAGATTCGCGCCATGGTCGATTCCATGATCGAAACGTCCAAGATGACCGCCGGCTATACCCTATGCATCGGCAACCACATCCCCTGGAACGTCACCCCCGAAGGCATCAAGACCTACCTCGACTACGCGGCCGAGAAGGTGCACCGCTGAGAAACAGCTTCACCACAACGGTCACAAAGAACACGAAGAAGGCCTGAGACTTGGGGCCTGAGGCCTGGGGGGTGAGGAACGAATCCCAGCGTGGCGGATTTTCTAATCCGCCGCGTTCTCGGGAACGCATGGATGCAGGACAGGCATGCTTGCTCACCAGTTCGGTCGAAGCTAATGTCGTGAAGCGACAGCTGGAGTGATCATGAAGAACCTTCTCAGATTGGCTGTGTTGTGTGGGGTCCTGCCGCTTGTGGCGGGGATTGGCATCTTTGTCGCCTGGGTCATCACCGAGGCGTCGTGGCTGACGATGGCCGGGCTACTGACGATCAACGTGGGGGTCTACGCCGTCGTCGTCGGGCTGGTCCTGTTGATCGTCTACATGAGCTGGGCCTGGCAGGGCGGCCAGATCCCGCGTCGGCGTCTGGTCGGCCAGACGCTGGCGGTGGTGGCGCTGTTTGCAGCGAACTTCGTAGCCGCCGGTGGGGCGGTGATGGGGGCGCAGGTTATCAGCTCTCGCTATACCGTGGTGGTGACGAACCAAAGCAACGCTCCGCTGCAATCAGCGCGGATCGAAGGCGGTGGCGTGGCGGTCGAGTTCGGCGACATCCCGCCCGGGGCCACGGTCAGCGAGTCCTTCTGGATCAAGCACGACGGCCAACTGACCCTCTCGGGCCGTCACGGCTCGAACGACGTCCACGCCGTCATCGCCGACTACGTCACCAACGGGCAGGGCGATTACCTGGACGTCACCGTAGACCCCAATGGCAACATCATCGCGCCCGAATCCAACTTGGATTAGCACGTAGGGCGTGCAACTCGTCTGCACGCGGGATAGAATTTCCGGCGGAAGGGGTATCCCATGAACCACCAACGCATCTGCGTGGTCGCGGTTTGCATGATCGCCGCCCTCGCCGGCTGCGACCGCGCCTGGCAAGCCTACGAGCAAATCGAGCTCGGCCGGCCCCTGCCCGCCGACGGCTTGCCCGAGAACATGATCCCGGCCAACAAGGGCAATTACGCCTGGCACGAAGACACCGTTCTGCTCATCCCGGCCATCACAGCCGGTAACGGAGTCGTGGCCATCGTTGAAGACGGGGTCGTTGTCTCCAAGGTCTACTCGTCGAGCGGGTTCGGATTCTGGCTTCTCTGCCAGTCCATCGCCAAGCGATGGGTCATGGAGATCGAGGTCCCCGAGCACCTGTATGTTTCCCCACCCGTCGAAGGCTTGGTTGAGCAGTGGGGGTACAACTACTACAGACTCACGCCGACCAACGCCCTGGAGTACCTCATCAGGAACTTCGAGGAGCACAGCACGGCCTCCAGGGACGCCCGGCGGCCGGGCCAAGACGAGCAGATGAGATGGTCCTTCGTCTCCTACGAGGCCGGCATGTTCTCCTACGAGAAGGATCCGCCGCCCGAGAAGCTGTGGAATCAGACCGCCTCGCTCGTTGGCATGACCCAAGAAGGTTTCGACTGGACCTACCACGACCCCTTCGGCGGGACCCTACGAGTCCAGAACCTAGGCCACCGCCGCTTCCGCCTCGAATCCAAGTACTTCGGCCTATTCGACCCCCTAATGCTCCTAGGCCGTCTGCAGTACAAACGCGTCTACGGCGACGACGAAACCACAAGGATCAACAGTTCCGAACAACTCTCCCCCTGACCTCACCCCAGCGCTGGGCCCCCGTCCCGCCACGTTCCGCATGCGTATAATTCCTAACGGCGGGCAGAACTCAAGAGGGAACAGGGAGAACGGTCTTGATGGATAAGCGGCGGCTCCGGAGCTTCATCATCATGGGTGGAACGATCGTGGCGACGCCGTTCTACTCCCTGTGCGCGTTCACGCATGTTTGCATGTGCGGTCATTTGCGACATCAGCCGCTGACAAAGACCGAGTTGGCCGTGGCCGCCGTGTGGATGGGCGGCTGCCTCCTGGGCGTAGTCGGCACGTGGCGATCCGATATGCCCCTGCGCCCGGAGCTAGCAATCGCCTTCGTTCTACTGATACTGCTGAGAGCGCTGTTTGGCTTGGCGCCTCACCTCGAACTGCCAGTGTTAGTGTTCGTGGTCGCCACGACGGGGGCAAGGTTGCTGTTTCCGGCACGGACTCAAGCCGCATGGGGTGGGCATGCCTGCCCCCCCCCGACATCTTCTCCAGCTGTTGCTGCCTCACACCCCACGCCTCAAGCCTTGCCTCCCCCCTACAATGTCCTGAAGGAGGGCGAACGCGATGGGAAAGATCGCCTTCATCTGTTTGGGTTTGCTGATCGGTGGTATGATCGGGGGTGTGGGGTGGGGAGGTGGCCATGTCTTATGACGAACTCCTACAAGCGGCTCAAGAGCAACTGGCGTCTGAGTCGGCCGACTCGGACGCGGCTGTGATCTTGACGGAAGCGTTGGCGGCGGCTGAGCGGGAAGATGACAGTCCCGATCACCATGCGGAACTCTTGGCGGCGGCGCTGAAGCAGGCCGAGGAATCCCGCACCTTCGTGCCGGTCGATGAATCTCCCTTGCCGGAAGGTTGGCCGGCGCCGTCTTTGCCCGGGCTGATCCGGATCAAGAGCTACCCCGCCAGCCGGGCGGCGTGGAGCGAAAGCGCCGACAACCAGAACAACCGTTTCCTGGGCCTGCTCAAGCACATCAAGCGGGAGCAGATCGCCATGACGGCCCCGGTGATGATGGACTATCCGGCCGAGGCTGTGATGGATCCCGAGACCATGGCCGACAGCGCGGCCATGGGTTTCCTCTACCGTCACGACGGCCAGGGAGAGGTCGGTCGATCCGGCGGCATCGACGTCCGCAACGAACCGCCCATGCAGGCCGTCTCCATCGGCGTGAGGGGCATGTACACGACCGGCCGATTTCGCCGGGCCATGACCCACCTGGCCGGCTACCTGGCCGAGCATCCCGAATGGCGCATCGCCGGCCGCCCGCGCGTGTTGGCCTACAACAGCCCCTTCATCCTGCCCTGGAAGAAATACGCCGAAGTCCAAATTCCGGTCGAGCTAGCGGAGTGACCGCATTGTCAAACCTGCCCGCCGGGCAAATCTAAGATTACTCGGCCGTCGCCTGGCGCAAACGGGTCACTTGGTCGGAGCGTATACTTTTGGGTGTTCGGATCGGGGGCCAAATCTGTTCGGTGCGCGCCCGGCAGGGGGGCGAACAAACCGGGGCGCTACCCCCGACACTTTGAACACAAAGCGCCCCGCGCGCCCCGGTTTGTTCGGTCAATTCCGCACACCGAAGGGGCCTGCGAAGCAGAATCCGCATTCCGCAATCCGCATTCGGTCGTTATCCTATGACCTTTCCCGATGGACGCGATTGGAGGAGCCATGACGTCACGTGAGCGAGTGAAGGCGGCGATTCGGCATGAAGAAACCGACCGCTGCCCCTATTACATCGAGATGTGCGGCGACGCTCAGGAGCAGCTCGCCCCGCACATGGGCGGCAAGAGCTTCGCCGAGTTCGTCGATAACGACGTGATCATGCTTGGCCCGCCGTGGTGGCAGTGGCATGAGTTGGGCGAAGACTGGTTCGGCCCAGACCTGCCGACCTCACCGGAAAGAACGCGCGGCTACGGCAGCTACGAGGAGTTTTTCGATCGGCTCAAGGAACTGGCCGACACCACGGACAAATACATCCTCGTTGGCATTTACGGCAGCCATTTCGAGAAAGCGTATTTCTCACGCGGCATTGAGAACCTGATGGCCGACATGGCCGGCGATCCGCACTTCGCGCGCGACCTGATGCGGCGAATCGCCAATCGCAATCTGGTGATGCTCGAGAACTTCCTGACCGCTCCGGAAGTCGACGGCGTGCTGCTGGGCAGCGACTGGGGTACGCAGATCGACCTGCTGATGAGCCCCGAGGTCTGGGACGAGATGATCCGCCCCGGCGAGCAGGCCGAGTACGACCTGATTCATTCGTTCGGCAAGGACGTGTGGGTCCACTCCTGCGGTAAGATCGACAAGATCATCGGCCGACTCGTCGAGATGGGCCTGGACGTCTTGAACCCGGTCCAGCCGGAGTGCATGGATATCGCCGCGCTGAAGCGCGACTATGGCGAGAAACTCACGTTCTGCGGCGGCATCACCACGCAAACGGTCCTGCCGTTCGGCACAGCCGACGAGGTCCGCGCCGAGGCCCGCCGCGTCCGCGACCTGCTGGGCGAAGGCGGCGGCTACATCTTCGCCCCATCCCAAGGCCTCCAAGCCGACGTCCCCGCCGAAAACGTGCTGGCGCTGCTGGAGGTCGCACGCGAGAGAAAATAGGAACCCCCATGGCTGACAACACCATTCCGCAGAAAGATCGCGACATTCTCCGCCGGTTGCTGGCGCGGAAGATCAAGATTTCCGGCGAGCCCATCAACTGCGAGCGTCGCGACGCGTGGTACAAGTTCGACGCCTGTAACGCCGATGCCCGCCCGATGATCATGGCTGAGGTCGGCGGCGTGATGGGCGAGGTCTTCACCACCGACGACGACCTGGAATGCGAGAGCTCCGAGGCCCGCGGCATGGAACGCGGCCTGCGGATTGAGATTTGGGACTACGAAGTGCTGCAAGAGGATCGTGTGGTCGAGCCGTGGCTGACCGTGGGCTGGGACGTTAGCGGCAGCGACTACGGCGTGCAGCAGGTGACTCACACAGCCGACACCGCCGACGGCCGACTGGGCGCCCGCAACTGGGAAGCCCCCATCAAGGACATCAATGCCGACTTCGACAAGCTGCACATTCGTCAGTGGTCGGTGGATCGGGAGGCCACGGCCGCGGCTGTCGCTCGCAAGGAAGAACTGTTCGGCGACATGACCGAGGTGCGACTCGAAGGCGGCGTGGGCTGGACGCAGGGGCTGACGTGGCGAGCGATCGACCTGATCGGCCTTGAGAACCTGATGATGTTCATGTACGACGATCCCGACGGCCTGCATCGGCTGATGGCGTTCCTGCGGGACGACCACATCGCCTACCACGATTGGATGGCGGCGGAGGGGTTGCTCTCGGTCAACAATCGCAACGATTACATCGGCAGCGGGTCGCTCGGCTATACCCACGACCTGCCGGCCGATGATTGGAAAGAGGGCGACCCGGTCCGACTCAAGGACATGTGGTGCCTCAACGAATCGCAGGAGACCGTCGGCGTGGGCCCGGAGCTTTTTGGCGAGTTCATCTTCCCCTATCAGCAGGCGGTGGCGGAGCGGTTCGGCAAGTGCTACTACGGCTGTTGCGAGCCCGTCCACAGCCGCTGGGACGTCATCAAGCAACAGCCCAACCTTGCTCGCGTGTCGGTCTCGCCCTGGTGCGATCAGGAGTTCATGGCCCAGGCGATGGGCAACCGATACGGTTTCTCCCGAAAGCCGAACCCGGCGATGATTTCCACCGAGGTCTTCGACGAGGCCGTCATCCGCGATGACCTGGCCACCACGCTTCGGATCACCCAAGCCCACGGCTGTCCGGTCGAGATCGTGATGAAGGACGTCCATACCCTCAACCGCCAGCCGGATCGCCTGGCCCGCTGGGTGCAACTGGCGCGTGAGGAAGTTGAGAAGGTCTACTAATGCGGATTTTGGATTGCGGAATGCGGAGTGAAAGGACAACAGATGTTTGACAAGAATCCGGTTGAACCACGCACCAACGTTAGCAGCCGCAACTACCGGACCATGACCTATCAGGAGACCGACCGCGTTCCTGATATCGAGTTCAACTACTGGTGGCAGACGCTGCAGCGGTGGGTGGGCGAGGGCATGGATGTCGGTGTCGGCCTGGAGGACCCGGAGTTCTATCCGAAGGTGGAGGCCTACTTCGGCTACGACACCGACCTGAACCACCATCACATGGGCGTTCGGACGGAGATGAACCCGTACTTCGAGGAAGAAGAGCTCGAACGCCGGGAGCGGTCGGTCATCTCCCGCAGCGCCACCGGCGTGGTGGCGGAGCACTTCAATGAAGCCTCGGGCGCCAGCTCGATTCCGCACTACCTGGAGTTCCCCGTCAAGACCCCGGCCGACTGGGCCGACATGAAACGCCGCTTTGACCCCGACGATGCCCACCGCGCCCGCCCGGCCGAGGAAATCGACGCGCTGCGAACGGCCATCGCCGACGGGAAGATGATCTTCCTGTTCCTCAACGGCCCTTATGGGGCGCTACGGGAGTGGATGGGCTTCGAGAACCTGTCCTGCGCGTTCTTCGAATACCCCGACATGATCCACGACATGGTCCAGACCTGGACGCACCTGCTGGTCAGCCAGATCGAGACCATTCCCGAAGACCTGTTCGTGGACGAGGTCATGATCTGGGAGGACATGGCCTGCCGCAACGGGCCGTTCGTGGGGCCGGACATGTTCCGCGAATTCATCCAGCCGTGCTACCACGCCTTCATGACGGCCTTGAAGAAACGCGGCTGCGCGCTGGGGATTGTCGATTGCGACGGCGACCCACACGACATCGTGGCCAACTGGCTGGAAGAGGGCGTCAACGTGATGTTCCCGCTGGAGATCGCCGCTGGGGTGGATATCTACGGCTGGCGGGACGAGTTCGGCAAGGAGGTCCGCCTCCGCGGCGGCGTGGACAAGCGGGCGCTGATCGAAGGCGGCAGCGCCATCGACGTTGAGATCGATCGCCTCAAGCCCATGCTCGAACAGGGCGGGTTCATCCCGCACCTGGACCACCTGGTCCCGCCCGACGTCAGCCTGGCCAACTACCAATACTACCTACAGAAGAAGCGCAAGCTCATTGGCAAGTAGCCGATCATGAAGCCGCAATAGCAGGGGGGAAGCATGCTCCAACGAGGGGCAATTGTGAGTTGGTTGACGGGCGTTTGCGTTTGCCTCGGTCGAGGCCGAACGCTAGGTTGTTCCCATGCGCCAACGGGCCCAAGCCATTTGCCTTCGGGCGACCGACTACAGCGAAACCTCGCAGGTGGTGGCGTTCTTGACGCGCGAGTCCGGGGTGGTGCGGATGATCGCCAAAGGCACCAAGCGCCCCAAGAGCAAGTCCGGCGGGGCCATCGACCTGATGAGCGAGGGGGAGTTGGTCTACACGCCGTCTCGCAGTGGCGGGCTGGGCACGTTGGTGGAGTTCGTGGAGACCGAAACCCATCGCGATATCCGGGCCGATGCAGCCAAGCTGAAGGCGGCCCTGTTCCTGCTGGAGCTTTCGG
The DNA here is from genome assembly GCA_964428895.1 of uncultured Planctomycetaceae bacterium. Lineage (GTDB taxonomy): Bacteria > Planctomycetota > Phycisphaerae > SM23-33 > SM23-33 > HyVt-337. Next base: position 16,666 of record CAYRZU010000054.1, read on the forward strand.
GCGAGATGCTGGCGGCCGAGGATCCGCACCCGGAAGTATTCGATCTGCTGCACAACGCGTTGGAGCGGCTGGGGCAGGCCAAGGCCCCGATTCCGGCGGTGGTGTCGTATTTCTTGTGGCGGCTGACGCACCATGCAGGCGTGCTAGGTCAATTGGATGCTTGCGTAGTCTGCGGCGAGGTGACCGCGGGCAAGCGGGGGCGACACTGGTTCTCATCGAGCCAGGGCGGCATGGTCTGCGATGGCTGTGCGGCGGGAATTTCCGAGCGAGTGCCGGTGGACGGCACGACGCGCGCCGCATTGGCGGCGCTATCGGCGGCGGCCGGTGGGCAGCGGGTGGCCCTTCCGGAGCCCCAAGCCGTGGCCGTCGGGAAGCTGCTGAGCTATCACGTGGCCTATCAATTAGGCAAGCGACTGAAGATGGCCAGGCACGTATTTGGCGGTGGAAATCGAGGATATGAAGGGGGTTAGCAGATTATATTGCCGTTGTCGGCCGGTCGGGTATAATCTTTGGCCCAGGCCGCCGCAGCGGATACAGGCCGGATTCCCCAATGCACTTAACTCCAATACATAGACTGCTTGCAGTTGCGGTATACGCTGCGCTGGTTGCCGTTGGCTGCGAGGGCTCTGAGAAGCCCGAGGTCGAGGCGACCACGCAGCCGTCCGCGCCGCCATCGTTGGTGCTGCGCGAAGGCCAGTGGGAGCAGTTGGACCCCGGCGAGCAGGCGGCCCAGAGCAGCCTGGTTTCCATTCGCCAGAAGCACGAGTTGGGCAAGCGGCACGACCTGGTCATGGCCGTCAAGAAGCACCTCAAGAAGTTCCCGGGGGACCCGACCTGCGAAGAGGCGATGTTCGTCGCCGGCGAGGCCGAGTACGACCACGAGCAGTTCTACCAGGCGTTCGCTTGGTACGAGAAGCAACTGGCCCGATATCCTTCGGGGCCGTTTTCCGAGCGGGCCCTGCTGCGTGAGATGGAAATCGGCAAGGGCCTGATGGGCGGGGAGAAACGGCAACTGTGGCGGGTCATTCCGATCAAGGCCGCCGACGAAGGCATCGAGATTCTCCAGAAGGTGGCCGAGCACGCCCCGGGGACGAAACTGGCCGAAGACGCCCTGATGCACATCGGCGACTGGCGATACGAGCGCGGCGAGTTTGACAAGGCCGTCGAGACCTACGACCAGTTTCTCAAGCTCATGCCCCGCAGCCGGCTGGCCTCACAGGCCATGCTGAACGGCGCCCACGCGACGCTGGAGCAGTATCGCGGAGTGGAATATGACGAGTCGCCGCTGCTGGAAGCCCACGACCGCTACCTGTTCTTCCAGGAAACGTATCCACAGATCGCTCGCCGCGAAGATGTGGGTCAGATACTGTCTGGGATTGTGGACGCCCAGGCGGAACGATTAATGCACTGTGCGGGGTTTTACGAACGAACCAATCGTCCCAAAGCGGCGGTATACTATTACCGGAAGATCCTGGAAGATTTTCCGGATACGTACCACGCGATTTCGGCGGAGACGAGCTTGGCCGGGCTGGGCTGGGTTGAGCCCGTGAAACGGTCGACCGAGAGGCGGTCGCGCGGGCGTCGTCGTGCGACGACTCAGCCTCGGCCGGATCGAGAGCGGCCCGCGGTATCGCCGGTGACGACCTCGCCGGCGCCGCGGACGGTTCGTCCGCCCGGCTCGATTCGCCGACCGACGGTGGCGAGGCCGCGGCCCCGGCCGGAGCCTCGACCGCGGGAGCCGTTCGGCCCGGTGGGCGAGCCGATGCCGTAGAAGCCAGGAGACTGTGATGCGATCATTCGTGAGACGTTTTCGACGGCACGCCGCCGGCGCCATGATGTCGGCCGCCATGCTGGCGACCCTAGCGCTGGCCGGCTGTGTTGAAATGGACGGCGACGGGCAAGGCTCCTACACCATGCGCGACCAGTACCGCGAGGGGATCACCTCGGTCTATGTGCCCATGTGGGGACGCGGCAAGAACGTTTACCGACGTGAACTGGAGTTCCGGCTGACCGAGGCCGTGGTCAAGCGGATCGAATTGGACACCGAGTACAAGGTGACCGATCGATCCCGAGCCGATACGGAATTGTCCGGGGAAATCGTTACCGTCGAGCAGTCCCAGTTGGGCTTCAACCCGGATACCGGCAACCCGCGCGAGACCCTGATTACGATGACATTGGCCTTTGTCTGGCGGGATCTGCGAAACGGCGAGGAATTGGTCCGTGAGGCCGAGATGACGGTCTCTGACACCTATATCCGTGACGCACCGCTGGGCGAAGACTTCTTCCAGGGCAGCCAGAGCCTCATCGAGAGGGCGTCCAAGCGGATTGTCGAACGCATGGAAACGGACTGGGGCGTCGAGGACGACGCCGAAGACAACGGCGGCGGCGATGAGTTCGACGAAAGTGCCGACGAGCCCGCCGCCGACGGCTATTAATCGAACCGATTGAATCCCACGGGCTTTTGACATCTGACGAGCCAAATCCATGACGAACCCACCACCGGAAAGACCGACCCCGCCGCCGCCGCCCGGACAGCCCCCAGGGCAAAGCCGTGTCGGGCGAAGCATGCTGTTCTGGCTGCTGGCCATCGGGCTGGCGCTGCTGCTGATGACCATGCTCAACCGGGAAGACCGGCGTGAGATATCGACCGCCGATTTCTGGAAGTTCGTTGAGGCCGGCAAGGTCACCGGCAAGATCACCATCGACGGGGATCGGATCGAGGGCCAAAACCCCGACAAGATGCCGGGACTTCAAGAGGGTGAATCCGCAGCGTTCTACGTGGTCTATACGGAAGAATCCCGAGGAGACGATTTCGTCCAGCAGCTGAACGAAGCCCTCGACCGAAGCGGCTCCGACGCCGAGGTGTACCAGCGAACCGAACAGTGGTGGGAGAGTGTTCTGCCGCACCTGTTGCTGACGGGGTTGGTGCTGTTGGCGATTTGGTTCCTGCTATTCCGGCGGATCGGTCAGGCCGGCGGGGCCGGCTTCCTGGGCTCCTTCGGACGGTCGCGTCACCGGATGGCGACCAAGGAACAGTCGAAGGTCACCTTCAAAGACGTCGCCGGCATCGATGAAGCTCGGGAGGAAGTCCAGGAGATCATCGAGTTCCTCCGCAACCCGCGGAAGTTCCAGCGGCTCGGTGGGCGAATCCCCCGCGGCGTGTTGCTGGTCGGCGAGCCCGGCTGCGGCAAGACGCTGCTGGCCAAAGCCATCGCCGGGGAGGCCGACGTGCCGGTCTTCGCGATCTCGGGAAGCGACTTCGTGGAGATGTTCGTCGGCGTGGGCGCCTCGCGCGTGAGGGACCTGTTCAAGCAGGCCCGGGAGGCGTCTCCCTGCATTATCTTCCTGGATGAAATCGACGCGATCGGTCGCCGCAGGGGCGCGGGCTTCTCCACCGGCGGCGCCGACGAGCGTGAGCAAACGCTCAACGCCATCCTGGTGGAAATGGACGGCCTGGGGACGTCTGATCAGGTGATCATCATCGCCGCGACCAACCGCACCGACGTGCTGGACCCGGCCCTAACGCGCCCGGGCCGGTTCGACCGGACCATTAACGTTCCTTTGCCGGACCTGAAGGGGCGATTCCAAATCCTCAGCATCTACGCCGACAAGGTCCGCTGCAGTGACGACGTGGACCTCAATCGCCTGGCCCGCGGCACGCCGATGTTCAGCGGGGCCGACCTGGAGGCTCTGGTCAACGAGGCCGCCATCGACGCGACCATGGCCGGCAAGGACGCGGTCGAGCAGGAAGACCTTGAAGAAGCCCGAGACAAGGTCCGCTGGGGCCGCGCCCGGCGCAGCCGCGTGATCGACGAGCAAGAGAAGAAGATCACCGCCTATCACGAAGCCGGCCACGCGCTGGTGCAGGTGCTCGTGCCGGAGGCCGATCCGCTGCACAAGGTCTCCATCATCCCGCGCGGGTCCATGGGCGGCGCCACCTTCGCCTTGCCGGAAAAGGACCGCTATCTCTACACCAAGAAGTACTGTCACGCTCAACTGGCCATCACCTTCGGCGGGCGCGTGGCGGAAGAACTGGTCTTCGGCGACGTCTCCAGCGGCGCCGCTAGCGATATTGTCCACGCCACGGAGCTCGCCCGGACCATGGTTGTCGACTGGGGCATGAGCGAACGGCTGGGTCTGGTCAGCTACAACGACCAGCGCCGGCGAATGATGGCCATGGACCTGACCGGTAAGGAACACTCCGACAAGACGTCCGAGTTGATCGATGAAGAGGTCAAGACCATCATCGACACCGCCTACGGCGAGACGCACCGCATTTTGGAAGCCCACCGGGAGCAACTTGAGAATCTCGCCCAGGCGTTGCTCAAGCACGAAACGCTCGATGCCGACGAGGTCAAGCAGATCGTCGAGGGCAAGCCGCTCGAAAAGACGACCGTTAACGATCTGATCCAGGCCGAGCACGCCCGAACCGAGCAAGCGCAGCCTGGATCGCCGGTCGACCCGATGCCCGATGAGCAAACGGGCTTGGATGGCGCTCGGCCGCAGGTGTCTTAGGGCGCCAGCCGGCTGCCCAGCAACTGGCAGAACGCCCGCATCCACGCCGGATGCCCGGGCCACGCCGCGGCCGTGACCAATTGGCCGTCCACCACGGCGTTAGCGAAGGTCTCGTTGGGGCCCGTCCACTTACCGCCCGCCCGCTCGACATCCGGCTGCAGCGCGGGGTAAGCGGTGCAGGTCTTGCCGGCCAGCACGTCGGCCGCGATCAGCAATTGCTGGCCGTGACAGATCGAGGCGATCGGCTTGTCCGCTTCGAAGAAGTGCTTCACCACGTCGATCACCCGGGGATTGAGTCGCAAGTACTCGGGGCTTCGCCCGCCGGGGATCACCAGCGCGTCGTAGTCGGCCGGGTCGATCTCCGCGAAGGTCGCCGTCAGGGGGAAGTTGTGGCCCGGCTTTTCCGAGTAGGTCTGGTCGCCTTCGAAGTCGTGGACGGCCGTCTTGACCGATTCGCCGGCGACCTTGTCGGGGCAGACCGTGTGGACGGTATGGCCAACCATGGTCAGCATCTGAAAGGGAACCATGGCCTCATAGTCTTCAACGAAATCACCGACAAGCATGAGAATGGTCTTGGCGGACATGTCGAAACTCCTTTCGGGTCGGGTCCGATCGCCATTATTCCCGCGGGTGCCCCTTGCCGCAAGGTGGCCATTGTCCGGCCGGAACGGGCAGGCTAAGATTCCGCGTATGGCTGCGTCTATCGACGATATCCTTGCCTCAGGCCGAACGCGACGCCCCATCGTGATGGGCGTGCTGAACGTTACGCCCGATAGCTTCTCCGACGGCGGCGAGTTTGTCTCGCCGGAGTCGGCCCTGGCCCAGGCCCGGCGGATGGTGACCGACGGGGCCGACGTGATCGACATCGGCGCCGAGTCCACGCGGCCCGGCAGCGAACGGGTGACCGCCGACGAGCAGATTCGGCGCCTGGAGGCGATTGTGCCCGCGGCGGCCAAGCTCGGCGTGGTTGTCAGCATCGATACTACCCTCGCCCCGGTGGCCGAGTTCGCCTTGGACGCCGGCGCCGCGATGCTCAACGACGTATCTGCCGGCCGCGACGATCCCGGCATTTTCGACCTGGCGGCCCGACGGTCCGTGCCGATCTGCCTGATGCACATGCTGGGCCAGCCCAAGATCATGCAGGCCGAGCCGAGCTATGACGATGTCGTCACCGAGGTCCGCGACTTCCTGGCCGAGCGCCGCGACGCCGCCACCGCAGCCGGCGTGGCGGCCGAGCGGGTGATCGTCGATCCCGGCATCGGCTTCGGCAAGACGCTCGAGCACAACCTGGCATTGCTGGCCAACGTGGGTGTGCTGACCTCCCTGGGGCATCCGGTGCTGATCGGCGCATCTCGCAAGCGATTCATTGGCGATCTAACCGGCGAGCAAGCCGCGGCCTCCCGAGGGCCCGGCACGGTCGCGGCGTGCGTGAGCAGTTGGCAGCAGGGGGCTACGATCTTCCGCGTCCACGACGTAGCCGCGGCGACGCAGGCCCTGACCGTCGCCCGGGCCATCGCCGAGACCCCCCGTCACAAAGGCCGATAATCAACGCCACGGTATTTCGACCTCGCCAGCCGCTTCAACTGTAGCGAAAACGCCTGTGTGGTCGATGAATCATTAGTTAGGCACTTAGTGCCCTTACGCGCAGAATCAGAGCTATGGAAAGCCTCTATCGCGGCGTGACGACGTATTTGTTCCGCGTCACGTCCTACAACCCGATTGTCGTTATTGTCGAACTGCTGCTGATCGGCCTGGTGGTTTGGTACGCAACCCGGTTCCTGCGCGGCACGCGCGGGGCCCGGCTGATCAAAGGCTTCGCGCTCCTGCTGGTGACGGTCTACGTCGTCATCGGCATCCTCCCGCAGAACGTCGGCACAACCGCATTCGACTGGGACCGCGTGGAGTTTCTTTACGGCAAGTTCCTCTTGTTTGCGTTCGTGGCGGTGGTGGTGGCCTTCCAGCCGGAATTACGCCGCGGACTCATTCGCATCGGCCAGACGACGCTGTTCCACAGCGCGCGCGGCAAGGCTGAGGCCCTGGCGGAGGTGTTGGTTCTGAGCTTGGGCCATTTGGCGCGAAATAAGACCGGCGCCATCATTGCCGTGGAGCGCTCGGTGGGGTTGGGGGCGTTGATGGCCTCGGGGACGGGCGTCGATGCCGAGGTCACGCCCGAACTGCTCAATACGATCTTCTACCCCGGCAGCGCGCTTCACGACATGGGCGTGATCATCAGCAACGGTCGTGTGTCCGCGGCGGGCTGTCAGTTCCCGCTGGCCGAGAGCGGCGAGGTGGACCCCTCCCTCGGCAGTCGGCATCGCGCGGCGCTGGGGTTGGCCCAGGAATCCGACGCGGTGGTGCTGGTCGTCAGTGAAGAGACCGGCCGCGTGTCGATGGCCTGCGAAGGCCAACTGTCGGTGGGGTTGGAGTTGTCGGACCTTCAGGGCATGCTCATGAACCTTCTGTCGGGCTCGAGATCCTGGCAGCGACATAAGAGGCAGGTGTCCGTCGAGGCGTAGTCAGACGATGGTGAAATTGGATTACACAGCGGATTCCGACCGGTTCAGCGTCGCGTGGTGGTCGGCCAGGATACGGAACGTATTCTGGGTGGCCGTCATTACGGTACTGATTTGGGTCTACGCCGACCTGGAGGTCACCGAGCCGAGAGAGTTCGAAATCAATGTCGTGTTGATGGCCGGTCGGCCGGGCGTGGCCCTGCTGGCGCCGGAAGAAAAGACGCTGGCGGTTACGTTTGTGGGGCGCGGGAGCCGGGGTTCGTTGGACCAGTTCGCCCGGTGGGTGGCCGAGTCCGGCGAGCCGATCATGTGTGATCTATCCGGACTGGAGGTCGGCGAGCACGAAGTGAGGCTGCAGGACTTGCTCAGCAACTCCGAGCAGCTTCGCGATTACGGCGTGTCGGTCGAGACCGCCTTGCCGGAAAAGGTGGCGATCTGGCTCGACGAGTTAGTCACGCGCGGGGTGGTCGTGGCGTTGGACTACGAAAACGGCCTGCCCGAGCAGGTCCAGATCGACCCGCCGAAAGTGGCTGTTACCGCCGCACGGAACGCGTGGGATCGGATCGATCAGGCCGAAGCCGAGCCGGTCGTCAAGACCGTCCGCAAGGATCTGGGCCAACTGGCGGCCGGTCAGGTCGAGACGTTCGCGATTCGGCTTGTCGGCGCCATTGACGGCGAGCAAGTGACTGTCGAGCCGCAGACGGTTTCGGTCAGCCTGACTGTCAGCCAACGAGCAGACACACGGACGATTCCCGTCAATGTCGACATCCTCCAACCGACCGCCTGGACCTCCGACGAAACGTGGGCCCAATATGTGCTGGTCCGTAAGGACCCATTGGCCTGGAGAGTGGAGATCTCCGTCACCGGGGCCCAAAAAGACCTCGACCAGCTTCGGCCCGAAGACATTCACGCCTTCATCGAGCTGACCGAGGACGACAAACGTCCGGTGGAAAGCTGGCTGACGCGAGAGGCAAAGATCCGCTTTCCGAAGGGCCTGCAATTGCGGGTGGTGGGCGAGGCGCCGGCGGTGGAGTTCCGCATGGAGGCGCGGAACGGCGGCGTGACCCCTCCGGCGTAGGGAGGCGCTGCGGCTGGGGGTGCAAACCGCGTTGCGGCGCGGTAGGCTCTTTCGATCAGGTGCCCAACGTAAGGATGAACGTATGGACGCAGTGGCCTATGTGCGTGAACGAGCGGCCGCGGCCAAGGAGGCGGCGGCGTTGTTGGTCGTATCGGACGGTTCCCAACGCAATGCCGCGCTGATCGAAGCGGCCGGCGCCATTCGAGCGGCGGCCGACCGGCTGAAAGAAGCCAACGCCAAGGACCTCACCGGGTCGGATGAGTTCGGCCTGACCGATGCGCAAGTTGACCGCCTGCGCCTGACCGACAAGCGAATCGAATCCATGGCCGCTGCGTTGGAGCAGATCGCGGGGCAGGAAGACCCGGTCGGCCAGACTATCTCCGGCTGCAACCGGCCTGACGGACTTCGGATCGAGAAGCGCCGCGTGCCGATCGGCGTGGTGGGCATCATCTTCGAATCGC
>CAYRZU010000055.1:0-24899 GCA_964428895.1 uncultured Planctomycetaceae bacterium
CCGACAAGGCCGAGGGGAGGGGTTTCTTGGGTGAAGTCTTCAGGCATCAGGCGTTCGGGCCACCATTCCAGACACGGAGGACTTGGCCGGTGTTGGGGGAAGTGAGGGCGTCGAGGTAGGCGGCGGCAGCGGCGTCGGCGGTGATCGAGCCGGGCGGGGTCGGCCCGCCGGGGGCGGCGACGTGGGCGGGGCTGACGATGTTGATGCGAATGCCGCGGGGAAGCAGGGGGGCAACGGATTGGACGTAGACGTCGATAGCGGCGTCCATGGGGCCGGTGGCCACGCTGGTGGGCTTGGGGCGGTCGCTGAGGGAGCCGCTGGACAGGACAAAGCACCCGTTGTCGCGTAGGTGGGGCGTGCCGAGCGTGACCAGGCGGACTTGGCTGAGGACCTTGCGTTCGAAGCCGAATCGGTAGTCGTCGTCGGTCAGATCGGCGTAAGGCTTCAGGACGCCGTCTGGGCCGACGGTGGCGATGCAGGCGTCGACCGGGCCGATCTGTTCGAACATGGCCGCGACGGATTCGGCGTCGGTGTAGTCGGCATGGACGTCCCCATGGGTGCGGCCGACGCGGATGATCTCGTGATCGGCGGCCAGCGCGCGGGCCACAGCCGAGCCGATGCAGCCGTTGGCTCCGACGATAATGATCTTCATCCGTGCATCCTCACGCCCACCGCGCCTCGATCCATGTGGGGCGGGCATACCTGCCCGCCACCGCATGGTAGCCGGTTCCTGACATGGTGGGCAAGCATGCCCACCCTACGGGAATTGCCGATCCTGCTCCAGATGGGTGCCATGGCCACGCTCGCGTGGCCATGCCGGGCTCAGGAGACGGTCAGCGTCCAACATGCCCACGCAAGCGTGGGCATGGCACCCAGACCTTGTCTTTCTGAGCCCCAACGGGGCGCAATTCAGCAGCCTGGGGCGCAGCCCCAGGTAGTCGAGCCCACATGGCTAGAGCCCTGAAGGGGCGCGATAAATGCAGGCGAGGTAGACAAGCCTCGTCAGCCCCCTTCGATACGTGCCCGCTCTACGAGATTGAGGCGTACGCCTCTCAGTCAGCAAGCTCTCAGCATTGGCAGGTTACTGCGACAGTAGGGGCAGATCGTCGCTCTCGCATCCACGCCCTTGCGACACCTCGGGCATTGGCCCGTCTTGCCAATGATGGCCCACACGAGCCCAATGGGCCACAGTAGCGGAAGCAGGAATATCCCCAGGTATCCCAGCGCATTGATGACATTGGTGCTGGTACAGCCTCGGTACTCGGCAATTGCCCCTGGGATGCCACCAATCAAGGCGACTAGCGCCCCCCACACAAAGATGACGCCGATCACCGTCATGACGAGATTGGCTTCGCCTGGGCCCGAAGCCGCATAGATGAGTAAGACCCCGATGAGAAGGAAGCCAAATCCTCCCAGAATCGCAACGCTCTGCCGTCGGTGCCAGGGCTTCTCCTGTGACGAACGCTGTGAACGACCACGAGACCCGCGTCCGGTGCTGGTGTTCATCCAGTCGGGCGAAGGGACTTGATTGGGGGTCCCGCACGCCGGACATCTCTCCCTCTCACCAGCGAGGCCGTCAGGGGACTCCATTGGTTCGTTACAGTGACGACACGTGTACTGGATCATGAGATGTCCCTTTCCCCATCTGAGAACGTGGTCAGGCAATTTGGGAGCTAGCCAATTGTATCATCACGCCTACCTTCTGCAACACACTGACAGCAACCAACACACCTGGGTAGTACCTCGTTACGCCCCTTCAGGGCTTCCGGTCATTGGGCCCCGTACCCAGGGCGGCATCCCTCGCGATGCTCGGGACTTGCCCTGGGCTGATGAATGGCGCCCCGTTGGGGCTCCGGAATCCCTCGAGCGCGTAGGGTGGGCAGCTTGTTGCCCACGGAATATCGTCGGCAACCGCGTGGGCACGTAAGTGGCCCACCCTACGGGCTCAGACCCCAGACCTCAGCCCTCAAACCTCGAAATGCCCGCCATTGACGGGGGTTTTCTGGACGGGTACCATGCGACGCTTTCGTAGGTTCCGCGGGGGTGGATGAATAGGAAGACTCACTATGGCGACCCATAGCGCGACGTTGATTACGGGTGACGGCGTTGGTCCGGAGTTGGCGGAGGCGGCCAAGCGGTGTGTGGATGCGGCGTTGGCGAAGACCGACGGCGCCGGTTCGATTGAGTGGACCGTCTGCGAGGCCGGCATTGATGTGATGGCCACCGCGGGTACCCCCATGCCCGAGGCCACCATCGAATCGGTCCGCCAGACCGACGCGACCCTCAAAGCCCCGATCACCACACCCATCGGCACTGGTTTTCGGTCGGTCAACGTGCTGCTCCGACAAACGCTGGACCTGTACGCGTGCCTGCGGCCGTGCAAGCATTACCCGGGCGTTCGCAGTCGCTACCAGGATGTCGATCTGGTCGTGGTCCGAGAGAATTGCGAAGACCTCTATGCCGGCGTGGAGTTCGCCAAGGGTGAGCCCGCCACGGCCGACCTGGTCGAAGAGATCAACCGTCGAGCCACCGATCGTCACATCAAGACCGACCCGGCCACCACCGGCGTATCGATCAAGCCGATCAGCGTGGAGAACACCGAGCGCATCGTGCGGTTCGCATTCGACTACGCCCGCGCCAACGGCCGTAAGAAGGTCACCACGATTCACAAAGCCAACATCATGAAGCACACGGACGGCCTGTTTAAGGAAGTCTCCGAAGCCGTCGCCGCCGACTACCCGGACATCGAGTTCGAGGAGCGGCTGATCGACAATATGTGCATGCAACTGGTCCAGAAGCCCGAGCTCTACGACGTGCTGGTCACCGAGAACCTCTACGGTGATATTCTCTCGGATCTCTGCGCGGGGTTGGTCGGTGGGCTGGGCGTGGCGCCGGGCGCCAACATCGGCGAGAATGGGGCGGTGTTCGAGGCCACCCACGGCTCGGCCCCCAAGTACAAGAACCTCAACAAGGTCAACCCCACGGCGCTGATTCTCTCGGGCGTGCTGATGCTGCAGCACCTGGCCGAGCCGCACGCGGCCGACGCCCTGGAGCGGGCGGTGGCCAAGGTCATCGTCGAGGGCGCCTCCGTAACCTACGACATGAAGCCCAACCGCGACGACCCCACGGCGGTGGGGACCTCCCAGATGGCCGACGCCATCATCGATGCTATATAAAGGATGACCGCACGGGCTTTTCTGCACGTTCCGTCGCGGTTACCATACGCACACATCTCATGAACGAGAAGGAAATCCGGGACATCATGGCCGGCGGGGGTGGGCCTTGGGGAGCGATTGTTCGCCCGTGGCTGTGGTTGGCGTCCAAGAGCTACGGCGATTTCATGGCCATCCGGCGGTGGGAATACCGCAAGGGCTTCCGGAAAAGCTACCCCGTCGACGCTCCCGTGATCTGCGTGGGCAATCTGACCACCGGTGGGACGGGCAAGACACCGATGGTTGCCTGGGTGGTCGAGCAGTTGCGCCGGTTGGAACGCCGGCCGGCCATCATCACCCGCGGCTACAAGGCCCGGGCCGGCAAGAGCGATGAGGCCGAGATGCTGGACGTGCTGTGCGACTGCCAGATTATCGTCAACGCCGACCGCGTGGCCGGGGCCCGGACCGGCATCGTGGCCGGGGCGGACGTGGTGGTCCTGGATGACGGCTTCCAGCACCGTCGCCTGCGCCGCGACTTGGACATGGTGCTAATCGACGCGCTCAACCCCTTCGGCTACGGCCACACGCTACCGCGCGGCATGATGCGCGAGCGGACCAGCGCCCTGGCCGACGCCCACGCGGTGGTGATGACCCGTAGCGATCTGGTCGCCCCGGAAGTGCTGGAATTGCTGCGAACGCAACTGGCCGAGATCGCCCCCCACGCGTCGCTGCATTTGGCGGCGCACCGGCCGGTCAAGTGGATCGACGAGACCGGCGCCGACGTGCCCCTGCAAGACCTCCACGGGCAGCGGGCCCTGGCGTTTTGCGGGCTGGGCAATCCGGAGGGGTTCTTCGGCACGGTCCGCCGGCTGGGCGTGGACTTGGTCAGCCAGATGTCGCTGGACGACCACGTCGAATACGACGCCAAGGTGGTCGAACGGATCAACGAATTGGCCGACACCCACGAGGCCGCCTTCCTGCTGACCACACAAAAGGACGCGGTCAAGCTGTCCGGCCTGCAGTTCGCCAGACCCCTGCGGCAGTTGGTGGTGGCCATGGATGTCACCGAGGGCCGCGATGAGTTGCTCGACCGGATCGCCGGTGTGGCTCCGCGCCCGGAAGGGGCGGCCGACGACGATCCCGATCCCGACGCCGCCGACAGCGGCAACTAGCCGTCAATTCCTGCTCCCCAAGAACCGGTGCTTGCTTGCAGGCCCCAAGTCGTTGTCGTTAGAATCCCCCTATGCAAGCCCTCATTGAGGTCATCGAGCGGTTCGGCCGCCCGCGCGTCGTGGTGGTGGGGGATTTCATCCTCGACAAGTACGTCTACGGCGATGTCGAACGGATTAATCCGGAAGCCCCCGTGCCCGTCCTGGGCAAGGTCAGCAGCGAAAGTCGCGTCGGAGGTGCGGGCAAGGTCGCTACGGCCGTGCCGGCCCTGGGCGGCCAGGCGACGTGCCTGGGCGTCATTGGTGTCGACGCGGGCGCCGACGAGTTGTGCGGCCTGCTGACCGCCGGCGGAGCGGACACCGACACCTTCGTGGCGCTGCCCGATCGGCCCACCGCCGTCAAGACGCGCTTTGTGGGGTTGGCCCAGCATCGCCACGCCCAGCAGATGTTCCGCGTGGACGAGGAGTGCACCGACCCGCTGGGCCCCAAGACCCAAAAGGCTCTCGCCAAGGCGATGGCCAAGCAGTTCGCCTCCGCCGACGTAATCGCCCTGGAAGACTACGACAAGGGTGTGCTGACCGACGCCAACACGCCCAAGCTGATCGCCGCGGCCCGGGAGGCGGGCAAGCGCGTGCTGGTCGACCCGGCCCGCATCCGCGACTACAGCCGCTACCGCGGCGCGACCCTCCTGACCCCCAACCGCTATGAGGCGGAACTGGCCAGCGGCATCGACATCGTCGACGACGCCTCCCTCGAAGCGGCCGGCAAGGCGATCCTCGAAACCACCCAAGCCGAACTGCTCGTAATCACGCTGGACAAGGAAGGCGCCTACCTGCTGACCGCAGGCGGCGCCGGCGATCGCTTTGCCCATCCGCATCCGCGCAATGTCTATGACGTCTCCGGCGCCGGCGACCTGATGCTGGCGGCGCTGGCGGTGGCCGTCGGGTGCGATTGCGCCATGGACCAGGCCGTGGCCTTCGCGAATCTGGCGGCCGGCCTGGAAGTCGAGCGCCGCGGCTACGTTTCCATCACTCGGCAGGAGGTCATCGACGAATTGCATCGTCTGATCGGCCTGCGCGGCGACAAGGTCGTTAGCCGGCAGTTCCTGGCCGATCAGCTCGGCCATCTCCAGGACGAAGGCCAGACCGTGGTCTTCACCAACGGGTGTTTCGACCTGCTGCATGCCGGGCACGTCCGCTATCTGCAACAGGCGCGGGAGTTGGGGCAGTGCCTGGTTGTGGCCCTCAACAGCGACGACTCGGTCCGCCGCCTGAAGGGGCCGCAACGCCCTATCATCGGTGAGAACGAGCGCGCCGAAATGCTCGCGGCCTTGGAGTGCATCGACTACGTCACGATCTTCGACGAAGACACCGCCAACGAACTGCTGGAGCTGCTTCGGCCGAATATCTTCGTCAAGGGCGGCACGACCGAGGTCGTGGTGGAGCGCGACGTCGTCGAGAGCTACGGCGGGTCGGTGCTGACCCTTCCACCGGTGGAAGGAACCAGCACCACCGCCATCATCGACCGCATTATTGAGAACTCAAATGCCGATAGGAGCCCGGCCTAGCCGCCGGGCCGGTCCGTCATGGAATCGACGACTGACCCCATCTCAGGAGGAGACTCATGCCGAACAAGGCCGTCTTTCTCGATCGCGACAACACGCTGATTGAAGACCCCGGCTACCTGGCCAACCCCGACGGCGTCCGCCTGCTGCCGGGCGTGGAACTGGCCCTCAAGAGCCTGTCCCAGGCCGGCTATCAGTTGGTGGTGGTCACCAACCAGAGCGGCATCGCCCGCGGGCTGCTGACCGAGGACACCCTCAAGAAGATCCACGAACGCATGGTCGAAATGCTCGGCCGCAAGGGCGCCCACATCGACGAAATCTACTACTGCCCCTATTTCGTCGAAGGCACCGTGCCCGAGTATTCCATCGAGTCCGACCTTCGCAAGCCCGAGCCGGGCATGTTGCTGCAGGCGGCCGACGACCTGGACCTGGATCTATCGGCCTGCTGGATGGTGGGCGACAGCGCTCGCGACATCGAGGCCGGGCAGCGCTCCGGCTGCCGGACCATCCGCATCCGCACCCCGCACGCCGATGACGTCACCGATGACCAGCACGAGGACTTTCAGGCCGACTTCACCGTTCGCAACCTGGTCGAAGCCGCCCGGGTCGTTTTGCGCAATCGCGACGTGGCGCCGGTAATCGCCAGCGCCGACACCGACGATGACGTCGTGCTGAATCTCGGCAATGTCTCCGCGGCCGGGGCGCCGAACCCGCGAACGGGCGTGGCCATCGCGCCGTTGCCACCCGCGGCCGACGACGAGCCTGACGACGATGAACCGGACGATGAGCCGGATGAGGACGATCTCGACGCCGACGCCGACGACGCCGATGATGAGGATGAGGTGGCGGAGGTCTCGCCACCGATTCCGGCTGCAGCCGCCCCGGTCGCATCGGCCACGTCCGCCGCCAAGGGACCCGCCCCCGCAGGCCCCGACCCGGACATCGTTCGCCGCGAGATTCTCCAGGAAGTCCGGCAGATGTCGCGCACCCAAGGGGAAGAGGAGTTCTCCTTCTGGCGACTGGCCGGGTCCATCGTGCAGATGCTGGTCATCCTGGCCCTGGGGCTGACGTTGATGCACCTGTTCGGGGCCGAGGGCAACCTGGCCAAGGCCCAGGTCTGGGGCACGGTGACGGTGGCCTTGCAGGTGATGGCCCTGACCCTGGCGATGCTGCGAAGTCGCCGCTGAGGCGGCGCCCCTACAATACCCAAGGGTTGTTCACGACGAAGGAGCTGTTCTTCATGCGCAAGACCGCAACATGGCTGAGCGTTTGGTTGATCGCGTTGGTGGCGTTGGCGGGGTGTCAAGATCGGCCTCCCGAGACCTCCGATACGCCCGCCGACCCCGATTCGGAAGAAACCGTTGACGCCGATGCGCTGTCCTCGGCGACCTGGCGGAAGTTCGTCAAGTATCACGGCGCCATCGACGCCGAGCACCAGACCCTCGCGGCCGATCTGATCGACCGCGGCGTGGCCTATCTGCTCAACCACCAGAACGCCAACAGCGCCTGGGGCCTCAGCGACTCCGACGCCCTCGAGCCGGCGGTGACGGCCTTGGCGATCAAGGCCATCGTTCAGTACCCGGCCTACACCGCCGATTCGCCGGAGCTGAAGGACCCCATCAACGTGCTGCTGAGCTATCAGCAGGCTGACGGCGGCATCTACGACCTCCGCGAGCCGGCCAAGAACTACACCACTTCCCTGGCCGTGATGGCCATGGTCGCCTGCGACAGCAAGGAGATGGAAACGCCGCTGCGAAACGCGGTGAAGTTCCTGCGGGGCTTGCAGATCGTCCCGGGCAGCGAGTCGCCGGACGGCAAGACCATTACCGAGGACGATCCCTTCATCGGCGGGGTCAGCTACGGCCGCCACGGGCGCCCGGATATGTCCAACGTGGGCATGTGGATGGAAGCGATGCACGAGGCGGGCGTGTCCCCCGACGACCCGGCCATGCAGGAAGCGTTGGCCTTTATCGCCCGCACCCAGAACCGCAGCGAGTCGAACACGTCCGCCTGGGCCAAGGTCGGCCCTAACGACGGCGGGTTCGTATACGCCCCGGCGGTCGCGGGCGGCCCGGCCGCCGGTGAATCCAAGGCCGGCGCGGGCCCCGGCGGGGCGGGGCTTCGCAGCTACGGCACCATGACCTACGTGGGCTTTAAGAGTATGCTCTACGCCGACGTCGCGCGAGACGACCCGCGCGTTCGGGCCGCGTTCGACTGGATCCGTCACTACTGGCGGCTGGACAGCAACCCCAACATGCCCGCCGCACAGAGCCTGGAAGGGCTCTACTACTACTATTACGTGTTCGCCAAGGCCCTGGCGGCCTGGGGCGAGCCCGTGATCACCGACACCGAAGGCGCCGACCACAACTGGCGACACGAGCTGATCGACGCCCTGGCCGAGCGGGTCTCCGAAGACGGCTCGTGGGTCAACACCGAGGCCCGGTGGATGGAAGATCAGCCCGCCCTGGTGACGGCCTACGCCATCATCGCCTTGCAGGAGGCCGTCCGGCCGTGACCGGCTCGCCCCACGCCGCCGATGCCGATAGCGCCTGTTTGCTCAGTGCGCGCGGCGTGACGTGGCTGGGCCTTGGGGCCAATGTGTTGCTCGCGGCGGTCAAGACCGTCGGCGGCCTGCTGCTCCGCTCCCAAGCGCTGCTGGCCGACGGCCTTCATAGCGCCTCGGACCTGACCACCGACCTGATGGTGCTGCTGTCGGTGGGGGTCTCGCGGCGCCCGCCCGATTTGGAACACCCCTATGGCCATCGGCGGATCGGCACCATGGTGGCGCTGGCGGTGGCGCTGGTGTTGGGGGCGGCGGCGGTGTGGATCTTCTATCTGGCGCTGACGGCGCTGGGGCGGGGCGGGCTCGCGGGCAACGTGTTCGCCGGAAAGCTCTCGCCCCGCGCGGCCGTGCTGGCGATGATCCTGGCCGCGATTACCATTCCGGTCAAGGAAGTGCTGTACCGCATGACCAACCGCGTGGGCCGGCGCTTAAACGACCTGTCGCTGCAGGCCAACGCGTGGCACCACCGATCGGACGCCTTCACCTCCTTCGGCGCCACGGCCGGCCTGGCGGGCGTGGCCTTTGGCGGGGACGACTGGGCGTTCCTGGATGAAGCCACCGCGCTGGTGCTGGCCGGGTTCCTGCTGTGGGTGGCCGTGCGAATTGCGTTCCGGGCGGTCTCGGAACTGGTCGACCGCGCGCCGGACAAGGCCCTGCAGGCGGCGATTCGCGCGGCCGTCGGGAGCGTGCAGGGCGTTCGCAGCTTCCACGCGTTCCGGGCCCGGCAGGTCGGCGGGCGGGTGGCCATCGACGTCCACGTGCAGGTCGCCCCGGCCTTGACCGTCGCCGAGGGTCACGACATCGCCAAGGCCGTCAAGCACACCGCGCTGAACGCCGACGCCCGCATCGCCGAAGTCATGGTCCACATCGAACCGAGTGAGGAGCGCGCGTAATGGAGATTCGTCCGTTTCAAGGCTGGCGGTTCGCCGCCGGAGACCTGACCGGCTGTGTGGCCCCGCCGTATGACGTGCTTTCGGCCGCCCAGAAGGCCGAACTGCTGGCCGGCGGCGAGCGGAACATTGTGGCTGTCGACCTCCCGCACGTGCCGCCCAAGGGGCCCGGGCCGGACAGCGTCTACGCCGCGGCCGCTGAGCAATTGGCCGCCTGGCAGGCCGACGGCACACTCGCCCAGGATGCCCCCCCGTGCGTTTACGTCTATGACCAGACCTACACCTGGGCCGGCCGTACCTATACCCGCCGGGCCTTGCTGACCGGCGTGCGGGCCACGCCCCTGGGCGCCGACCAGGACGTGATCCCCCACGAGCACACCTTCGCCGGGCCCAAAGCCGACCGGCTGAAGCTGACCCAGCAGACCCGGGTGCAACTGTCGCCGATCTTCGGCTTCTTCAACGACGCCGACGGCCGCGTGGCCAAGCTGCTGGCGGCTCAAACAGCCCGACCGGCCGACGCCTACGGCATGCTGGATGACGTGCGCCAGGACATCTGGGCCGTCAGCGATTCGTCGACCGTGGCTGAACTGACCGAAGCCTTGGCGAAAGAACCCGCCTTCATCGCCGATGGCCATCACCGCTACACCACCGCCATGAATTACCGCGACGAGTTGCTCGCCGCCGGAGAAATCGACGCCGACCACGAAGCCAACTTCGTGCTGTTTGCCCTGGTCGCCCGCGACGACCCCGGCCTGCTGGTCCTGCCCACCCACCGCGTGGTCAGCGGCCTGGCCGAGACGTTCAGCCTGGACGCCCTTATGGCCGCCGCCGAAGCGTTTGAGTTCAAGAAGACCGACGCCGCCTCCGCCGATTTTCGGGACGCCGACGCGTTCCTGAAAGACTTCGGCCCGACGGCCATGGGTCTGATCGCGGGCGATGGCTCGGACCTCTGGATCGCCACGCTAACCGACCCCGCCGCCATGGCCGCCGCTGCCGGCGAGCATTCCGAGCCCTGGCGCAAGCTCGACGTGGCCATCCTCCAGACCCTCATCATGGACAGGGCCCTGGCCAAGTGGAAGACGGATGACACCTTCGTGGACTACACCCCCGACGGCGACGCCGCCCGCCAGGCCGTCACCAGCGGCAAGGCCCAACTGTCCCTGCTCCTCCAGAGCACACCCGTGGCGGCCGTCCAGGAAGTGGCCCTCGCCGGCGACGTCATGCCCCACAAGAGCACCTACTTCTACCCCAAGCTCGCCACCGGAATGGTCCTCAAGCCGCTGACGTAGGGCGGGCTGTGCCCGCCGATCCGTGGGGTGGGTGCTTGGCACCCACGCGGAATGCCCCCCCGAACAACGTGCGTGCAGAGCACGCACCCTACGTTCACTCCTTCGTGACGGTGACTGGCTCGGCGACGATTTGTCCCGTCCAAATCGTGGCTGCGTCCGGAGGTGGCTTGCCGATGTTCCCGTACTCTTCGGGCACGCAGTACGTATAGGTGATTGTGTAGTCACCGGGCTCGTTGGTATCCGAACACATCCATACGTGCAGTTCAAGCGGCGCACGCCAGGCAGGACCAGGAGCGATAGCCACGAAAGGAGAACCGCTTTCAGAGCTGAATTCCAGTCGCCAACAGCCGACTTGTCCCCTCGGACCAACGATGGACAGGAGTTCCTCAGGGGGAGGGTTAACCCGGCGGCCGTCAAAAGGTTCAAGGACGGCGAGCAGGTCGGACGTGTTGTTGCGTAACTGGGCGAACACGACAATTGGATAATTCAATGGCAGCTTCTTGGACGGCCCGAACATCCGGAGCGACAGCATCCCATCCTCAGAATCCACCCACTCCGTCGGCTTCAATTCCCCCAACGCCACTCGGTCAACGTCATCCCACTTGAAGGGCCGGATGGACACGGAGGGTGCGTCAGGGATGCCGCGAACGGCGACCAAATCGGCAGGTTTCACGGCCGTACCCATAAGGTTCACTTCTTGTAGTCCCGGCAGACCTTCGAATAGTCTCCGGACCCCTTCCCCCGTAACGGCCGTATTCCGCAAGCCGACTCTTTCCAGCCTCTTCTGAGTCGTCAGCCAGGCGACTCCCTCATCCGTGACTTTGGTGTTCCCCAACTTGATGGCGACGATGTTGGGTAGCGCCGAGATCACACGGATGTCTGCATCTGTTGCATCGGTACCCGAAAGGAGAATCTGCCACTCAGGTTTCGCTATGCCCGATGGACCAGGGAAATAGTGGCCTCCGAGGATGGTGATGCGATCCAAGACCTCTTTCGTTGTGGGCAATGCAGCAGGCTGGGTCGCGGCAGGGGCGTCATGCGTACTCGTCCGGGAGGGCTCCTGGGCCTCCTTGCGACATGCGTTGCACAGGAGCCCGAGAATAACGGCCCCACTGACTAACCATGTTCGTGCGCCAGCTAGCATGATTCCCACTCCGATTTGACCAGCTTCTAAGAAAGGTACGTCGCTCGCCGGCCACGAGACGGCGAATAATCCACTACACGGGGCTACGCCGCTTCGGTGAGGTGGTAGAGGATGCTCCGGCCTTGTTTGCCGATGGGGGTCAGGGCGCCGGATTCGCGGAGGCAGTAGGCCATCTTCTGGGCGATCCAGAGGGGCTTGCCCGCGCCTTTGGCGATGTCGGTGGTGGTGAAGGCTTCGGGCAACTCGGGGGGGAGCAAATCGGCCAGATCGGTTGGCGTCTCGAACACCCAGCGGTCGACCACGTCCAGCAGGCGTCGCTCGGCTGTGGCCCAGCCGCCGCGGCGCCACTTGCGGCGATCTTTGCGGCGGACTTCCTCCTCGTGGGTCATCAGGACTTCCAGGGAGAAGTTGGGCTCAGCCAGCAAAGCCGGCAGGCTGACCAATTCCTCAAAGACGTCGTCCACACAGCCGCGCTTGGGGCTCTTGCGGCGACTCAGCGTATTCTGTCCCCCGCGGCCGCCGACTTTGATGATCCACTTCTCGGCTGCGATGGGATGCACCAGCCGCACGCGATGATCGGGTAGCAGGGCAGCCAGCTTGCGCTTCATCGCGCCGAAGTTGCCGGTCTGGAACTCCACCAGCAGGTCGCCGCGGACCAGGTCGATGTGGAAGCCGTCGAGGGGGACCTCGAACCGATCGCCCGGCTGTGCGTAGTGGTCCTTCAGCGCCGCGTGGAGGGGCTTTTCGTTGAGGGTCCCGATATGGCTGGCCGATTCGGACACGTCCATCGAGCCCATCGGCCATTGCCCGTCCCGGGCGTTAGGGCATTGGGGTCACTCGACCGGCCGGGCTTCGGGGATCGCGTCTTCGTCGTCTTCGGGGCCTTGCTGGTCGGCGTCGTCTTGGGCGGCCTGTTCCTGGGCCTTGATCTTGGCCATCACGCGCTCGGCGAGCTGCCGGCCCCATTGCTGCCCGTAGGCCATGGAGTCGGTCATGATCATGGGCTGGGCCTTGATGAGGTTCTATCCGGCGGGGCTCTCGTAGAAGGCGATAATGCCCTTGATGTCGTCGTGGGTCAGGTGCTTGGCGTAAATCGGCACGAGGCCCTCGATGAACACATCCATGTCGACTTCCTCGCCGAAGGCGGTCCAGAACTCCTCGGGCACTTGCGGGGCCATGGGCTTGAGCTGCTCGATCATGGCGAAGAGCATCTGCTCGCCGAGCTTGTCCGAGCCGGTGATTGTCATCATGCGGAGGATGTCGGCGCGGAAGGCCTCGTCGACGCCCGCATCGGCGGCGTTGGCGGGCGGGGCGGCGTGGAGGTGGGTGTCGCGGACGATGGTGACGGTCAGCAGGGCGGCAATCGCCAGCGCCAGCAGCAGCGTGCGGGGCCGGAAGGTCTTGGTCGACAGCATGGGTGTTCCTTTCGTGTAGCTGTTTCGCGCGAGGCCTAGAGGGCCAGGCGGTCGTAGCGGTCGCGGTCGCTCTTATCGGCGGCCCACCATTCTCGGGCCGCCGCGACGCTGGCGTCGGTGGCCGGGAAGTCTTTGTCGATGATGCGGCCCAGGGCTTCGGCGGCGGCGTGGCGGAGGGCGGGGCAGGTGATGTCGTCGTCCTGCTCGCCGATGTTGACCTGCTGGATGAGGTAATAGACGGCCCGGTCATCGCCCAGGGCGCCGAGGCGGCGAACGACGATGTGCTTGAGATCGAGGCCGTTGGGGGCGCCGTCGGGGGTGCGGTAGCTTTCCAGCAGGCGCAGCAGGGGCAGCACGGCCTGGTGGCCGTGGGCGGCCAGTTCATCCAGCTTGGCCTCGCGGGCGGCGGGGTCCCAGGTGTTGAAGCCGGCGTAGATGGCCTCCAGCTTGGCCTCGACCTCGGCGTCGTCGACGGCCGAGGCGGCGAGGATCTCGTCGATCACCGTAGCGACGGTCGCGTCATCCAGCCCGGTGTGTTTGGCTACGCGGGCCAGCAGCTTTCGTTCGCGGGCGCTGACGGAGCGATCCGCGGCGGCCGCCGCGACGAGCAGTTCGATGATGCGGCGGGCCTCGGCGGGCTCGCGAGAGAGCTTCAGCGTGGCCTCGCCGGATTGGATCTGGGCGACCAGGTCGGCTGCTTGGGCCGCGTCCATGCCGGCGCGGACGCGGAGATCGTCGATGAAGGCCCGGTCGGCGCCGTCGAGTTGGCCGTCGGCCAGGACGAAGGCGATGACGTTGCGGAGGTCTTTGGCGGATGGGTCTTGGCTCATGGACGATGCCCCTGATTGGCTGGCGGGTCGATTATAGCGGGCGTGGCGGCCGGATAAACCCCCGGCGACGAGCGCAAAAAAAAGATCGGGCAGCTCCCGAAGAAACCACCCGACCCGTGGCCTCCGCAGGAGCTATCCCGCCGGAGCGGGTGTCCGCTGCACCGCGAAGGCTTATCGAGCCGCGTCGAACCCTCCACAGCGACTCGCATAGACGTAATTGGGGCGCCGAGAGAGAAACCAAGTTCCCGACGCGGCGAGTCCATGCCTTTCAAGGCGACCTCCGTGTCCGCCGGGCGTCCATAGGTGACGCCATCTTCTGAGATCGACCCGTTCGGGGAGGCCCTTAACCGGTTTGCGGAAACTTTCTTCACGAGGGCCTGGCCGCTAAGATGGTCCGCTTTCAAGGAGTGCCTTTGGACATTCTCGCGAACCTCAACGACGCGCAACGCCAGGCGGTGATGCACGTGGACGGCCCGCTGCTGGTGTTGGCCGGGGCCGGCTCGGGCAAGACCCGCGTGATCACTCGCCGCGTGGCGTACCTGACCGACCAGGGCATCGCGCCGTGGAACATCCTGGCCATTACCTTCACCAACAAGGCTGCCGGGGAGATGCGCGACCGCGTTTCGGCCGTCGGCGCCACGCGCGGGGCCACGGTGTGCACGTTCCATTCGCTGTGCGCGCGGCTGCTGCGGACCTACGCCGGTGAGGCGGCCCTGGCGCCCAACTTCAGCATCTACGACCGCGACGATCAGATCCGCGCCGTCAAGGAGGCGATGAAGACGGCCGAGCTGTCGACCGACCGGATGAGCCCGACGGCGGTGCTGGCGACGATTTCCAACGCCAAGAACGACATGCAGACGGCCGAGGAGTACGCCCAGATGGCGGCGGACTTCTTCGCGCGGAACGTGTCACGCGTTTTCACGGAGTACGAGAAGGTCCTGGCCGGGAACAACGCCCTGGACTTCGACGATCTGCTGACGCAGGTGGCGTTTCTGCTGCGGGATCGGCCGGAGGTCCGCCAGCAACTGGGGCAGCAGTACAAGTACGTGCTGATCGACGAGTATCAGGACACCAACCGAGCGCAGTACATCATCGCGCACGGCATTGCGATGGATCACGAGAACATCTGCGCCACCGGCGATCCGGACCAGAGCATCTACGCCTGGCGCGGGGCCGACATCCGCAACATTCTGGAGTTCGAGGCCGACTACCCCAACGCTATCGTGGTTCGCCTTGAAGAGAACTACCGGTCGACCACCCCGATCCTTACCACGGCCGGCAGCCTGATCGCCAATAACTCCAGCCGCAAAGACAAGCGCCTATGGACCCGGCGCGAGGGCGGGGCGCCCGTGGCGATTCTGTACTGCGACGACGAACACGCCGAGGCTCGCCTGATCGTGGAGAAGATTGCCGAGCGCGTCGCCGGCGGCGGCAGCCACGACGACGTGGCCGTCTTCTACCGCGTCAACAGCCTGTCGCGCGTGGTGGAAGAGGCGCTGATTCGCGCCGGCGTGCCGTACCGCATCGCGCGCGGGGTGGAGTTCTACAACCGCAAGGAGATCAAGGACGTGTTGGCCTACTTGCGGGCGCTGGTCAACCCGGCCGACGACCTGAGCTGCCGCCGCGTGATCAACACGCCGCGGCGGGGGATCGGCGATACGACCATCAACCGGCTGGCCGAGCTGGCGGCGCGGACGGGCGGGTCGCTGCTGACGGCCTGCCGAACGCCCGAAGCGGCCGGCCTGAAAGCGGGCGCCGCCAAGAAGGTCTCTGACTTCGCGGTGCTGATGGACCAACTGGCCGGTGAGATCGAACGGCCGGTCCGGGAGATCCTGGAAGAAGTCGTGCTGCGGACGGGTCTGGAAGACCTTTACCGCTGGGCCGACGACGCCGACAGCGACGCCTGGGCCAACATCGCCGAACTGATCTCCACCGCGGCCGAGTTCGATGCGGGCTACGAAGCCCCCGAAACCGAAGACGCTCCGCCGCCGCTGGTTGATTACTTACAGCAGGTCTCGCTGATCAGCGACGCCGACCACTTCGCGGGAAGCGGGGCGGTCACGCTGATGACGTTGCACGCGGCCAAGGGGTTGGAGTTCCCGCACGTCTACATGATCGGCTGCGAGCAGGGGCTGTTGCCCTTCGAGCGGATGGGCGAATCCCAGGTGATCAGCGCCTCCGGCGTGGATGAGAAGCTGGAGGAGGAGCGGCGGTTGGCGTTTGTGGGTATGACGCGGGCCCAGGATGACCTGACCCTCTCGTGCGTGCGTACCCGGATGATCCGGGGCCGGACCACGCCGCAGTCGTCCAGCCCGTTCCTGCGCGAGATCGGCACGGAGGGCGTGATCGTGGTCGATAAGACCACGCCGCCCGAGGCCAAGCCGCAGCGGCGCCGAAAGAGCTCGGTCAGCCGGGGGGGGTTCTTCGAGGATGTCGAGGAACGCGCCATGATCGAGGCCATCGCCGACCAAGCGGACATGTCGGCCGCCCACCACGCCGCCGACGAAGACCCGCCTCCGGCCGAGTATGAGTATCTGAAGGTCGGCTGCACCGTTCAGCACGCGACGTTCGGCGTGGGCAAGGTGGCCAAGCTGTCGCTACCGTGGCCCAAGACCAAAGCCGTGATCGACTTCCACGAGGTCGGCCGAAAGACGTTGGTGCTGAAGCTGGCGAAGCTGGAATTGCTCTAACCGGTCGTCTCGGGCGCCCGGCGGTATTGGCCGGCGGCGAGGTAGTCCGCGGCCAGGGCGAGATTCATCTGGACCACTTTCGCCATGAACTCGCGTTCGGTCGGGTCGGTCTCACGCAGCTGGCCGAGCTGGTCTTGGGTGGGGCAGGTGGCGGCGGGGACGAATGCGTCGGCGGGGATGTTGACGTCTTGAACCACAGCCCGTGCGGCGATGAAAACGCCGGTCCCCACCTCGGCTCCAAAGACCACGGCGCCGAATCCCACGAAGCTTCCGGCCCCGACGCGGCAGGGCCCATGAATGATGGCGCCGTGGGCGAGGGATGTTCGCGGCCCGACGGTGACGGCCGAGCCGGCCAGGGCGTGGACGATCACGCCGTCCTGGACGTTGCAGTCGGCTTCGATGGTGATGGGGGCGACCTCGCCGGCGGGGTCGGGCTCGTCGGCGCGCAAGACGGCGTTGGGCCCGATATAGACGCGCGGGCCGATTGTCACGCGGCCGATCAGTTGGGCGCTGGGGTCCGCGTAGGCCGTGGGGTCGACCTGGGGGACATCGCCGTTGGGGTTGGGTCGCAGGGGCATCGAAATCCGATCCTATCGCAAGCTCCGTGGGGGGTATTCTACTGGTCCGGGCTGCCGTGTAACAGGGCCTGAAGGTGTTGTTGGGCTCTGGACTCGTTGCCGTCGTTCAGGGCGTTGGCCGCTGCGGCCAGGAGATTGGCTTGGCGTTGGGTGAAGGCGGCCGGGGCCGCGGGGTCCAGATCGGCCAGGCCAAGCGTCTGGAGGATCAAGTCGCCGAAGGGGTTGAGGCCTTGGTTGGTCTCGGCGCTGACGGTGGCGTCAAAGTCACCGGGAGGCGTTGCCTGGTCGACTTTGGCGGCGATGCGGAGGATGCGCTTGGCGTGGAGCCAGTCGGGTGTTGGGGTGGGCTCTTCCCCGGCCGAAACCAGCAGGATCAGGTCGGCCCGTTCAGCTTGGTGTCGGGCGCGGCGGACGGATTCGGCTTCGATGCCGTGCGGATCGTCGGGGAACTCGAACAGGCCGGCGGTGTCGGTCAGCCAGATGGGCACGCCGCGGATGAGGGCCTGCTCGCGGACCCAGTCGCGCGTCGTGCCGGGCGTGTGGTGAACGATACTGACAGTGCGGCCGACCAGGGCATTGGCGAGGGTGCTCTTGCCGACGTTGGGCGGGCCGACCAGGACGACGTGAAGGGGGCTCAGGAGCTTGGCGGTGGTTTCGAAGCTCGCCGCGGCGGCGCGGAGATCGGCAGCGGGGGCGTTGGGATCGCTCGCCAACGCCGACAGGCCGGCCGACCACTGGCGGGAGATGACTTCGACGACCCATTCGCTTGCGGCGGCGGGGAGGAGGTCGAGCATCTCTTGGCCGATGGTGGGGTTGCTCCACTTGGGGTGGGCGAGATGGAAGCTTTCCGGAGCGGCCGGTTGGGCTGGGGCGATTTCGGCGCCGAGGTCGGCGAGGCGACTGAGAGCTGCTCTTGCGACGGCCGGGCCGCCGTGGATGTTGATTTCGATGGCGCCGGTAAGGCTGCGTGCGATGACGGCCTCATCGAGCGTCTGCCCGTCGGGGTCGAGGAGCTTGCCGAGTTGGACCGCGTCGGCGGGCGCGTCGGCGTGGGAAGCCAGTGGCCGAAATATCTCGGCCAGCAGCGCCTCGCGGTCGGGCCCGGTCAGGGCGATCACGGCAATGCCGCCGCGGCCGGGCGGGGTCTGGATGCGGGCGGTGGCGGTCACGGCGGGCGTCTACTTCTCCACGTGAATGACGATGACGTTGCCGCCGTCGATGGGCACGGCCGTGACGCGCAAGGTCAGGCCGGAGTCGCAGAAGTTCTCGATGGCGCCCTCTTGGGGAACGTTGCTTCCGACGGAGCTGATGTTAGCCAGGTCCCTAAGCTGAGCGGCGATGGCCGGGGCCAAGCGTTTGACGGGCGGATCGACCTCGGTGACGTTTCCGGCGATGCGGTACTGCACGCGGACGTGGCCGGCCAGCGTGAGGTAGACATCGGTCAGGCGTTTGGCGCCCAGGCTGACGACCTCCCCCAGCAGGCGGCCGACGTATTGCTGAGCTTCGGGGGACTGGATCAGTTTCTCGAAGTCAGCGGGAGTCGGCGGCTCGGCGGGAGAGGGGGCAAGGGGGATGGACTCGTCCTGAACGTCCATGCCCGTGCCGAGCAGCTTGTGGACCTCGTCGCGGAGTTGCTGGCGATCAAGGCCGAGGTCCCTCATCACCGTCGCGGCGACACCGTCTTCCTCGCCCAGCAGGCCGAGGGTCAGATGCTCGGTGCCGATGTAGTTGTGGTTCATCTCGCGGGCCTCGACGATGGCCAACTCGATGACCTTCTTGGCCCGCGGCGTCTGGGGCAGCTTGCCCACGGCGACCATTTCTTCGCCGGGGGTGACTCGCCTCTCGACAGCCTGACGGACCTTATTCAAGTCGACGCCCAGGTTCTTCAGCACGTTGGCGCCCACGCCGGAACCCTCCTTGATCAGACCCAGCAGGATGTGCTCGGTGCCGATGTACTCGTGGTTGAATCGCTGGGCTTCCTGGTTGGCCAGGGCCATCACCTTCCGCGCGCGGTCCGTGAATCGTTCGAACATGGCAAGACCTCCCCAAATGCGGTCGGCCAATTATACGCGTGTGGCGTCTACTTGACGAGGGCGCGGTAGTAGGCCATGGCCACGCCGCGGAGGATCAGGTCGGGGACGATGGCCTGGACCAGGTCGCTTTCTTGCAGATCACCGACGACCAGGTCGGCGTCGCCGCCGGTGCAGATCACCAATGGCCAATGGCCGATCGCTTCGGCGAAGGTCTCCACGCAATGTCGCAGGGCGCCGCGAGCGCCGGCGAGCAGGCCCACGCGGATGGCGTCGGCGGTGTCCTTGCCGGGGCCGGCGGGGGGTTCGGCGATATCCACGCGCGGCAGTTGAGCGGTCTGGGTCTCCAGGGAGTCGGCCGAAAGAGCCAACCCCGGCAGAATCGCCCCGCCGACGAAGACGCCGGAATCGTTGACGCAATCGATGGTGATGGCCGATCCGAAATCGGCGATCACGCAGGCGTCGCCGAGGCGGTCGTAGGCGGCGACGGCCGCGCACAGGCGATCCACGCCGACGCTCTCGGGATTCGGCAGGTCGGTCTCGATGGGCGGGGCCAGGTCGCGACCGACCACGTGGATGTCGATGCCGAGGGCATCATGCACGGCGGCCTCGAGCGCCTTACAGGCAGCCGGATTGACGCTGGCGGCGACCAGCCGCTTGGGCTGGGGCATCTCCTGCCAGACCTCGGCCAAGGCGGCGCCCAAGTCGCCCAGCTCGCCGATGCGGTGGGTCCGCACATCGCCGACGGTGTCGCCGCAGACCGCCGCAAACTTGACGGCGCTATTGCCGACGTCGCAAGCCAGAACGTTGGGGATGCTGGTCAGTTCGTCCATAGCGTTATCCTACTCGGGCTCCTGCAGGCGCTGCCAGATCGCTTCGGTCAGGGGCTCGAGCCCTTGGCCGGTAACGGCGCTGATGGCCAGGACCGGCGCGTCCACGGCGGCGCGGAGTTCGGCCAGGTGATCGTCGCTATCGGTGAGGTCCATCTTGTTGGCGACCACGATCTCGGCCTTGGCGGCCAGGGCGGGCGAGTATTCTTCCAGTTCCTGGCGGATGGCGCGGTAATCGTCGACGGCGTTGCCGGTGGGAGGGCAGATGTCGACCAGGTGGACCAGAATGCGGGTCCGCTCGATGTGGCGGAGGAACTCGGTCCCCAGGCCCGCCCCTTCGTGGGCGCCTTCGATGAGGCCGGGGATGTCGGCCATCACGAACCGCCGAAAGCCCGGTGCCTCCACGATGCCCAGGTAGGGTGTCTTGGTGGTAAAGGGGTAGGCGGCGATCTTGGGCTTGGCGGCCGAGAGGCGCGATAGCAGCGTGCTCTTGCCGGCGTTGGGCTTCCCGGCCAGGCCCACGTCGGCGATCAGCTTGAGCTCCAGGTGGAGCGAGCGTTGCTGGCCCTTGGTGCCGGACTCGGCCTCGCGGGGGGCCTGGTGGGTGGCGGTGGCGAACCGGCTATTGCCGCGCCCTCCCTTGCCACCCTCGGCCACGCAGACGGTCTCGTCCGGCTCGGTGAGGTCCTTGAGGATCAGTTGGCGGTCGGCGTCATGGATGATCGTGCCGGGCGGAACGCGGACGATCATGTCTTTGCCCTTGCGGCCGTGACAGTCCTTGCCCTGGCCGTGCTCGCCGCGCTGGGCTCGCCAGTGGTGGTGGCCGGCGAGGTGCTGGAGGGTGTTGAGCGAGTCGTCGGCCTGGAGGTACACGCTGCCGCCGTGGCCGCCGTCGCCGCCGGCCGGGCCGCCGTGGGGAACGTACTTCTCGCGGCGAAAAGCCACACAGCCGTCGCCGCCGTCGCCGGCAATGACGATGATGTCGATTTCGTCGACGAAGTAGTGTCGGTCTGTTCGGTGGTCAATACTCATCGGGGCGCATAAAAGAGGATGGCGCGCCTGGGCGGCCACCCTCGTGTGTGTGCCATAGGGCCGCGGCTAGTCGGCCAGGGGCAGAACGTCGACGAATCGGCCGCGGAACTTCACCGCGCCTTCGGCAACGGAGAACAGGGTGTCATCCCGCCCGCGCATGACGTTCTTGCCGGCCTTGAAGGGCGTGCCGCACTGGCGGACGATAATGCTGCCGGCGCGAACGCGCTGGCCGCCGTAGGCCTTGATGCCGCGTCGCTGAGCATTGCTGTCGCGACCGTTTCGGGTGGACCCTTGTCCCTTTTTGTGTGCCATTGCTTCGACTCCCGCCCACTCCGGGCGTTCGGCGGCGCAGATCATCCTACGCCGGACTGAAGAATCGGAGATGATACCCGAGAGGCGGCGAGGGTGTCAACGCCCTTATCGCATGACCCATCGCTTCTTGACCAGTTGGGCCGGCGTGATGAACCGCCCGGCGGCCTCGCCGGGGACGGCGTAGGTCAGCTGGGTCTGCTTGTAGAGGACGATCTCGTCGCTGACGCGGGTGGTGGTCTTCCCGTCGGCGCCGATGTAGGTCATCTCGACCGGGGCGGGCAGTTTGATGACCTGCTCTTCGCCGGACAGATGGCCCACGTAGACTTCCACAAAGCCGGCCTCGTGGTCGAAATCGGGCCAGATGGCGACGCCTTCCTTGGCGTTGTCATCGCCTTGGAGCAGCTTGCCCGTCATCCCGGCGACATCCTGCAGGATGGGCTGGTTGTGGAGTTTCTTGATGGCGCCGAAGACCACCTTGGGGACCGTGGTCCGGTCGGTAAACAGGTGACCGGTGTTGGTGCACAGGTCGAAACTGGGAATGAACTGGCGGTCTTGGCCGGTATTGTTAGTGATGCGGTATCGCAAGTACCAGAAGGTGGTGGGGTGGTTGTCGCCCGGCAGCGTTACGCGGATGGGCTTGATGACGTCGAGGGCCTGGAACTCCAGTTCCCAAGCGATGGGCACCGCCGAGGGCTCGGGGAAATTGCCGGCGGTGGCCAACCCGGCCAACGCCGCGGCGACGGCTACAGTCAACAGAACCAGACGTTTCATGGGGCTTGCTCCCGGACGGCCGGCGCGGCAGCGTCCTGTACTAGCGTATCGGTCGGTTCTTGCCATCTCGTTGAGGGCAAATCACCGTCCACATTAAGGATAGACCCCGGCGGGGCGTCCGTCAACGGTTGGGCGATCCGAGGGGTGGTTGTCGAAATCCGATCCGGCGGGTATCCTTTTCAGATCGAGTCGGTTACGGCCGGCTGACGAACGGAGAGCTTTTATGACTGCATCCGAGACGGCGCAAACCGACACCATCCTGACCAACGCGGTGGCCAACTTCCGGGAAGCCACCGAGCTTCTGGCCGGGCAGATTAGCGCGGACCTGTTGGAGAAGGTCTTTCACCCCATGGAGCGGATCGAGCTGACGTTTGGCCCGTTGATGAGCGACGGGAAGATCCACGTGGTCAAGGCCTTCATCGTCCGCCACAGCGACGGGCTGGGCCCAGCCAAGGGGGGCATCCGCATGACGCCCACGGTGACGTTGGACGACGTGACCGGCCTGGCCATGGAGATGACGTGGAAGTGCGCCCTGATCGGCGTGCCCTTCGGCGGCGGCAAGAGCGGCATCGTGGCCGACGCCGAGAACCTCGCCCCGCATGACAAGGAAACGATCATGCGGCGGTTCGCCACTATGGGCTACCGCCACGTGGGCCCGCAGGTCTACGTGCCCGCTCCGGACATGGGCACCAACGAGGCCGACATGGGCTACGTCAAGGACGCGATCTGCTATTCGCACGGGCACGCGACCACGCCGGGGTGCTTCGTGACGGGTAAGCCCGTGATCTTGGGCGGCATTCGCGGCCGACGGGCCGCCACCGGGCGCGGCGTGGCGATTTGCGTGGTGGGGGCGTTGCAGTTGCAGGGCAAAGACCCAGCCGCAACGACCGCAATCGTCCAGGGCTTCGGCAACGTGGGCTGCTATAGCGCACTGGCGTTGGCCGAGCGCGGTGTGACCATTGTGGGGGCGTCCGACCTGTACGGGGCGGTGTACGACCCGAAGGGGTTGGATGTCCGCGCATTGGCCGTTCACGCCGGGGAAGCCGGGACCGTCAAAGGCTTTGCCGGCGGCGAGGCCGTCGACGGCCAAGAACTGCTGGAAATGGAGTGCGATGTATTGATCCCGGCCGCGGCGGCCAACCAGATTACCGACGCCAACGCCGATCGCATCCAGGCTCGCCTAATCGGCGAGGGCGCCAATAGTCCCACCACGCCCGAAGCCGACGAGATTCTGGCCGCCAAGGGCGTGACGATCCTGCCGGACATCCTGTGCAACGCCGGTGGCGTGTTCGTCTCCTATCTGGAATACACCCAGGAAACTCAGCAGGAGCAGATGACCGAAACCGAGGTCGTCGAGCGCCTCACCCAGCGGATGAACGAGAAGCTTGACTTGGTCTGGTCGCTGGCGGCCCAGCGGACGCTCACGCTGCGCCAGGCGGCGATGGTTCAGGCCGTCACCACCGTCTGCGACGCCCGCATCGCCCGCGGGCATTTGACGTAGCTGGAGCAGGTGAGCGGGGGAACAGGCGAGCAGGTGATGGCCAATGCGGTCACCTGTTCAACTCTTCACCTGATCTCCTGTTCTAAACCAGCCCTTGGTCGAGCATGGCTTGGGCGACTTTCAGGAACCCGGCAATGTTGGCGCCGGCTTCGATGTTGCCCGCCAGGCCGTAGGCC
Source organism: uncultured Planctomycetaceae bacterium (assembly GCA_964428895.1). Taxonomy (GTDB): domain Bacteria; phylum Planctomycetota; class Phycisphaerae; order SM23-33; family SM23-33; genus HyVt-337. Next base: position 23,938 of record CAYRZU010000055.1, read on the forward strand.
TCGGCCGCCTCGGCGCACTGGCGGTGAATGTCCCGCATGATCTCCTGCAGGCGGCGATCCACGTCGTCGAAACTCCACAGCATTCGCATGGCGTTCTGGCTCATCTCCAGCCCGCTGGTGGCCACGCCGCCGGCGTTGGCGGCCTTGGCCGGGCCGAATGCGACGCCGGCGTCGCGGAAGGCCCTGATGGCTTCGGGGGTACACGGCATGTTGGCGCCCTCGCCGACGGCGATGCAGCCGTTGGCGATGAGGGTGTTGGCGGCGGCCTGGTCGATCTCGTTCTCGGTGGCGCTGGGCAGCGCCACGTCGCACTTGACCGACCAAATGTCCCGCCAATCCTCGACGAACTGGGCCTTGGGATGGGCGTCGACGTATTCGCGGATGCGGCCCCGCTCGATTTCCTTGATGCGGCGGATGGTCTCCAGGTCGATGCCGGCTTCATCCACGATGTAGCCGTTGGAATCGGACAGGGCGATGACTTTGGCCCCCAGGGCCTGACACTTCTGCGTGGCGTAGATGGCCACGTTGCCCGAGCCGCTGATCACGACGGTCTTGCCCGCCCAGTCCTCGCCGCGGTCGGCCAGCAAGTGGGTGACAAAGTAGACCAGGCCGTACCCGGTTGCCTCGGTCCGGACCAACGAGCCGCCCCAGCCGACGGCCTTGCCCGTCAGCGTGCCGGTGAAGGCGTTGGACAGGCGCTTGAACTGGCCGAACAGGTAGCCGATCTCCCGCGTGCCCACACCGATATCCCCGGCCGGGACGTCGGTATCGTGCCCCACGTGGCGGAATAGCTCGCTCATGAAGCTCTGGCAGAAGCGCATGACTTCGCCGTCGGACTTGCCCTTGGGGCTGAAGTCGCTACCGCCCTTGCCGCCGCCCAGCGGCAGTGTGGTCAGGGCGTTCTTGAAGATCTGCTCGAATCCCAGGAACTTGATGATGCCCAGATAGACCGAGGGGTGGAA
>CAYRZU010000056.1:0-24856 GCA_964428895.1 uncultured Planctomycetaceae bacterium
CGCCGCGACATCATCGACATGCTGTTCGTGGAAGGAAACCACTTCTGCATGTTCTGTGAGAAGTCGGGCAACTGCGAACTGCAGGCGTTGGCCTACCGGTTCGGGATCACGCACCCGCGGTTCCCCTACATGTTCCCGGCCAGCCGCGATCTCGACGCTTCCCACCCGGACATCTTCATCGACCGCAACCGCTGCGTCCTGTGCGGACGTTGCGTCCGGGCCAGCCGTGATCTCGACGGCAAGCACGCCTTCGATTTCGTCGGCCGCGGACACGACAAGCAGATCGCCGCGAATTCCGAGGCGACCATCGGCGACACCAACGCCGCCGTTGACGACAAGGCCATGGACATCTGCCCGGTTGGCGCGCTGATGAAGAAGCGCGTGGGCTTTGCCCAGCCGGTCGGCCAACGGCTCTACGACACCGCCCCCATCGGCACGCACATCGAGCAGGCCGATCAGTAACCCTAGGAGACGCTACTCATGGCAAAAGACAAACCCAAAGTGGCCACCGCGAGCCTCTGTGGCTGCTTCGGCTGCCACATGTCCCTGTTGGACATTGACGAGCGCATCCTCGATCTGATCGAGCTGGTCGACTTCGACAAGTCGCCCATCGACGACATCAAGACCTTCAGCGGTCGCGTGACCGTGGGCCTGATCGAGGGCGGTTGCTGCAACGAAGAGAACGTGGAGAACCTTCGCGATTTCCGCGACCACTGCGACATCCTGATCTCCGTCGGCGATTGCGCCATCGACGGCGGCGTGCCCGCCGCGAGAAACGGCATTCAGCTGAAAGAGTGCATGGATGAAGCGTTCGTGAACCCGCGCCGCGGGCCCGCCGTCCACAATGAAGCCGGCAAGATCCCCGATGATCCGGAGATCCCCCTGCTGCTGGACAAGGTCTACCCGCTGCACGAAGTGGTCAAGATCGACTGCTACCTGCCCGGCTGCCCGCCGCCGGCGGATACTCTGTTCGCAGCCTTGGCGGCGCTGCTAACCGGTCAGCCCGTTGAGCTGCCCTACGAGCTGATCAAGTACGACTGATCGCCAGGAGTCAATCACATGGCAAGCAAAGATAAACGCATCGTCATCGAGCCCGTGACACGCGTGGAAGGCCACGGCAAGGTCACCATCATGCTCGATGAGAAGAACAACGTTACCCAGGCCCGCCTGCACGTGGTCGAGTTCCGCGGATTTGAGCGGTTCGCCCTCGGGCGGATGTACTGGGAAATCCCGGTGATGATCCAACGACTGTGCGGCATCTGCCCGGTCAGTCACCACCTGTGTGCGGCCAAGGCGATGGACGTCATCGCGGGCGTCGACCAACTGACCCCCACCGCCGAGAAGCTGCGTCGGCTGATGCACTACGGGCAGTTCTACCAGTCGCATGCGTTGCACTTCTTCCACCTGGTCAGTCCGGACCTGCTGTTTGGGTTCGACGCAGACGTGGCGATCCGCAACGTTATCGGCGTAGCCCTGAAGTTCCCCGAGCTGGCCAAGCAGGGCATCTTCATGCGGAAGTACGGCCAAGAGATCATCAAGGCCACCGCCGGCAAGAAGGTCCACGGCACCAGCGCGATCCCGGGCGGGCAGAACAAGGCCCTCACCGTCGACGAGCGTGACGCGCTGCTTAAGGACATCGACCAGATGACCGACTGGGCCCGCGGCGCGCTGAAGATCGCCAAGGACTACACCGCCGAGCATCTGGAAACGCTGGCCGATTTCGGCTCGTTCCCCTCCAACCACCTGTCCATCGTCCGCGATGACGGGGCCTTCGACATCTACCACGGCAACCTTCGCGCCATCGACGCCGAAGGCAACACCATCTTCGATCAGGTCGACCCGCAGGATTATCACACCGTCCTGACAGAGGAAGTTCGCCCGTGGTCGTACATGAAGTTCCCGTTCATCAACTCGATCGGACCGGAAGACGGGTGGTATCGCGTGGGTCCGCTGGCGCGAATCAACGCCGCCGACTTCATCGACACGCCCGAGGCCGAGGCCGAACGCGCCGAATTCATGGCCCTGACCGAAGGCAAGCCCAACAACATCACCATGGCCTACCACTGGACGCGAATGATCGAAACGCTGCACTCGATCGAGAAGATTCGCGACCTGCTGAACGACCCGGACATTCTGGGTACGGACCTGGTCGTCACCGGCGAGCGTCGTCGTGAAGGCGCCGCCATTATCGAGGCCCCGCGTGGCACGCTGTTCCACCACTACGAGGTCGACGAGAACGACCAAGTCGTGATGGCCAACCTGATCGTGTCCACCACCAGCAACAACGAGCCCATGAACCGGGCCGTTGCCAAAGTGGCCGCCGACCATATTTCCGGCCAGGCCGAGATTACCGAAGGCCTGCTGAACCATGTGGAAGTGGCCATCCGGGCTTACGACCCCTGCCTGTCGTGTGCGACCCACGCGATGGGACAGATGCCGCTGGAAGTCACGCTGGTTGACGCCGCCGGCAACGTGGTGGATCAGAAGACCAAGTAGAATGACGGCCGAACGTCCCAACGTACTGGTAATTGGCTACGGCAACCCGGGCCGTCTCGACGACGGCCTGGGCCCGGCCTTTATCGCTGCCGTGGAAGACAAGGACCTTCCCGGCGTGACGCTTTCGACCGACTACCAACTCAACGTTGAGGACGCCGCGGATCTGGTCGGCGTCGACCTCGTGCTGTTCGCCGACGCCGACTGCGCCGGGCCCGAGCCGTTCTCGGTCCAAGCCGTTACGCCCGCAGCCGACGGGCTGGCCAGTTTCACCACCCACTCGGTCAGCCCCGAGGCGGTTCTGGCGATGGGCCGTGATATGTTCAACGCCGAGCCGGCCGGGTTCATCCTGGGTATCCGCGGTTACGAATTCAACGAGTTCGGCGAGAGGCTGAGCGAACGAGCCACCGCCAACTTGACAGCAGCGGTTGACTATATCGTCAACTGCCTACAACAGGGACATATAGACGTCACTTGCTCCGCAGACATCCAACAGACGTCGTGAGTCTGCGATACGAAAGAGGACCATCCATGCAAGACGGAAAACACGTAATCCTGTGCGTCGACGATGACGACGACATTCTGTTCGTGATGCAGCAGATCCTGGAAGCCAACGGCTTTGTCTTCTCCGGCGCTTCCAACGGCGAAGAAGGCCTGAAGGTCTTCAAGGACACCGACCCCGACCTGATTTTCGTGGACCTGATGATGGAAGAGGTCGACGCCGGGGCCTCCCTGGTCAAGGAACTGAAGCTCGCCGGTAACAGCGCCCCGGTGCTGATGCTCTCTTCCGTGGGCGACAGCATGGCCCAGACCGTCGACACCAGCGAATTGGGCCTGTCCGGCATCCTGCAGAAGCCCATCCAGTCCGAACAGCTCCTAACCCTCATCAAGAGCAAGCTCGGCGGAGCGGCGTAGAGCGGTCAAACTGATGTGCCGGTCGATGCGTTGACCGGAGTAGCGGCACTCAGCGCGGTGGGTCTCCCGACCCGCCGCGTTTCTATGCGCCAGCCCTATCTTTTGCCCTGGTCCTTGGCCTTATCGAAGGCCGGGTCGCGGATCTGGCGGAAGTCGAGGTGGCTGGGAACGGTCAGCTCGTCGCGGACGCGCTGGCGGAGTTCGTCGCTAACGTCCACGCCGTCGGCGGCCGCCAGTTTGCGGGCCTCGAACTCGTAGAAGATGTTCGAGAGCGTCGGCTCGCCCTCGTGCGTATCGACTGACTCATGGGGCTTGGCCAGAAACGCCTCCACCTCCGGCCAGAACGCCGGGTCGTCCTTTTCCAGCAGGCAGATGATGCGATAGATGTCCAGCCGGACGTCGGCTTTGACCGCATCGGGCAGGATCTCCAGCATCTCGAGGAACTCATCATGACGGCCGGTGCGGATCAGCACCTTCGACGCCTCCTTAGCCAGCCGCGTATCCCCGCAATGGAGCTGCCACGCCCGCAGCCACCGGTCGGCCGACTCTTCCCTGTCGCCGGCGTGCCAGGCCGCCACGCCCAAGTTGCGGTGGGCCCACGGGGTCTCGACGATCTCCAGCGACCGCTTCCAGGCCTCAATGGCCCCGGCCGCGTCGGCGGAATCGCCCAACATGCTGTAACGAACGATGCCCAATTGCAGCCACGCGTACCAGTTGTCCTTGGCCGGGCCGGCCACAGCCGCCTCCAACTGCTCCAGCCACCCGCCGTGAATCATGAAGGACGGCGGAATCGCGTCCGTCGGCGGTTCGCTCATCGAACCAGCCTCCAGCAGCTCCAGCCACGGCGTCTGCTCAACCGTCAGCGACTGGTCATCAAATACCAACGACGCCGGCCAACCGGCGCCCTCGCCGGTGGCTTCGCGACGCTTGCGCTCCAGCGCGCCCCAGCCGCTGCCTCGCTGGATGATTGTCTCAGCCGGCCGATCGGCCATCGCTTCGGTCGCCGTCAGCAGTTGTTCCAAGTCTTCTTGCGGCAGCATCGGGTCCAGACGAGCTCCGACCTCGTCGATGGCCGTCTGCCAGTCCGGGTCGTGCGCCTTGGCGGGGTCGGCCTCGATCAGGCCGAACGCCTCCACCCACGCCCAGTCGGCGCCGCCTTCCATGGCGATCGTCGTGTACTGCGTCTGCGTCAGCCCGGCCTGCAATTCAATGTACGGCGTGCCGCCGGGGGCCAGGAAGTCCTGCCAGTGTCGGCCACCGGCCCCGGTACCCCAGGCGAACAGCTTGCGCCCGCACAGCCGACCGGTCGACGCATGCACCAACCCCTGCCCCTCGGTATCCACATACGCGATCCAAGGCCGCTGGTCTTTCGGAATCCCGTAATAGAAGTCGCACGTGCCGCCCAAGTTCATCGGCCACGAGACGTCAATGTCGCCCACGTAGGGAATCGGCACGGTGCTGGCCGGCCCCGCGTAACCCCAACTGAGGGCATCGTTGGCCGGCGCCACCACGCGGCGACCCTCGACCAGGTCGACCGCGATGTTGGTCCACCAGTACATCGGGATCGTCTCGTCGTGCGGGTTCGTCACGCGCACACGGGCGAACAGGAACTGCGACCCATCCGGCAGCCAGCAGTCCACCTGATAGCCGATCTCGGCGATCCGCTCCCATTCGTACAGCCGCAGCACGGGCTCGCCGTCATCGGTCTTGAGGGTGGCCACGAACGGCCCGTCGCAGTTCTGCGGCGAATGGCCGCCGGGCGTGGCGTTCCACTCACAGCCGCCCGAGATCCACGCGCCTCGCCGCGCCAAATGCGTCGGCTGAAAACACACGTTCGGATCGACCAGCCGCTTGCCCGTGGCCTTGTGCACGAGCGACCACAACCGCCCACCCAGGGCCAGAATGAACGTGGCCTCGAGGTGCTCATTCTCCAGCACCGCCACCTCGAATTGTCGGGGCTGCCGATCCCGGTTGAAGCCGTCTTGGACCGCATAGGGCATGCAGTCCGGCAGATCATACATGCCGCCGTAGCGGACGGCCGGGTCGGCCAGGTCGGGCTTCTTGGCCGCGTGCGAGAGTGATTCTTCCTTGGCCGCGGCGATATCCTCGCGCGGGAAGCGGTGCTTGCCCGGCGGCTGCAAGGCGGGCCAAGGACTTTCCGACCCCATCGAGGCCGCCGGCATGGTCAACGTTTCAAACCGAAGTTCACCCATGATGTCTCCAACAGATAATCGTCTACTTACAGTACAACCCGATCAGCAGCATGCCCGCGGTGATCAGCAGCGCGCCGGTCAGCCGCACGGCTCGGCCGCGCTCTTTGAACACCGCAAACGCCAGCACCACACCGACCACGATGCTGAACTGCCGCATCCCCCAGACGTATCCGGCCTGCGGCACCATTTGGTAGCAGACCAGGATCATGCTGTACGCGCTGAAGTTCAGCGCCGCCGCGGCCGCGGGGATCAGCCAGCCGACGGCCTTGGCCTCGCCGGCGGCGGCCGCCCGGGCCCGCATCCGCCAGCCGGTCACCATCACCGTCAGCATGCTGGCGACCAGGTGGAAGTACTGATACCGCAGGGCCGAGCCCACCGCCATCTCGGCGCTGCCGCGGACCAGGTCCATCGCCATCTTATCGGGAATCGTATAGCCCACCGCGCAGGCCGCCGCGCCCAACATCCACAAGCTCGACCGCCGCCAATAGTGATGATGTGACAGGGCGCCGAAACTCTCCTGCGGCGTCAGCGTACAACCGCCCGTAACCATCAGCAGCGCCGCCCACCCGATCGGCGAAGGCGGCTTGCCCAGCGCCACGTCCCCAAGGGCAATCAACACCACGGGCAGGCCGCGAATGATCGGGAACACCGTGCCGAAATCCGCCGCCGCCAGAGACCGGGCCATGCACACGTAGTAAAGGCCGTTGGCCGCCCCCGCCCCGACGGCAATCAACCACAGCGTGGGCGTCATGCTGTGCCCGCCGGCGGTGAAGAACTCGCTGATCACCGACGGCACGAGCCCGCCGGCCACGATGATCAGCAGCATCCGGTAGACGGTCGTCTGCTTGTCGCCACGGCCGCGAACCATCAGGTTCCACACCGCGTGCATCACCGCGGAAACCAGCACCAAGCCTATGACCAATCCGGACACACCGCCTCCATCCCGGCCGCCCCTGCGGCCCATCAATAGGAAGGCCAGCTTGTACGCCATTTACCCCCACCAATCAATGGCCGCATGGCCACGCACCCGCTATGCTGAAGACTGCCCAGGGGATCCGTTCTGCCGCAAGCCGTTCAGAGGATGCCAAACATGGGACGGGACAATCACAATGAGAACGCTTCTCACAATCACGCTGTGTGCCATGCTGGTCATCGCCGTTGCTTGCGAGGGGGACAAGCCGGCCCCCCAGACGCCAACCGAGTCCAAGGCCCGAATCGGCATCTATGATTCTCGGGCCGTCGCGGCGGCTTTCGCCGGCTCGGAGCCCTTCAAGGCCGCCTTCGCGGATGTCCAAGCCCAGCACGCCGAAGCCAAGGCCGCCGGCAACGAGAAGCGTATGGCCGATCTTGAAGCTCAAATGGAAGACCAGCAAGATCGCCTCCATCAACAAGCCTTCGGCACGGCCTCGGTCGACGACATCCTCCTGCACATCGCCGACAAGCTCTCGGCCATCGAGGCCGACGCGGGCGTCGACGCGCTCGTCTCCAAGTGGGACCAAGGCGCCCTGGCCAAACACCCCAACGCCGAGCAGGTCGACGTCACCATGGCCCTTGTCGACGCCCTAGGCCCCACCGACAGCCAACGCGCAAGGGCGATCCAAATCCAGAAGACCAAGCCGTAGTTGTAGGGTAAGAATGCCCCCCCTGCGGTCGTTGGGAAGGAAACCTCGTGGCCCACGATATCGAATGGACGAAAGAGACTTACTCCGAAACCGTCACCAGCGACTGCTGGTGGTTCACGCCCTACGACAAGGACGACCCCGGCTACTGGGACGCCATCTCAAAGGATGCCGAGATGCGGGACATCGTCGCCATGGAGGCCGCCCTGCCGGACGTTCCCGAATGGGCCCGGGACGTCGGCATTGACCTCGTCCCCCCCTGCGGGCCCTACAACTTCCCCGAGCCCTTCCTGCAAGTGCTCTCCCTGATCGGCTCGGCCGATCCCGCGGTCATCAGCAAGACCTTCAAACTGAAATGCTACGCCGTGGACCCAGCCCGGAAGAGACAGGCCCAGGACTACTGCCTGTGTCTGGACGCCTGGCTGGCCGGCGCCGACCCCAGCGCCCCCGCGGCCGAACTGAACGCCTTGAGCCCTCGCACAATTGACTGGTCGGCCGTCTGTACCGATCTCTGGGGACTGCTCGGAGACCGGTCCGAGAAGAAGGAACTTCAGGTCGAACTCGTCCTCGGCGCGATCCGCCACGCCATTAAGGTCTCCCGATGGACGGACGATCCTGGAACGGTGTTTGGCCGAGATCAGTTCCTGGGCGCATACAAGGAATGGCCCGACTTCGTTGACTACGGGGTCTACATTCGATCGGCCCGAGCACAGAGACTCGTCGCCCGGCTGAAGCAGCTCGACCCGGAATGGGCATGGGAGACCATGTCCCGGGTCGATTGCGGCACGTGGTGGCTTTGTGCGCCCAAGGCGTTCCGATTCCTTGAATACGACCTGTGGGCCATCGCCAAGGATCGCCCGGCCGGGCCGGACGACGATGTGCCGGGCTTCCTCCGTTGCGAAGACACCTACCCCAACCAGGATGAAGCGGCCGTCTGGTTCCGCCAGTTCTGTGACGCCCTGGATACGTGGTGGCAAGGCCATGACCCAACCGGACAAGTCGGCGACATGGTCTCTGCGCGACTTGGTGATCCTTCACCCGTCAAGCAGTGGCTGGTGCGACTGTTCCTGAAGAAGCTCAAGATGTATGAGTCGACCAGCGGCATTCTCAAGAGCCTCGTCAACCCCGGCCCCGACCGGAAACGAGGAACGAGGACCATGGTCACCGGATAGTGATGTGGACACCGTGAAAGGAAACCGAAATGGAAGTCACGCCACACAACGACGAAAAGCTTCTGGTCAAGCACGGCGGCATTCCGGGCTCGGAGTTTGAGGACCTGAATATGGCCGGCACGAGCTTCGAAGATGTCTCGCTCCGCAACGCCAGCCTGCACGACATCAACCTCACCGGCGCCCGGTTCGACCACGTCAGTTTGGCCGGGGCATCGTTCGAGGATGTGAACCTGTCCAACATCACCATGCATTCGATCACGCTGGGCGGCGCGAAATTCAAGCACCTCTCGCTGCACCCGGACGAACACGGCAACATCCCCAAGCAAGACCCCCTGGAGTTCGTGGAGTGCGACCTGAACCGTAGTACCTTCACCGACTGCGACCTGTCCGGCATCGCCATCGCCGGCTGCGATCTGGAAGGAGCGACCATCGACGGCGTTCTGATCGCCGATTTGCTCAAAGCCCATCGGATGTAGGGTGGGCATGCTTGCCCACCACGGGAGGCCGATGGATTCGGTGGGCAAGCATGCCCACCCTACGACGCACCAGAAAGGCAGCCAACCATGACCGAACCGCTCAACATCGACAGCCAACAGCTCCAGAAGTCCCACGTCGAAAACTCCGACCTCTCGGGCAGCACGTTTCGGATTGTGAATCTGTCCGAAAGCACCTTCGAGGACATCCACTTCGGCCAATGCACTATCCACAACGCGTTGCTGGCCGGCGTGAAGATCACCGAGTCCAACTGCATGGACCTCGAAATCGACGGCCACGTAACCGGCATGGTCATCAACGGCGTGCCGCTGGCCGAGCTGACCGAGACCTGGGAAAAAGCCACGGGCAAGGAGTTCCCGCAGTGCGAGTAGCAACGGACGAAAGAGGACGGATGGACATCGAGCAAATCGAAGCGGTCGCAGAGACGGAGATGGCCTCTCGCCAGGATCATGGTTTTCGGGAGCCCGGGTGGATTCTCTACCACGGCCGGCGGACCGGGAAGATCGCGCTGCACCTGGCCGACCGCCTCGCCGCGGACGTCGACGGCGACGGCCTCTATGTGGCCGGCCTCTTCCACGACGTTGGCAAGGGCAGCGAGCGCCACAACGATGTCGGCGCCGCCCGGACGCGCGAACTACTGGACGGCCTTGTCCCGGCCGAAACGCTTGAGGCCCTCTGCGAGACCATCCGCGTGCACAACCAGCGAAAAGCGGCCGACGACTACTCGGACATCACCAAGCTCGTTCAAGACGCCGACCTGCTCGACCACGTCGGCTGTATCGACGTGTGGATGGCCCTGTACTACAGCGGCAGCCAGGGCCAATCCATTCAGGATCATCTCGCCTGGTTCAGAGGGGAGGAGTGCAGAGAGTTTCGCCACTACATGAGGACGCACCTGAACTTCGACCTCTCGCTCGAACTGTTCGACCAGCGCATCCAATCGGCCGACCGGTTCTTCACCGAACTCCACCGGACCTACTTCGAGGGATTCTAGACGCGGACATGTAGGATGAGTCTGCCGCAGGCGGATTGCCCGCCCTGCCTACGGAAAGTCGTGCGAAAGGGAAGACATGGGACATCGGCCATACTGCTCATCCCGGCCTGAGGATGGCAATCCGCTTCGTTTCTGGTATATCGACGAGTTGATTGAGCAGTCCCGTGATCTCCCCGTCACGCAGGTCAACATCCACAGCCTCGGGGAATTGGACCGTGTCGCGTGGTATGGGGACGATCTGCACCGTGGCCGACTGACGATCCGCCAGGTTGCCGACCACATCAAGAGGATCTTGAAAGCGGATCTAGCGTGTCCAATCATCCTTTCTGCGGACGGAAAGCTAATGGATGGATTCCATCGCGTGGCCAAGGCGTACTACCTTGGAATCGGCACACTCCCGGCAAAGCGATTCACGTCGGACCCGCCGCCATGTGACCAGAAAGACATGCTCAGTTGGGTCTATGACACTTATTTCGAAGAGCCGATGTAGGGTGGGCAACTTGTTGCCCACGGAATATGATCGGCAGCGCGTGGGCTGCAAGACGATGACACCCGAAGAGCGATCCCGAGCGTTGCGGACCGAGGCCGATGAGGTACTGGAGCTGATTCGGCTGCGCGAGTTGTGCGCGCCCGTCGGTGAGCTGACCCCCACCGGCAGCTACTACCTGGACCTGATGATGTACCCCGACGTCGACCTGTACCTGCCGCCCACCACGCCGGAGACACTGCTGCGGATCGCGGCCGAGATCGCCAAGGACACTCGCGTCCAGCGGATCAACTACATTCGCGGCGGCCCGGGCGATCTGAAAGACGGCCTCTATATCAAGCCCGTCCTCGCCCACGGCGACTGGGGGCGCCCGTGGAAGATCGACATCTGGTCCCTGCCGCCCGACGTCGTCGGCCGCAAGCAGGCCGAGCTGGACGACCTGAGCGCCCGCATGGCGCCCCACCATCGCGCCATCATCCTGAACACCAAATACCAACTGCTCACCGACGAAGGCCGCACCCCCATGTTCAGCGGCATCTTCATCTACCAGGCCGTCATCGACAACGGCCTGGAGGAACTCCATGACGTCGTCGAGTACCTAAAGGCAAACGGCGTTGCGCTGTGAGGGGTGCAGATCGGACATGCATGCCCCCCTACGGCTATGACAATGAAGTGTGGTAGGGTATCGCCCACGACCGCGGCCAAGCGCGCTCCGTTGGCAACAGAAGGGTTGGTACATGAACGACAAGATGCTCGTACGAGAAGAAACGCCTGCCGACGAGAGGGATATTTTCGAGGTCACAGAGGCCGCGTTCCGCGATCTGGAAATCAGCAATCACACGGAGCAGTTCATCATCTCCGCCCTGCGAGCGGCCAATGCCCTCACCGTCTCGCTGGTGGCCGAAGTGGCCGGCCGCGTAGTGGGACACATCGCCTTCTCGCCGGTAACTGTGTCTGACGGCACGGCGAACTGGTACGGCCTGGGCCCCGTGTCCGTCCTGCCAGAACAGCAGCGGCAGGGCATCGGGCAGGCGCTGATCGAGGCGGGCCTGTCGCAACTGAAGGCCATCAGCGCCGGCGGCTGCTGCCTGGTGGGCCACCCAGGCTACTATACGCGCTTCGGATTCAGAAACGCCGAAGGCCTCGCTCACGAAGGGGTCCCCCCGGAGGCGTTCTTCGTTCTGTCCTTCGACGGCCACGTCCCGCAGGGAACGGTCCAATTCCACAAAGCCTTCTGGACCCAGGAACCGTAGGCCTGACCGCCCTGTCACATCTGCCCCCACACCAAATCTTAATTTACTCGGCGGTGGTCTGGGGAGGACGGGGCAGTTGGTCGGAGCGTATACTTCCCGGCGATTGGAGCGGCCCCGAAAGTGTCGGGGGGCGCGCCCCGCGCTGCCGGCCGAACAACGGTGCGCTACACTGAACAAATGCGCCCCGAATTGTTCGGGAATGTTCGGGTTTGTTCGCCCCCCTGTTCGGCGCTCGCTTTCGGCCCGCGGCCCCCTCCTCGGGCCGTTCGCCGGTGTTGAATTTGCCCCCCCATTTCTGTACGCTTTGCCCTTTACGCAACTGCCGCAAGCGGCAGCCGCAGTGGCTGAAAAACCCCCTGATGTTGGAGAAGACGCGATGAGCAGAGACCCGATCCTTCGCAGGAAGACGGCCATCGGCTACAAGACCGCCAAGAAGACCGTCCTGCGAGGTTACAACCTGTCCGACCTGGCGGAAGCCGGCTACAGCTTCTGCGATGCGCTATTTGTCCTTTTCCAGAACCGCATCCCCACCGAGGCTGAAGAGAAGATGCTCAAGTATGAGATGGGCGTCTTCATGGAGCACTCCATGAGCCCGTCGGCCGTCGGCGCCATCGGCGTGATCACGGGCCGGCCCAACCTGCCCACGGCCGTTGCGGCCGCGGTGATGACCTTCGGCGGCGTGCACGGCCCCGGCGCCGCTCACGGGTACATGATGAACCAGTACATCGAGCGTGCGGCCAAGGAAGGCAAGAGCCTCGATGAGATGGCCAAGATCCTGGTCGACGAGTACCTCGACAACAAGGTCCCGGTCATGGGCATGGGTCAGCCGCAGCACACGGATTCGGACCCCCGGGCCGAGCCCATCCACTGCAAGCAGGAAGAGCTCGACATCGGCGGCGTGTACCTTCAGTTCCAGCGAGCGGTCGAGAAGCACTTTCACGCCCGCCGCGCCGCCCAAGGCCGTAGCTACGTGGGCGTCAATGTCGTCGGCGCCGGCAATACGGCCTTGTGCGATATCGGCTTTGCCCCCAACGCCGCGTGGTGTTTGGGCAGTGTGTGTCGGGGCTTCAGTTGCGCCGCCCACGCCCTGTTCTACATGAAGCGTGGCCGAGCCTGGGGGGCTTCCAAGAACGAGCCGATGGTGCAGATGATCGACCTGAGCATGATCAAGTACGTCGGCCCGGAGGATCGTCGCGTGCCGAAGCAGGCCGAGCGACAAGAATACGCCCGCAAGCAGAAAGAAGAAGGCGAGTACAAACAATGGGTGATCTAGGCGACAAAAAGGGAATCGGGAACCTCGACGACCCGAAAATGCCCTACGACTATTCGGCGCGTGAGTACGGCACCGTGCCGCTCGATACCGAGCGGGCCTCCTTCCAGTGGGTCTCGCAGGTGGCGTACAAGAACGTCCACCGTATCGTGGCTCGCGGGTATGACACCACCGAGCTGATGGAAGAAGGCTACGGCGTGGTCGACATGCTGTTCGTGGACTTCCAGGCCCGCATCCCGCTGGCCGAAGAGGAACAGATGTTGAATTACATCATGATCCTCTCCCTCGAGGATGGCCTGTCGACCCCGGCGGTGATGAGCCGCATGGTGGCCAAGACCAAGACCTTCCTGACCCAGGCGTGCGGAGCGGCGATTCTGTCGTTCGGCCATGCCTATGCGGCCTACTCGTCGTTCGGCAACCTGCTGGACGGCTACCTGGTCGAGGCCGAAGAAGAAGGCAAGAGTCTGGCCGACGCCGCCGACGCCCTGGTCGCTGAGAACCTCGATAGCGATTGCCTGGGTGTGTCTGGCCTGATGCTGAAGGACCCCGCCGCCGCCCGCATGATCGCCCGGGCCGAGAAGCTCGGCGTGGCCGGCAAGCACATTGAGCTGCTCAAGCTCATTGAGGCCGCGGCCCAGAAGGCGTCGAAGACCGACGTTGCCATCGACATGCTCGGCGCCATCGGGGCGACCATGATGGACTTGGGCTTCACGCCCGAAGCCACCTGGGCGATCCTGGCGGTCACCCGCAGCTTCGGCGCGGGCGCCCATTACATCGAAGAAGTCGAGCGGGAAGACCTGCTCCACCTCGGCGAGACGCTCACGCCCGCCGAAGACTACGACGGCCCGGCCGACCGGCCCGTGCCTCCGCTGGCCGACCGCGACAAAGTCGCCGAGCCGGCCCAGACCTTCACCACGGAGGAATGGGCCAAGGCCTTCGAGGAGCGAAAGAAGATTCACGGCAGCGGCTTTGCCATCATTGAAGAAGTCGAGGACCCCAGCAAGATGACCGGCACCAAGAGCGTGGGCAAGAAGCTTCACTAGTCCCGCGCCGTCGATACCCCACCTATTAGGAACGCAAAGGCGAATCATGGCAGACGATATCAAGAAAATGTACGAGCGAGCGAGGAAGGCCTTCGAAGAGGTCGAGTTCTGGCCCCAGGAAAAGGTCGATGAGATGGTCGCCGCGGTCGGTTGGGAGTTCCAACGGCCCGAGACCGCCACGGCCCTGGCGCAGCTGGCGATTGATGAGTCCGGCATCGGTCGGTTCGAGGACAAGGAACACAAGATCTCGGCCAAAACCCGTGGCACGATGCGGGACCTGGTCGGCCAGAAGACGTGCGGCCTGGTGCGTGAGGATAAGGAACTGGGTCTGCGGATCTTCGCCAAGCCCATGGGCGTGATCGCCAACGTCGTTCCCTGCACCAATCCGGAGTCCACGATCTGCTGCCTCGGCCTCAGCACGCTCAAGACCCGTAACGCCATGATCGTGTCCCCCCACCCGCGCACCCAGGGCAGCAGCTACCTGACCGTGGAGCACGCCCGCAAGGCCCTGGCCAAGGTCGGCGCTCCGGTCGACCTGATCCAGTGCATCAAGGAAACCAGCCGCGAGAAGACCCGCGAACTGATGGCTGGCTGTGACTTCGCCATCGCCACCGGCGGGGCCGCCCTGGTCAAGGTCGTCTACGAGGCCGGCAAGCCCTGCCACACCGTGGGCGCCGGAAACGTGATCTCCATCGTCGACGAGACCGCCGACCTCCAGGCCGCCGCCGCCAAGATCGTCAAAAGCAAGTGCGCCAACAACTCGGCGTCCTGCTCCTCTGAAAACGCCGTAGCCGCCGAAGCGACCGTCTACAATGACATGGTCGCAGCCCTCCAAGCCGAGGGCGGTTACCTGTGCAGCAACGAGGAACGCGAGCAGCTCCGGGCCTTCATGTGGCCGGACGGCAAGGACCTCAACCGGGACATCGTCGCCAAGCCCGTCGATGTGCTGATCGAGGGCGCCGGCCTGACCGTGCCCGAGGGCACGCGCTTCCTGATGGTCGAAGGCACCCAGCCCGGCCCCGAGGACCGATTCAGCGGCGAAAAGATCTCGCTGGTGCTGACGCTGTGGCAGTGGACGGACTTTTCCGAAATGGTCGAGCGGATGAAGGAAATGCAGCGGTTCAGCGGCGAGGGGCACTCCTCGAGCATTCACACCGAGCGCGACGAGCGCAAGGTGGAACTCGCCCTCAAAGCCAACGTCGGCCGCGTCAACTGCAACATGCCCCACGCCGCCGCCAACAGCGGTAGCTGGTTTAATGGCAACCCCACCACCGACTCGCTCGGCTGCGGATCGTGGGCGGGTAACATGACCACCGACAACATTAACTGGAAACAATTCCTCAACTATACGTGGCTGTCGGACCCGATCCCCGAGCACATTCCCACCGACGAGGAACTGTTCGGCGATTACCTGGTCAAATACGGGCGCGACTAACCAACCCCGCGCCCAAAGGCGGTGCGTCGTGATCGACGCGGTGATTTTTGATTTCGGCCAAACGCTGGTGAACTCGGCGGAGGGGTTTCGGTCCGCCGAGAAGCTGGCCGAGGCCAAGCTGTTCACCGACCTGTCGCTGACGGACTGGGACGACTTCCTGGCCACCTACCGCCGCATCCGAAAGACGTTCCAAGGGCGGGGCAACTTCTCCCGCCTGGAGGCCTGGCAGGAACTGTACTGGCAGTACTGTCGCGATACCGACGACCCCCTGCTGGGGCAGTGGGAGTTGGAGTACTGGCAGCATGTCAGCGCCAAGACCAAGGCCTTCCCCGAAACCGAAAGCGTGCTGGCCAAGCTGGCCGAAACGCACCGGCTCGGCATCATCACCAACACCGAAGGGCAGATGATCGCCATCGAACATCGGGTCCATCACTTCCCGGAACTCAAGAAGTACTTCGGGTCGCTGGTGATCGCCGGGGATGACGACATCCCCGCCAAGCCCGCCCACCAGGCCTTCGAGTTGTGTTTGGCCGAATTGGGTGTTGCGGCCGACCGGGCGGCCTTCGTCGGCGACGACTGGCGAATGGACATCGGCGGCGCCCGCGACGCCGGCCTGCACCCGATCTGGATCCGCCACCGACTGGTGGAGCGAAACTGGCCCGACGTCGAAGCCGGGGTGCCCGTCATTGAATCTCTGGAGCCCTTGCTCCAGCTCGACTCCCTGCTAGCCGCCGGCAAGCCGACCTAACTGATGGCGGCCCGGTCCGTCGCTCGACTGGCGTTGGGGATCGCATCGGCATAAGATGGTGTAGAAAGGGGCGGAATGATTCATGATCAGGCGATGGACCATTGCGGGGATCGGCATGCTGGCCGCGGCCGTCTGGCTGACCGGCTGTGCACAACTGACGGTCAAGCGCTACCCGGACTTCTGGGAGCCCGGGAAGATCGAGACCGTGGAGGTTGTGCCCTTCAAGACCGCCGACGGGGTCGACCCGCTGGCAGGCAAGCGCGTGGCCCGGCGGCTGGTGACGGCCCTGGCCGACAACAAGACCTACCGATACGTCTCCTATCGACGCCTGACGGAAACCGGCGACCCGCTCGACCCGCTGCCCCAGCCGGGTGACCTGGCCCGGGCCGCCCGCCTGACCGGCCGCGTGCTGCAGTTCGACCTGATGGTGTCCGAAGAGATCCGCTATGTCGATTACGGCCCGCGCTACTACGGTGGGTACGGCTACGGGGGCCGCGGTTACCGCTATCGTCGCGGCTACGGTCGAGGCGGATACGGCTACGGCGGCGTCTACTACGAGAGCTACTCTTACGTGCACGTGACCAGTCGCGCCTTCGTAACCGTGATGGCCGAGCTGGTCTCCGCCGAGACCGGGCAGGTAATCCACGCCACGCCCGTTCCGCTGGTGGCGGCCGTCCGGTGGGAGGGCGACCGAGCCACCACGCCCACCGAGGGCGCGCTCGACATGGCCATCGACCGGACGGTCGATCAACTGGTGCAGGAGTTCGCTGTCACGGAGGTCACCCTCGAGCTAGAGCCCGACGACGCCCTCCGCATTGCCGACGGGATGAGCGAGACCGGCGACTGGCATGAGCGGGATCGCTTCGCGATCGACGAGGACAAGATGGTGGTCGTGGTCGACCTACCCCCCGAGGCCCACCGCAACGCCTTCGAGTTGCGAATCCTTCGACACGGTCAACACGAGCCCGTCGCCATCCGGCCTTTCATCTGGGATCGCGATGGCGCCCTGGACGGCACGCCCTTCGTCTTCAGCCCGGCCGAGCTGGCGGCGGTCGGCGGGCCAGGCCCCTACGACGTTGCCTTCTATGCCGCCGACAAGAAGATCATGGCCCGGGGATTCAAGCTCGCCGAGCCGGACTAGCCCTCCGGTCAGCGCTCGGCTGGCTTGAACCGCACGCCCAGATTCGCCAAATCGGCTTTGACCTTCTCGACCAGCTTCACGTGGTCGGCCGTCGGCTCGCCGGTGGTGGCGTCGAAGCACTCGGGGAACGGCTTGCCGCGGTCGGAATCGGCCAACTTGCTTTCGTAACCCGTCAACAGCTTATCGACCAGGGGGCTAGCCTCTTTGCGAGTTATGCCCGTGGCGCCCAACGCGATTTCCACACAGCCGCGCATTTCCATCGGCGTCAGGAAGTCGGCAAACAACGCGCCAGCCGGATGGGTGGTCTGGAATGAAACGCCCGAAGCAATCGCCGCGATCGTCGCCGCCGCCGCCTCATGGTAGTACTGCTCGGTCATGGGCCCGCCGCCGGCGTAAGGCAAGGCCAGCGTGGGGATGTTGGAGTTCCGGGCGATGGCCTGGTTGGAAACGCTCCAGCCCCACAGCACCTCGCGGGTCGTGCCGCAACCGGCCCGAAGATCCATCGGCAACGAAAGGTAATAATCGGCTTGGTAAACCACCACGCACCAAATCGCATAGGCCGCGTTGATGATAGCCATCGCCTCCGGGCCGCCGGCAAAGCCGCCCATGATCGGCGCACTGCCCAACACGCACCGGGTGGGCGATTCCTGGCACCACGCGACCTTGGTCATCATCTCCGAGCTGGTCTTGAACTCAGCCAACGTGCCGACGATGACGCAGTCCGACTCGCGCCAGCCGGAGGCCTGGCTGGATGCGGCAATCGTGCCGCGGGCGGTTCCGGCCGCGGCCACGCCGTTGATGATGGGCAGGCCCGGCCGGCCGGCCGCCGCACATGCCTTGCGAGCAATTTGGATCGACCGAATCGCCCCGCGAACTTCCGCGGGCGACCCGGCCACCACCAGATGGCCGTCGATATGATCCAACGCCGGCACGCTCATGGAGTCGGCCGCCGCGATCGACGCGTTGCCTTTGACGATGTTGTACGCGAACTCCTCTTTGCTGCTGACGGTCCCGGCGCCAACGTGGTACCAGGGCCGAACGTCGCTGTCGGGCTTGCGGCTGCTGAAGACGCGAGCATCATCACCTTCACCAAAATGACACTGACCATCGTAAGCGGCGAGATCCGCCTCGACCTCTTCCCGCGTGAAGGATACCACCCGCTTCTCGTCCTTGAAGTACACGCCGCAATCGACGAAGAACTCGATCGCCGCCTGCCAGACGCGGTCGGCCAGGTCGTCATCGGAGGGCACGGGGTTGCCGGGCTCAAACTCCAGGCCGTACTTGCTGACCAACGCCGCCGCGGTCATGTAAACGCGGTCCAGGTCGAAGTCCTGTTCGGACATGGTCGGCCCGTCGGCCGCCGCCGCACAGATATCCAGGATGTCTCGCATGACGTTTCTCGGCTGCTCGTGGCGCTATGGCCGGTAAGCGAATCCCATGCCCGCCAGCTCTTCCTTGACCTCGGCGTAGAGCTCGACGTACTCCTGGCAGGGCTTGCCGGAGGCCACGTCGAAGCAGTCCTGATAGCGCTTGCCCGACGGTGCGTCGAGGATGTTGTCCTCGTATTTCTTCAAGAGCTCCACGGCCAGTTCGTTGCCTTGAGCCCGGCTCATGCCGGTGCAGGCCTCGATCAGCTCAACGGCCCCGCGCATTTCCATGGGCGTGACGTGGTCGGTCAGCACGGCCCGGGCCGGGTGCGTGGTCTGGGCCGACAGGCCCGACGGGATCGCTGCAGCCAGATAGGCGGCCGACTCGTAGAAGAACTGCTTGGTCATCGGCCCGGCGGCGATGTACCCGAGCGACCAGACCAGCTCGCGGGTGTTCCGGCTGATGGCCTGACAACTGACCGAGACCGGCCAGAGGCAATCGCGCGGGGTCGAGCAGCTCTTGTTGACGTGGACGGGGAAGACCAGATGGTAATCGGCATCCATGATCATCCTCCCCATCAGCACGTAGGCGGTGTTGAGTACGGCGATCTCGGCCGGGCCGCCGCCGTAACCGCCGACGATCACGCCGGACTCGCCGCAGATGTTGGCGCCCCAACTACCGAGGTACGCCACCTTGGACAGCATACCGTAGCTGTACTTCATCTCCGCCAAGGCGCCGACCAGCCACCCATCGCTGGGGCGCAAGCCGAACTGAGCGCCACTGGCGGCCATGGTCGCCGCCGACGTACCAGCCGTCGAAATGCTGTTGCCGATCGCCAAGCCCGGCCGACCCGCGTGGGCCGCGGCGCTACGGGCAAGTTTCACGCCCCGAATGGCCGCCAGGACTTCCAGCGGCGTGCCGGACTGCACGGGTTGGCCGTCGATGCTGATGATGGCGGGGCAACTGAGCGAGTTCGCCTGCGGAATCGAGGCGTAGCCTTTGACCTGGCTGAAGGCGATCTCTTCGCTGGACGCGAAGATGCCCGTCCCCACGTGGAACCACGGAGGCGTATCGCTATCCGGAAGTCGTGGCGTCCAGGTGAAGCGGTCCTTGCCTTCACCCATCACACATCGTCCGCGAGCCCCCGTCACGCCGGCCAGCACTTCCTCGGTGGTGAAGCGGGCGACGGTCTTGGTGTCCGGGCACCAGAAGCCGGTGGCCACACAGAACTCGACCGCCGCTTTGAAAACGCGGTCGGCGAGTGCGTCATCGGACGGGACCGGCGTGTTGGGGTCGTAGACGATCTCGTACTTCTCACAAGCGGCGCGAAGATTCATGAAGACCACATCCAGGTCGAACGTTTCCTGGTCCATGGTTTCGCCGGCGGTGATACGACGACAAACTTCCGAAATATGCATCAGGGGCTCCTTGTGGCCGTCAGGCCAAACAACCTAGATCGTGGTAACGTTCATATCTTTCAGCGTCCGCTCAATCGCGCTGAGCAGATCACGCATGTCCTGCGGGAACAGCCGGCCGATATTGCCCAGCCGGAAGCACGGCGCCTGGGTCAACTTGCCGGGGTAGATCACGTAGCCCTGATCACTGAGGCGGCGGTAGAACTGCTCGAAGTCGAAGTTCTCGTCGCGCGGGTAGTGATAGGTGGTGATGATATAGCCCATGTGCTCTTCAGCCAGGTACGCCCGGAAGCCCATCTCCCGCATGCCCGTCAGCAGTGTGCGAAAGTTCTCCTGGTAGCGTCGGCCGCGCGCTTCAACGCCGCCCTCGGCCTCCAGTTCCAACAACGCTTGGTGATAGGCCAGCAGCGAATGTGTCGGCGGGGTGAAGCGGAATTGGCCGTTCGCTTCCAGCCCTTGGTACTGGGCGAACAGGTCCATGGTCAGCGAGCGAGACCAGCCCTCGGTGGTCTTGAGCGTATCGAGCTTGGCCAGGATGAACGAGAAGCCCGGCACGCCCTCGATGTCCTTGTTGGCCGAGGAAACCAGGTAGTCGATGTGGCAGTCGGCCAGGTTGACCGGGATCGCCCCGAAGCTGCTCATCGCGTCGACGAAGTAGACCTTGCCCGCTTTGGCGACGACCTCACCGATCTCCTTGATCGGGTTCATGATGCCGGCCGTCGTCTCGCAGTGGGTGACCTCCACGTGCGTGATGGCGGGGTCGTCGGCCAGCTTGGCTGCGATATCGGCGGCGTTGATGGGCGTATTCTCGGGGTACTCCAGGACGTCCACGTCGATCCCCAGCATGCGGGCCATCTTCACTACCCGATGGCCGTAAGCGCCGTTGACCGAGGCCAACATCTTACCTTCGGCGGAAATCGTCGAAGCCACCACCGACTCCAACCCGAACGTACCGCTGCCCTGCTGCAGCACGCAGGTGTAGTCCGACTCGCTCACCCCGCCCAGCCCGACCAATCGCCGGCGGATGTCGCGAACGGCGGCGATGAATTCAACGTCGCGCGAGCCCAGATCACGCAACATCGCTTGCTTGACGGTGCGGCTGGTTGTCAGCGGACCGGGCGTGAACAGGCGCTTGTCGGCCGACCCGGAAAGTGTCCTGGCGTCTGTCATGAAACGACCTCCGACCGCGAGACCTACACGAAAAACGCCCGCGGTGAAACGCGAAGTGTCCCCGACCGATGGCCCGGTGTCAAACCCCTCGGCGCTAAGTATTTGTTCAATCGGAGGGGGCCCGGGAGGGTCGAATTCAGCCCCCGCGGGGGTATACTACGCGGCTTCAGTAACGACCGTCCCAAGGAGTGAGGCCCCATGCCAGCAAACCGTGTTCCCGATCCGTGGACGCCCGTCTGGGTGGCCGAAACCGACGGCGGCTTTGATGTCGGCGTACAAGGTCGGACGATTCATTTCGGCGAGGGCCAGGCCCTGCCGATCGGCATTAACACCTGCGAACGCGAGATCCTGGCCGGGCCCATGCGGCTGGTCGGCGAGATCGACGGCGAGGAGATGGCTTTCGGGACCCGCAACGCCAATTGCACCGTGCACAGCCGTGACAATAGCCAATGCACGTTGATCGGCTGGCAGAACTGTCAGCGGATGGCTGTCAACACCGCGATGTGGATCGAATACGACGGCTGCACCTGGCTGGACGTGAAGGTCATGCCCTGGGAAGCCGAGGATGGCGACCCGCCGCTGGTCGTGCCCAAGCTGCATTTGGAGATCCCCATCAAGGCCGAGGCGGCCACGCTGTTCCACTTCTGGCCCCAACAAGCGCCGGGCATGCTGCTGGACCACGACGCCAAGAACAGCGGCGCCGTGGGCGACGGGCTTGCCCTGCCCTTCAAGCCCTTCCTGTGGCTGGGGTGGGAAGAAGGCGGCCTGAGCTGGTTCGCCGAGTCCAGCAAAGGCTGGCAGCCAGCCGACGCCGACCGGGCCATCGAGGTTGTCCGCGAAGGCGACACCGTAATCCTTCGCCTGCGCCTCTTGGATAGCGAACCGCCGATCTGGAAGGACCAGCCCCTGCTGTGGGCCAAGCGCCCCGCGCCGATCACCTTCCGCATGGGCTTTCAGCCGACGCCCGTCAAGCCCTGGGCCGGCGACGTGCACACTCAGCGGATCGCGTTCCACTACACCCACAGCGTCGGTGAACACAAAGACAAGCACCGCGAGGGCCTGACCGTCTTGGAGCGAATGGTCGAGGACGGCATTCGCACCGTAATCTACCACGAGGCCTGGCAGCTGATTCAGAACTACGGTTTCAGCCACGAGCCCAAGAAGGTCCGCGCGTCGGTGGATCTGTGTCACTCGCACAACATGAAGGTGCTGGCCTACTTCGGCTATGAACTGGCCAGCCTGGCCCCGGAATGGGGGGACGCGTCCGAGAAGTGCCTGGTCCTTAATGACGACGGCGTGCCCGGCGGTGGCTGGCGGCGCTGGCCGAGCCAGCGCGACTACGTGGTCTGCACCAATTCATATTGGGGCGATAAGACCGTGGAGCTGATCGGGAGCGCGGTCGACCGCTTCGGATTTGACGGGCTGTACCTGGACCAGACCGGCGTACCGTTTGGCTGCTGCAACGAAGCGCACGGCTGCGGCTGGCGCGACGCCAAGGGCACACTCCACCCGACCTACCCCATTCGCGCCGCCCGCGGCGTCATGCAGAAGCTCTACGACATCATCCACCCCCGCGGCGGCTGGATCGAACTGCACCAGAGCAGTTGCTGCGTGACGCCTTCGCTGGGGTTCGGCCATTCCTACTACGACGGCGAACACCTGCACTGGGACAAAGACCACGCCAACCACCCGTTGGAAACGATTGGCCTGGACGCCTTTCGGGCTGAATACACGGGCTGGAACTACGGCGTGCCCGCGGACTACATGGCCGCCGGCGAACACCAGGCCTTGCCGTTGGTCCACGGCGTGCTCAACCGCCCCCTGCCGACCCGACAGGAGAACCGCCACAGCGTCTGGGATGTGCTGGAAACCTTCGACGTCGACTCGGCCCAGTTCCTGGGCTACTGGCGCCCGGAACTACCCCTGACGGTCGACGCTGAAACGGTCAAGGCCAGCGCCTACTGCCGCGCCGGCGAAATGCTCATGATCGTAGCCAATCTGTCGGGCCGTGAAACGGTCGAAGCGAACGTCACCGTCGACGTGGCCGCTGCCGGTCTCCACAGCGGCGCTGCCATCGACGCCACGAGCGATGAGGCCGTCCCCGTCGACGACGGGCGAATGACCTTCACCCTCGAGCCGCACGCCTTCCGGCTGGTCGTGCTGCACTAAGGTCGCCATGGACGACGCACAGCTCCAACGCATCGAGCAGTGGTATCACGATTATGTCGACCGTTTTCGCGGCGACGCCTGGCGGCCGATGCATGAGATGAAGTACCGTCATTGCCTGCGCGTCTCGGCCAACGCCGCAGCCATCGCCAAAGGCCAAGGCTGGCCCGATATCCAAATCCGCACCGCCCGCGCCTTGGGCCTGCTGCACGATGCCGGACGGTTCAGCCAGTTTGCCGAGTTCGGCACCTTCTACGACCCCGATAGCTGCAATCACGCCCACCGCAGCTTCGATGTGATCACGGCCGAGGGCGTCCTGGCCGATCTGCCCGCCGATGACCGCGACGCCATCGCCCAGGCCGTCCGCCTGCACAACGTCCGGGCCGTGCCCGACGACCTAGCCGCTGAGATCGCCCACATGCTCAGGGCCCTTCGCGACGCCGACAAGATCGACATCATCAAGGTCGTCGGCGACGCCGTCGATGCCGACGACCGCGAGCAACTCGACGACATGGTCTGGGGACTCGATCTTCATGGCCCGGTCAACGACGACCTGATTCGCGCCATCGGTAGCCGGCAGGAGTTCTGCTACACCAAGCTAGCCAGCCTGGCCGACACGCTGCTGCTGCATCTCAGTTGGGTCTGGTCAATCTGCTATCCGGCGGCAATGCGGCTGATCGCCAACCGCAGCGTGATCGAACGGATTGGCCGACAGTTGCCCGATACCCCCGACATCGCGACAATCGTGGCCAAAGCCGTCGACTACCGAGACCAGATGTTAACGGACCTCCAAACCCAATCATGAGCCGCCAACGACCGACCATTCTAGTAATCAACCCGGGCTCGACCTCGACCCGCGTCGCCCTGTACGAGGGCGATACGTTGGTCGATGACGAGTACTTGGTCTGCGACGCCGAGCGGCTCGCCGCCTGCGAGCACGTCATCGACCAGAAGGCCATGCGCGATGAGCAAGTGGCCGGCCTGCTGGACAAGCTCGGCCGCTCGGTAACCGACCTCGACGCCATCGCCGCCCGGGGCGGGCCCCTGCGGGCGGCCCCCGGCGGGGTCTATCGCGTCAACGACGCCATGTTGGCCGATGCCGCCGACACCGAATTCACCGAACACGTTTCCAAGCTGGCGTGTGTGATCGCCGCCGACCTAGCCGCCGGAACGGACGTGCCCTGCTTTGTCGTCGACCCGGTGTCGACCGACGAGTTCGAGCCCATCAGCCGCATCAGCGGCCTGGCCGAGCTGCCCCGAAAGAGCCTGCTCCACGCCCTGAACCTCAAACGCGCCGCCCGCCACTACGCCGAGTCCATCGGCAAAAGCCCCGACGACCTCAACCTCATCCTGGCCCATCTTGGCGGCGGCATTTCCGTCGCCATCAGTCGGGCCGGTCGGCTGATCGACGCCGTCGACG
This sequence comes from uncultured Planctomycetaceae bacterium, assembly GCA_964428895.1. Taxonomy (GTDB): domain Bacteria; phylum Planctomycetota; class Phycisphaerae; order SM23-33; family SM23-33; genus HyVt-337. The sequence continues at coordinate 24,818 of CAYRZU010000056.1, forward strand.
CCAACGGCGAAGGCCCCTTTAGCCCCGAACGCAGCGGCG
>CAYRZU010000057.1:0-24576 GCA_964428895.1 uncultured Planctomycetaceae bacterium
GAAGCGGCAACCTGACTCTCATTCACATTGGTACAGGAATCGGGGGCAGGTCAGTTGTGTTCTGGGTGTTGGTGGGGGTGCTGCTGCTGGTGAAGGAGAATACGCCTTTGGCGGTGGCTGGGCTGGGGCTGTATGCGTGGTTGGTGCTTGGTCGGCCGCGCCTCGCGATTGGGTTGGGTGTGGTGGCGGCGGTGTGGGCGGCGTTGGTGCTTGGCGTATTCATGCCAGGGCTGCGGGAGGGGGCGTGGCACCACGCGAGTCGGCTGGGTGTGTGGGAGCTTTGGGATCAGAAGGGAATCTATCTGCTGCTGCAGGTTGGGCAGTTGGGCCTGTTGCCGCTATTGGGGTGGCGGGCGTTGGTGGCGGCGGTTCCGCTGGTGGCGTTGAATTTGTCGGTGGCGTATTGGCCTCAGTTTTCGGTGCGGTTTCAGTATGACGATCTGTCGAGTGTGTTTGTGATCGTCGCGGCCGGCCATGGCGCGGCGTGGGTGTTGCGGGTGATGCGGGAATCGCCCAAGCAAAGCCGGCGGCTGGCCGGGGCGGGCGTGCTGGCGATGATGCTGGCGGGGGTCGTCGTCGCCCCTCTGGGTCAGGCCAGTTGGACCGCTTTCGGAATCCTCAGCCACATTTGCCCCACGCGGCAGGAGCGTCAGTTGGCGGAGGAACTGGCCACGTTTACCGAGGGGGTTCAGGCCGGGCAGGTCATCTGGGCCCAGGACCAGTTGGGCCCGCGGCTGTGTCATCGGGTTGGCCATCGCAGCCTGTACCGGGCCGAGTCGTTGGCGGCGGTTCGGCCGGCCGACTGGCTGGTGATTTCGCCCGTAACGCCGCGGTATTCCAATGATCCGTATGAGCGGACCAAGCGTCTAATCCAGGCCGATCGCCGCATGCAGCGGATCTACCGGACCGATGTGTTGGAAGCGTATGTGTGTCGCCGGCCGGTAACCGCTTTTCCTGGGGCCGGTAATGAAGTCGGGGACTGAATCGGTCGATGAGAACGTCTGGAGGCGTAGGGCGTATCGGGCACCGGTTTACGTTGATATTTCCCGGACGGCAGACCTATGATTGATTAGGAAAGCCACGTGAAAGGAGCATGTCCATGTCTCGCATGCTAGTTGGCTATTACTCTCGCTCAGGTCACACCCAATCCATGGCCGAGGCCATCGCTGAAGGCGCCCAAGGCGTGCCCGGCGTGGATGTCGAGGTCAAGCCCATCGGCTCGGTCGGCGTTAACGACCTGCTGGACTACGATGCGATTATCCTCGGTTCGCCCACCTATTACGGGTCGATGGCGTCCGAGGTCAAGAAGCTGCTGGATGACTCGGTGGCCATTCACGGGCAGCTGGCCGGGAAGGTCGGCGGGGCCTTCGCCAGCAGCGCCAATATCGGCGGCGGCAACGAGACCACCATTATGGATTTGGTCAAGGCGTTGCTGATCCATGGGATGGTCGTGCCGGGCTCGCATATTGGGGATCACTACGGGGCGGTGTCGATCGGCGCGTTGGAGAAACGCGGCCGCAACGAATGCTTGCGGCAGGGAAAGATGCTGGCCGAACTGACGGCCAAGTTGAACGTATAGAGTGTGATGCAAGGCGGGTGGTGAATCGGTGGTTTATTTTTGCCGATGAAGCACGTTCACCACGCCGGTTGTGAATACTAAGTTTCTGTTAGACGCCCAGATAGGGCGACGCCGAGCGTGGCGAGCGGAGGTGGCTGTCGTGGCCCGAGCTAGCGCGACAAGGCGAAACGGCGATTTTGAAGCCGACCTCCCAGGCCTCCAAGGGATCCCAAATCCCGCTGAGGTCCATCGAGCCGAACCGGGCAATTCCGCCCGGCTAGCTGTGGTCGAACTGCTGGAACCCCGCCTGCTGCTGTCTGCCAGCTGGGAGGGGTTGGCGGTGGAGCAACTCACCTGGAACGGCTATGAGACCCAGGCCGTGACCGGCCAGTATGTGGTCCGGTTCTCCCACGGTGAGGTCAAGACCTCGGAGATCGCCCAGGGGCTCACCGCGGCCGGCTTTGCCGGGGCGACCGTGGATAATCTCGGCGGCGGCGAGCACGCCGTTATCAGCGCGGCCGGTTACTCGCTTGGGGATTTGCAGTCCTGGGCCGACAGCGTCGGAGAGGTCGTGGCCATCGAGCCCAACTTCGTCCAGAGCTTCCAGGCCTTGCCCGGCGACGGCAACTTCAGTCGCCTGTGGGGCCTCAACAACACCGGCCAGACCGGCGGCTCGGCCGACTCCGACATTGACGCTCCGGAGGCGTGGAATATCACCACCGGCAGCAGCGACGTGGTGATCGCCATCATCGATACCGGCGTCGATTACCGTCACAACGATCTGGCCGCCAACATGTGGCGCAATAGCGGGGAAATCGCCGGCGACGGCAAAGACAACGACGGCAACGGGTATGTCGACGATGTCTACGGCTATGATTTCGCCAACAACGATGGCAATCCCATGGATGGCAACGGCCACGGGACCCACGTGGCGGGCACGATTGGGGCGGCCGCCAACGGCAGCGGTGTGGTGGGCGTGAATTGGGATGTCAGCCTGATGGCGCTGAAGTTCCTGACCGATAGCGGTTATGGCTCGACCTCCGACGCCATCGCGGCCATTAACTATGCGACCATGATGAAGCGTGACTTCGGCGTGAATATCGTGGCCACCAATAACAGTTGGGGCGGCGGGGGCTACTCCAGCGTTCTGCGAAACGCGATCGCCGCGGCCGGCAACCAGGGGATTCTGTTCATCGCGGCGGCCGGCAACGATAACAACAATAACGACCAATCGGCCTCCTATCCGTCCAACTACAACCTGGACGCAATCATCGCCGTGGCCGCCACCGACCACCGGGACAACCGGGCCAGCTTCTCCAGCTACGGGGCGACCACGGTGGACCTGGCCGCCCCGGGCGTGTCGATCTACTCGACCACCCCCAACAACCGCTACGCGAGCTACTCCGGCACGTCGATGGCCACGCCGCATGTGTCCGGGGTGGTGGGGCTGTTGGCGGCGGCAAATCCGTCGGCCAGCATGGCCGAGATTAAGCAGGCGATTCTGGATGGGGCCGACCCGGTGGCCTCCATGGCTGGTAAGGCCCTCACCGGCGGGCGACTGAATGCCCACGCCTCACTGCAACTGATCGATGCCGGCGACTTGACCGGCCCAACGGTCACGGACGTCACCCCGGCTGCAGTGGGCGGCCCGGTTGGCGAAATCCTGGTGACCTTCAACGAAGCGATCGACCCGGCCACGGTGAGAGGTGTGGCGTTCTCGCTGGTCGAAGCCGGCGCCGATGGCGTATTTGGCTCGGGCGATGACCAGTCCGTTACGATCAGCAGCTCGATGTTGAGTCAACCGACGGCTGAGAGCGTGCAGATCACCTTCAGCAGCGATCTGACCGAAGGCAGTTATCGGTTGGTGGTCGAGGGCGACAGTTGGAGAGCCATCAAGGATCTGGCCGGCAATGCCTTGGGCGGCGGGGCCGACGAGACCTACGCATTCCAGATTATCGAGGTCCGGCAGGAGGTCGAGGCCAACGGCATCCTGAAGGCGGCTGAAGACTCGGGGCTGGATGGCGTCGGCAGCGTGACGATTCTGGGCAGTGTGGGGTTCCGGATCGATATCGACATCTTCAGCTTTGTCGCCGCTCGCGGGCAAACCGTGGTGGCCGATCTGGATCGGACTGACAGCGACGGGCGCTTCATCGTGCGGCTGTTCAATCAGCACGGGCGAGAGCTGACGTTCTCCGAGGCCGGCGACGATGACCAGACGCTGCAGTGGGAGTTGACGAAATCCGGCACGTACTACGTGGCGGTCTCGGGGCATGGGAACTACCGATATACGCCGTGGAACGGCAAGCGGCGGCGGCGGGGCGAGCGGGGGGACTACGTGCTGAACCTAAGCGTCCAGCCTACCGGCGCATCGCAACAGACCTCCCCGGACGGTTTCGGCCGACGGGCGACGACCACGGCCTACACCTTCGAGGATATCCGATCGTTCGGCACGCCGTTGATTGTCGGCGACGCCGATGATGTGTCGCAACTGGCGGCCACGACCTCCGCGGACGGATTCAAGTTCTCCCATTACGGCCAGCAGGTCAGCGAGATTCATGTGGCCACGAATGGCTTCATCACCTTCGAACGTGGGGAAGTGGATTACTACAACACCAACCTGGCGACCTACCTGACCGAAGCGGCCATTTCGCCGCTGTGGGATGACATGTACCTCGATGCCGATCAGGGCGTGATCTACACGGCCTTGCTGGGCGGTGGCAAGAACCAGCGACTGATCGTCCAGTGGTCCGACGTGCGGTTCTACGGCGGCTCGGGTCAGGGAACGGTGACATTTCAGGCGATCCTGTACGAGCGGGACGGTTCGATTCGCATCAACTACCAGGACCTGGCGGTGGATAGCTATCATAGCGAAGGCGGCTCGGCTACGGTTGGGATCAAGGGGTACGGCCAGGGCGGCTCGCGCGATGACCTGCTGTTGGTGTCCTTCAACGATTCGAGCAGCGGATTCGTTGGCACGGGCAAGAGCTTGCGGATCAGCGGCGGGGCTCAGGCGGCTGCGAAACGGTCGTTGCCGGCGGCGCCCGATGCCGCGCCGGTCGAGGCCGATGTTCAGGCCGCTCGGAACGAGGCTCTGGCTGTGGTTGCGATGGAGGCGGAAACGCCAGGCGACAGCGGCCGGATGGGGGCGGGGGTCGCGGCCACTGGCCACGGCGAGGCCACGGCTCGGGCCACGTCGCCGGTGATGAATCGCCCGGTGGCTGCCGGCCTTTGGGAGATTGAGCCGACGGCCCTGGGCGGCTCAGGCGGCGTCGCTTCGTCGGCAGCTAGTCTGGTCAATCTTCTTGATGGGGACGACGTGGACGTACTGGCGGTGCTGTAGGGGTCAGTGCATCCGTAGCGTTAGCAGCAGGAACGTTGCGTTGAAGAGGGCGTGAATGACCACCGCGGGCCAAAGGCGCCCGGTGCGTTCGTAGTTGTAGCCCATGACCAATCCCAAGAAAAGCAGCGCCGGCTTGGCGTTCCATTCGGCGTGAACGGCGGCGAAGAACGTCGCCGCAACGATGATACCCAGCCAGGGGCTCCCCGTGGCCTGTCGCAGGCTGGACTGGACAAAGCCCCGAAAGAACAACTCCTCCGAGAGCGGGGCCAACACCGCCGCCGATATGAAGATGCCCACTCGCCAGGGCTTGGGCATGGCCAGAAGGGCTTCGATGAAGGTGTGGGGCCCGGTGAGTTGTTCGATACGCTCGGGCTGGCCCTGGAACAGCTGCCGGATGGCCCAGTTGGTCAGGGCCAGTAAGGCGATGCAAATGGGCAGGGCGATCAGCAGCGCCGTCGCCCCGCGGAAAGAGTCGATGGGCCAACGTCGTAGCGTCAGCCCGCATCCGCGACCCAGGCCGCGGCGAAACAGCCGGTAGGCCAGGGCGGCGCAGACCCCAAAGAACACCACCTGCGTGGTGCAAGCCGCCAGAATCCTGGCCTTGGTCTGGTCGACGTCGGCTTGGCCGAAACGAGTCTGCCAGAACCACGCCGCTAGCGACTGCATGGCCGCAAATAGCACGAATAGCCCGACCAGCAGTAAGGGATGAACGTCGTTTGGGCGGGCGGGGGTGTTGACCAGCGAGAATTTTCGGGGAAACGCGATGCGTCGCGCCAGCCAAACCAGTCCGAGAACGACACCGATGGCCATGACCAGATACAGCCCTTCAGGCCAGGCGGTCTGGTCGGCTGGGGTGCTGGTCGGCTGGGTGGGCCCAGTTGCCTGGGCCAACGTCCACAAACCGTTTGACATAAATCCGGGCATCGGAGTAAGGTCCCAACTCCTGTAGGCAAGCCTTGGGCGGAGAGTCTACCCCGAGCTTGGCGAAGGGCTGCAGAGCAATGGCGAAGACTATATTAGCAACGATACTCGAAACCAAGCGGAAAGAGGTCGCGGCGCTGCACGCGGACGTCGGCCTCGAGACGCTCAAGGCCCAAGCGGCCGACGCGCCGCGGGCGCGGAACTTCTTCACTGCGGTAACCAAGCATCCGCACGGCCTGGTGAATCTGATTGCCGAGGTCAAGAAGGCTTCTCCGTCGGCGGGGGTGATCCGCGAAGACTTCGATCCGGTTGCCATCGCCTGTGAGTATGAAGCCGCCGGGGCCGACGCCCTCAGCGTGCTGACCGACGCGGAATACTTCCAGGGCTCGCTGGACTACGTACGACAAATCCGCCAAGCCGTGGACTTGCCCCTCTTGCGGAAAGACTTCATTATTGACGCCGCCCAGGTCTACGAGGCCCGTGCGGCCGGGGCGGACGCGATTCTGTTGATCGCCGCGGCGCTGAAGCCGGCGGACCTGCTGGATCTGATGATCCTGGCCACCGAGCTGCGCCTGACCAGCCTGGTGGAGGTCCACGAGGCCGACGAGCTGCTGGCGATTCGGTCGGCGGTGGGGTTCCCGCACCCCGGATACGGGCTGCTGGGGATCAATAATCGCAACCTGGCCACGTTCGAGGTCGACCTGAATACGACGATCCGATTGGCTGGGATGGCCGAAGATGTCCCGCTGGTCAGCGAGTCCGGAATCAGGACCCGCCGAGACGTTCAGCGGCTGGCTGGCGCTGGCGTAAAGGCGATTTTGGTCGGTGAAAGCCTGATGCGAAGTGATAACATTGGTGTAGCGGTCAAAGCGTTAAACGGCCGCGACTTGTAGGCCTGATTGTCTGGAGGTGTAGGTATGGCACGCCCGATAACAATACAGATTCGCCGCCGTGAAGGATGTGAGGACATCCCGCTGCCAACGTACATGTCGGCGCATGCGGCGGGGATGGACCTGCGGGCCGCCTGCGATACCGCCGAGACGCTCGGGCCGGGCGAGGTGAAGCTGATTCCCTGCGGGTTCTACGTAGCGTTGCCGGAAGGCTGCGAGGCGCAGATCCGGCCACGTAGCGGATTGGCGTTAAAGCACGGCGTGATCGTGCCCAACTCACCGGGGACGATCGACGCCGATTATCGCGGCGAAGTGTGTGTGATCCTGGCGAACATCAGTTTCCAGGAGTTCGTGATCAAGCGTGGTATGCGAATCGCGCAGATGGTGATTTCGCCGGTAGTACAGGCCGGGCTGGTAGAGGTCGACGAACTAGCGGAGACCGCTCGCGGCTCGGGAGGGTTCGGACACACAGGGACGTAGAGCTGGAGACAACTAGTCGATGCCACGGAAGGCGCAGACCAACTCGAACGACTCAGGCCTGGATCAGGCCCCCTCGCAACGATTCATCCGATATGGCATGGTGATCGGGCTGTGCGCCCTGGTGGGGTTGGGGTGGATCAGCATGTTGACCTACTCGCCCACGGAATACGGTTCGGCGTGGCAGCAGCCCCCCTCGCCGGTTCGGAACTGGGCGGGCAAGGTCGGCGCGTTCGTGGCCCATACGCTCCGATATTGGCTGGGGGCGGGCACGTATATGGCGCTGGTGTTTGGGTCGGTCGCCGCGGGGGTGCTGATCGTCGGCGGCCGCGTGGGCGACTGGGTTTGGCGGCTGGCGGGTGTGCTGCTGCTGGTGGCGGCTACCAGCACGGGCCTGTATCTGCGTGATCCGGCGGGCGTTCAGTCCATGACGGAAGGGACGGCCGGCGTGCTGGGCTGCAGCGTGGGGAAACTGCTGTTGGATCAATTCGACGTCAAGGGCGCGTGGCTGGTGGTTGTGGCGGCGGGCTTCCTGGGCGTGATGTTCGCGGCGGATAAGTTGGTGTTGTCCTTGCCGGGCCTGGCCCGCCGAGCGGCAGGCCGAGCGATCGAAATGCGGCAGGCGGCGTTGGAACGTCGCCGGGAGGCCCTGGCGGCCGCGGCGCCGGTGATCAAGCCCACCCGGGCGACCGCCGAGGCCCTGGCGGAGGCCAAGCCCACTGTCCGCGCCGTTCGCGAGAAGCTGGCTAAGGCCGCCCAAGCTGATAAGGCATCGTCGGACTCCGCGGCGGAACCCCCCAAGACGGCGGTTCGTCAAACTCCGGCCAAGCCCGCCAAGGCCAAGTCTGCCAAAGACGCATCGCTGGAAATGGACTTGCCATCGTCGGCGTTGCTGATCGAGGCCGAGACCGGCTATATGGAATCGCAACAGGAAGTGGCCGACCTGAAGCAGCAGATCCTTCAGCAGACGCTCAACGACTTCAACGTGGCGGCCGAGGTGGTGGCGTTCCAGACCGGGCCGGTCATCACCATGTTCGAGCTATCGCTGTCTCCGGGGGTGAAAGTCGCGCAGGTGGCGTCGTTGGCGACGGACATCGCTCGGTCGCTGGCTGTCTCGGGCGTGCGAGTCGTTCCCCACCTGTCCGGCCGCGACACCATCGGCATCGAAGTGCCCAACGATGATAAAGAGATCGTGCGCATCAAGCAATTGATGGAATTGGCCCCTGAGGCCGCCGATGAGATGCATCTGCCACTGTACCTGGGCAAGGACGCAGCCGGCGATGCTATCGTGGCCGACCTGGCGGCCATGCCTCACATGCTGATCGCGGGCACGACCGGTTCGGGCAAGAGCGTGTGCATCAATAGCATCATTATGTCGCTCCTGATGACGCGGAATGCCAAGGACGTTCGGCTGATCCTGGCCGACCCGAAGATGGTCGAGATGGCCGCCTTCGACGGCCTGCCGCACCTGCTGTGTCCGATCATCAACGACATGCGACGGGCCGAGGATATCCTGGAGTGGGCGACCATCAAGATGGACGAGCGATACGACCTCCTGAAGGAGGCCGGCGTCCGCAATATCGCCGGCTACAACCACCTCAAGCCGGACGAGCTCTACGAGCGGATGGGCACCACCGAGGATGAAGAGAAGGCCCGCATCCCCAAGCACATGGACTACTACGTCATCATTATCGACGAGCTCGCGGACCTGATCATGACCTCCAGCAAGGAGGTTGAGACCTACATCATCCGAATCGCCCAGAAGGCTCGGGCGGTGGGCATCCACCTGATTCTGGCCACCCAACGGCCGAGCGTGAATGTGGTGACCGGTCTGATCAAGTCCAACATGCCGTGTCGGATCAGCTTCCAGGTGGCTTCTCGTCAAGAAAGCCGCATCGTGCTCGACCAGAACGGTGCCGAAATCCTACTCGGCAAGGGTGACATGCTAGTGATGCAGCCCGGGACCAGCCACGTTGTTCGCGCGCAGGGAACCTTCGTGGAAGAATCGGAAATCAGCAGCGTGGTCAAGAGCCTCAAGACCCCCGACGGGGCTCCCAGTTTCAATTCGGAGCTGATGGCGCTGAGCAGTCGGCCGGTCGGCGACGACGCGGACGGGACCTCCGGCGAGAAGGACGACCTGTTCAACCAGGCCGTCGAAGTGGTGCTAACGGCCCAGCGGGGCAGCGTGAGCCTGCTGCAGCGACGGTTGCAGATCGGGTATGGTCGCGCCAGCCGCATCGTGGACCAAATGGCCGAGGCCGGCCTGCTGGGCGAATACAAAGGCTCCCAGGCTCGCGAGTGCACCATGACGCTGGAGGAGTGGCAGTCCTTCCAAGGCTCGGTCGCGGCGGATATATCCGGCGCATCAGCCGCAGACGGCACGCCCACCAGCGTGTAGCGCCCGCGCAGGCCAACGACGTCCCTCTCCCCGAACGCGCCGCCCGTCGTGGTGCGGCCTTATTTCGATAGTCCGGCATACGTCGAACCAAGGCCACCTCGCCTATAGCTCAGGGGATATGGCGTAGTGAGCGACCCTAGACGTCGAAGGGCTTGAGCATCGCCATTAGGTTGGGTAGGTATTGCTCGTCCAGAGGCACCAGGGGCAGGCGGATTTCCGGGCCGATCATTCCCGTCGCGGCCATCATGGCTTTGATGGGGATGGGGTTGGTCTCGACGAAGATGCCCTTGAAGAGCGGGAAGAGCTTGGTGTGCTGGGCGGTGGCGGCCTGGAAGTGGCCGGCCAGGGCCAGGTCGGTCAGTTGGCGGACCTCGGCGGGCAGGATGTTGGCCAGCACGCTGATCACGCCCGAGCCGCCGGCCGAGCAGATCGGCAGCGTCAGGGAATCGTCCCCGGAGAGAATGGTGATGTCGCAGGCGGCAGCCAGGGCGCTGGCAACGTCCAGCTTGCCGGTGGCTTCCTTGACGGCGATGACGGGGTCGATCTCCTCGAACATCTTCACCATGGTTTCGACGGTCATTTCGATCGAAGTCCGGCCGGGGATGTTATAGAGCACAATGGGCAGGTCGGCGTCGGCGATACGCTGGATGTGCTCGAACATGCCGCGTTGGGGGGGCTTGTTGTAGTAGGGGTTGACGATCAGGCAGGCGTCGGCGCCGGCATCCTTGGCGTGGGTGGTCAGTCGGACGGCCTCGGCGGTGGAGTTGCTGCCGGTGCCGGCGATGACGGGCGCGCGGCCGGCGGCTTTCTCGACGGTGAAGGCGACGACCTTGTTGTGCTCGTCGTGGCTGAGCGTGGGTGATTCACCCGTTGTCCCGCAGGGGACGAGGCCTTGCGTGCCGGCGGCGATGTGCATCTCGATGAGCTTGCCCAGCGCGGGGTAATCCACCTGGCCGTCGGCGAACGGCGTTACGATTGCGACCATCGATCCCTGTAATTGAAGCTTGCTGCCCATGGTGTCACCTTCTGACGGGAGTGATTGTGTTTCCAGGCGGCTTGGCCGCCGGAGATTCTATTGTCGCCGAGCGAAGATGACAACCTTCAAGCGGAACCGTCGTCGGCGGGGTGGAGCGTCAAGACGGTCAGTTCGGGCGGGCAGTGGAAGCGAATGGGCAAGCCCACTGTGCCGAGCCCGCGTGAGATGTAGACGGGGCAGTGGGGGCCCACGACCAGCCCGGCGGCGTATTTGTGGTGGCGGACGGGCAGGGCGACCGGGCCGCGGCCCCACAAATGCACCTGTCCGCCGTGCGTGTGGCCGGAGAGCATGAGGTCGATCCGGAGGTCACCTGGGAGGTCTTCGGCGGCGTCGGGGTTGTGACACAGCAGGATACGGGGGGTGGCGGGGTCGACGCCGGCCAGGGAGGCGCGGACGTCCGGGTCGCCCTTGCGCCAGTCGTCAATGCCAGCCAAGCAGATCGTCTGGTTGTCGCGGCTCAGCAGGCGGCGATCGTTGACGAGGCAATCGACGCCGGCCTGGGTCAATACGGTCAGAGCGGCCTGGCCGTGGCGGCAGTCGTGGTTGCCCCTGACGGCGAAGACGCCCAAGGGAGCGGTCAGGCGGCGGAGCGTGTCGACGGCGTCGGCGGGTCGCTCGGCGCTCTCCGAGAGCGTGTCTCCGGTCAGGACGATAAGGTCGCAGTGGGCGGCGAGGGCGGCGTCGACGACTTTGTTGAGTCGGTCCAACTGTCGCGGGGGGCGGGCATGGGGGTCGGCCAGTAGGGCAATTCGCGCGCCGTCCCAAACCGGGGGCAGATCGCAGATCGGCACGTCGACGTGGACGATCTCAAGTTGCGTGGCTTCTCTCAGAGCCCGGCGCAGACCCCCGCCCAGTGTAATCAAGATGACCACGCCGATCGCTTTGAGCGTATCGAGCAGCGTGAAGCTTCTGGTGGTTCGGTTGGTCATGCGGTCGGCCCGCCCGGTGGGTTCTGACAGCATACCGCAGAAGCCCGATCGCCCGCTACGGGGGTGTTGGGCGGCCAATTATCGGTTGCTCGGGGAGGCCGGGGGGCCTACAATTCCGGATTCACGTTGCGAGGTGCAACGGGTTCGGCCGGGTCGTCCGGCCGCCCAACCGCTGGGTGACATGCGGGCGCGCCGCCTGAATGAACGGCATTGAGGAGTTTTCGGCGTGACAGGACGAAGTAAGTAGGGAAACAGGAAGCAATTTCATGGTTGATGAGAATTTGATTCAATCCCTGAGCGTCAGCGACGAGGACGTTCAGAAGCAGTTGGCAGGGGCGTTCGGCGAGGGGTTCAACCTCGATTCATTCTCCCAGATGGTCTCCGAAAAGACCACGCATGAAGTGGGCTCGATTCTCAAGGGCCGCATCATCAGCGTGATTGGCGACCAGGTGATTGTCGAGGTGGGCCTCAAGAGCGAAGGCGCCGTGGACATTCGCGAGTTCAACGATCCGGCCGAAGCCGTAGTCGGCGGCGAGATCGAAGTGCTCCTGGAAGAAGTCGAGACCGAAGGCGAGCTGGTGGTGCTCTCGAAGCGCAAGGCCGACCGCATTCGCGGATGGGAGTTCATCCTCAAGAACAAAGCCGAAGGCGACAACGTCACCGGCAAGGTCACCCGGAAGATCAAGGGCGGCCTGCTGGTCGACATCGGCGTTCCGGCGTTCCTGCCGGCCAGCCAGGTCGACATTCGTCGTCCGGGCGACATCAGCGAATACATCGGCAAGGAGATCGAAGCGCAGATCCTCAAGATCGACGAGGATCGCCGCAACATTGTGGTCTCCCGCCGGAAGTTGCTGGAGCACCAGCGCAGTGCGGCCAAGGAACAACTCATGGCGGAGTTGGAAGAAGGCCAGACCCGCGCCGGCGTGGTCAAGAACATCGCCGACTTCGGCGTGTTCGTGGACCTTGGTGGCTTGGACGGGCTGTTGCACATTACCGACATGAGCTGGGGCCGCATCGGCCATCCGTCGGAAATGGTCAAGATGGACCAGCCCATCGAGGTCAAGGTCCTCAACGTCGACCGCGAGAAGGAAAAGGTCGCCCTGGGCCTCAAGCAGCTTACCGAGAACCCGTGGCAGCGCGTCGAGGAGAAGTACCCGGTGGGCACGCGGGTGACGGGCAACGTGGTCTCGATCATGAGCTACGGCGCCTTCGTGAAGCTGGAGGAAGGCCTGGAAGGTCTGGTGCACATCTCCGAGATGAGCTGGACCCGCCGGATCAGCCACCCGTCCGAAATCGTCAAGGAAGCCGACGAGGTCAGCGTGGTGGTCCTGGATATCGACAAGGACAAGCAGGAAATTTCCCTGGGCATGAAGCAGGCCGAGGAGAACCCCTGGTCGGTGGTCAAGGATAAGTACCCTCCGGGAACGGTGGTCACCGGGAGCGTGCAGAACATGACGAGCTTCGGCGCGTTCGTGGAAATCGAGCCGGGCATCGACGGCATGTTGCACGTATCGGATATGTCGTGGACGCGGAAGATCAGCCATCCGTCGGAGATGCTCAAGAAGTCCGAAGAGCTCCAGTGCGTGGTGCTGGCGGTCGACGAAGAGAAGATGCGCGTCTCGCTGGGTCTGAAGCAACTGAGCGAGGACCCCTGGCTGCGGATGATCCCCGAGAACTACCTGCCCGGTCAGATCGTTCAGGGCAAGGTCACCAAGATTACCAACTTCGGCGTGTTTGTCGAGCTGGAAGAGGGCCTCGAGGGCCTGCTGCACGTCAGCGAGTTGGCTGAGCACAAGGTCAACAACCCCCAAGACGTGGTCAAGCCCGGCGATGAGCTGGAGGTCAAGATTCTGCGTGTCGACGGCGATGAGCGGAAGATCGGCCTGAGCCTACGTCGCGCCCAGCGCGGCGAGGATGGCTACGTCGAAGCCGACGAGCCGAGAATCGGCGACGACGAGTCCGGTCAGCCGGTCAAGCGTCGTGGCGGCCTGGCGGTCGCAGGTGGCGGCTTGGGTGGTTTGGGCGACCAGATTATCTCGGCGGTCCGCAACGGCGACGAAGCCCCCGGCGAAGCTGCGGCCGAGGAAGCTCCCGCTGAAGCCCCGGCTGCTGAGGAAGCTCCGGCAGCAGAAGAAGCTCCCGCTGAGGAGACCCCGGCTGCCGAAGAAGCTCCCGCGGCTGACGCCGATGCCGAGGAAGCCAAAGACGGCGAATAGCCGACTGAGCAAGTCGGGCAAACTGTAGTTTCAAAGCCCCGGTCGATATCGGCCGGGGCTTTTGTATGCGCCAAGATGTTCGGGGGGTGTAAGTCGTGACCTTCAAGGGGATTGGGCGCCGGATGTTTTCACCGGGGATTCCGGCGGTTCGTTAAGTGCCCCCCGGAACTAGCCGAAACCAAGTAATGGCAGTTAGGCGGTTTGCGGGCGTACCCGCACCAGGCCGCCGGAGGATTTGAGGAGAGGATATGTCCCCCCGTGCGCCAAGCGAATTGACGTGGTACCTGGAGCACATCAAGTCGGCGGAGCTGCTGACAGCCAAGCAGGAGAAGCAGCTTGCCCGCCTGATCCAGGAACACAGCGACATTGTCGCCCGTGAGCGGATGATCCACTGCAATCTGCGCCTGGTGGTGAAGATCGCCAGCGAGTACACCCGCAAGGGCATGACGCTGTCGGACTTGGTGGCTGAGGGGAACCTGGGGCTGATTCGAGCGGTGGAGCAGTTCGACCCGGACGCGGGTGTCCGGTTCAGCACCTACGCGGTCTGGTGGATCAAACAAGCGATCAAGCAGGCGCTGCACAATGCGGGGCATCCCATCCACGTGCCGGAGTACCTGGCCAAGCTGATCGGCAAGTGGCGGCGGGCGGCGGCGTTGATGGCGACCGAACTGGGGCGTGCGCCCGAGCCGGAAGAGATCGCCGCCCATATGAATTTGAGCCCCAAGAAGCTGGAAGTGATCCTGGAGGGCCTGCGAGCGGTCAACGCGCCCACGCAGATCGACAGCGAGGATTCCGATGCCGCGTCGGAAATGATCGCCGACGAGGATGGCGAATCGCCCGATCAGCACCTGTTGGACGCCTCCAACGCGCCGATGGTCCGGAACATGCTGGCCAAGCTCGACGAGCGTGAACGGCGGATTCTGGAGCTTCGGTTCGGCCTGGACGGGCACGAAGGGCCGCAGCGGACGTACAAAGAAGTGGGGAAGATTGTGGGTCTGACGCGCGCGAGAATTCGCCAGCTCGAAAAGGAGGCGCTTCAGAAGCTTCGGGCATTGTCCGAATAGGTTGGCGTAGATGAATCTCCGCATTCGTCTTGCACACCATCTCGGTGTTATCGTGGGCCGGGTCATTAACTCCGTCGACCTTCCGCCCCGATTTCCATAGACCCGGGCCGTCGGAGGGCGGCCTGGGTTTCTTTCTGCGCCGACGCGGGGGTAGCGGGGGGTGTCTTCAGCCGGTAAGCTCCACGATAGCATGGAACCAGCGGGGTGGTTGCGCGTCTGGATAATCAGGCGGCAGGGCCGGTGCCGGGTACTCTCGTGGAGACGATCATGGCAACGAACGTGTTTGGTAAGGCCTGCGTAGTGGGGTTGGTGCTGGCGGCTATGGGGGTCGGGGCCGCCCAGGCCGGAAATAACGATGCGGCCGCGAAAGGGGTGTCGCTAATGGCCACAGCCGCCAATGAATTCGCCTGGAGCTACACCAAGCGGCTGGCGGGCGCCCAAGAGGGCAATTTGTTTGTCTCGCCGCTGAGTGTGCATACGGCCCTGTCTATGACGTGGTTGGGCGCCGAGGGCGCCACCCAACAGCAGATGACCGACGCCTTGGGCTTCTCCAGCCTTGGCTCGGGCGTGCCGGAAGCGGCGTACCCGGACCTGCTAGCTCTGCTGGGTGGCGATGACGACGCACCCTATGAACTCCGCATGGCCAATGCGCTGTGGGGGCAGCAGGGCTTTGGGTGGAAGCCGTCTTTCTTGAGCGAATCGTCCGAGGTCTTCGGGGCCGCCCTGCGAGACGTTGACTTTGCCGGGGCGACCGAGCAGGCCCGCCAGGCGATCAACACCTGGGTCGAGGATCAAACCAACGACAGGATCCGGGAGCTGTTCCCGCCCGGCATCTTGGATCAGTCCACGCGGATGGTGCTGACCAACGCCGTGTACTTCAAGGGAGACTGGAAGCACCCCTTCCCGGAAGCCGGAACGAGGGAGCAGACCTTCCATCTGTCGGAAACCGAGAGCGTCGAAACGCCCATGATGGGTCAGACCGAGGAGTTCGACTACTTCGAGAATGAGACCGTCCAGGCCGTTCGCTTGCCGTATGAAGGGGGCGATCTGTCGATGCTCATTGTCTTGCCTCGCGAGGCTGACGGGCTGGCCGAGGTGGCTGGGTCGATGGGAGGCGCCTACGACGCCTGCGTGAAAGGCCTGGCCAGGCGAGAGGTGTCGGTGACGCTGCCGAAGTTCAAACTGACGTGGGAAGGCGAGCTGAAGGAATCGCTTCAGGCGATGCGGATTACGGACGCGTTCGATCCAGCCAAGGCGGATTTCTCCGGCATGCTGGCCGAGGCCAGCGCCGAGCGGCTGTTCATTTCGTCGGTGCGTCACAAGGCGTTCGTGGACGTCAACGAAGAGGGCACGGAAGCAGCCGCCGCGACCGGGGTGGCAATCAAGCTGACGGCCATGCCCGCTCCGCCGGTGGAGTTCCGGGCGGATCGGCCATTCCTGTTCGTGATCCAGCGGGACATGCCCGGCCAGCGGGGCGGCGTGGTTCTGTTTGTCGGGCGGGTCATGGACCCGACGGGCTATCGCATCGGCAAGGTGACGATCGAACCGGAGACGGAGACCCCGCCCGAGTAGGCCGGGCCTAAGGAATCGTTCGCAGGATCGTTAGTGAGGGTAGCAAAGGGGCCGGAGGGAGTGTGCGCGGGCAAGGGTTGTCCTTGCCTACAGTTAAGATAGGAACAAATCGACTTTCCGCTGCGCAACCGGTTGGGCTGGTGGTATACAGCGGTGAAAGAACGCAGCCTTGTAACGAGGAGAACGCCATGAGAAATCGATTGTTTATCGCCATGCTGCTGGGGGCGATGCTCGCATCTCCCGCGATGGCGAGGATCAAACTAGCGGCCTTGCCTGTCCGTGAGCGGGTAGAGATCCAGCTCGACAATCCCAACTTCACGTTGGTGGAGGAAGAGCGGATCGTCCCGCTGCTCAAGAGCGGCGGCAAGACGGGCAACAATATGATCGACTTCAGTTGGTCCAACACGGCCATCGAGAAGGATACGATCCAGTTCAGGCCCATTGCTATCCGCCAGGGCGGCCAGTTCCGACCCATCGACGAGGTCAGCCTGCCCGACGGGTCGACCACCAACGAAGTCACTGTCATCAACGTGGCCTACCCGCCCAACGAGAACGCGTTGGTCTGGGAGGTCTACGCCGCCGAGGCCTGCGCCGTGAAGGTCCGGGTTAGCTACCTGATCCAGAACCTGCGGCGGTCATTTTCGTACCGGGCCCTGGCCGAGAAGGACGAGAAGTCCCTCGTGCTCCGCAAGTACATCCACCTGCACAATTACAGCGGCGAGGAATTCGGGATGGCGGGCGTCTGGGCCGGTTTCGGCCCGAAGTTCAACAAACCCCTCGAACAGCAGACCGAAATCAAGATGCTGCTGGCCAAATTCAACGACGTGCCGGTCGAGAAGACCTTCACCTTCGACTGGTACGCCCACGGAAAGCTCAACGCCGACAAGCCGTATGCCTCCAAGATCCTGATGCACTACAAGCTCATCAACGATGAAGCGCACGAGTTGGGGCAGTTCCCGATGCAACCGGGCAAGGTGCGGATCTTCATCGAGGACGGGCGCGGAGGCGAGGCCTTCCTGGGCGAGGACTGGGCCGGGCTCGTGCCGCTGGATGAGGAAATGCTGCTCTACCTAGGCGAGGCGCGGGACATCGTGTGCACCCGCACCATCCAGCGCAACGACCGAACCGTGATCCGGGGCAACCTGTTCGATCAGGACGTGATCGTCCGCTACGAGATCGAGAACTTCCGGGACAAGCCCGCCACCATTCGCGTCGTCGAGCAACTCAACCGGTTGGCCCAAGAAAAGGGCGGCTGGGACGTCCGTCGCGGCGACGTGGAGTGGGAGCAAGGGCCGAAATCGACCGACAACTTCAAGTTCGACTTCGATCTGGGCGGCGCCACCCCCACGCTGCTGATCGACCTGCCGCCTCGGCCGAAAGATCAGAGCGAGGAAGTCGAGACAATCACCGTCGAGTTCCACGTGGCGTTCAAGAACCTCTGGTAACGAAAGGGCACAGCCATGAAACGCACAGCCATAATCATTCTGAGTGTGCTGCTGGCGGCGCCCTTGTCGGCCAAGAACGTCGACCTGGTAACGCTGCCCAAGCGTGATACGGTCCAACTGACCATCTACAACTCCGCCGATATCACCCTGGCCAAGGAGACGCGGTATGTCACCCTCAAGGCCGGGGCCAACCAGTTGCAGTTTTCCTGGGCCAACACGCTGATCGACCCGACCAGCGTGGTCATTCGGCCGCTTGACCACAAAGATGAGATCGAGATCGTCGATACGATCTTCCCCGGCCAGAAGCCCCAACACCTGATCTGGAACATCGAGTCGGAGTTCGAGGGCCAGGTGGCCATGGAGGTCAGCTACTTCACCAGCGGGCTGACCTGGAAGATGGACTACGTGGGCATTACCGATCCCGATGAGACCACCATGGGCTTCCGGGGCTACGTCCGCGTGTTCAACAGCTCCGGCGAGGAATACGACAACGCCGAGATCCGCCTGATTGTCGGCACGATCAATCTGGTTGAGAAGATCGCCGATTTGGCCAGGCGGCGGGGCATTCCCGTCCCACGTAAGGCCACGCGCGAGCACGAGCGGATGCGGCGGGAGGTCTACGCGGACTCGGTAGCCGCGGCGGAAGCAATGCCCTCCGCGGGGGCCCCTGCGGCGCCCAAGCCGATCGTCAAGGAAGGCCTCAGCGAGTACTTCATGTTCTCGGTCGGCGGAACCGAGACGATCCCCAACAACTGGTCGAAGCGCATGAAGGCCATCGACGCGTCGGACGTGCCGTTCGATGTCGTCTATCGCATGCGGGCCCATCAGTACGGCCCGCGGCCGATGCGGTGGTTTGTCTGGGCCAACGACGAAGAGCACAAGCTCGGCGACAGCCCCATGCCGAACGGCCTGGTTAGCCTGTTCCGCGACAACGGGCAGGACGGCCTGACGTTTCTGGGCCGCCAACTCGTCCGCTATACCCCGATCACCGATGATATCGAGATCAACCTCGGCCCGGACGATCTGGTCGTCTACGAGACCAAGCGGATGTCCGTGGTCCGGCGGGAGTTCACCTTCCAGACCCGTCACGGCAAGGAATACGTCATCGGCTGGGACGAGCAAGCCAAGTGGGTCGATACGGTCCGCAACTATCGGACCAAGCCCATTACGTTCGAGCTGCGGCGCCGGTGGCCGGGCGACGTGGAGTACGCCTCGGAAATGCCCACCACGCTGTTCGATGTGCATACCATTGAAGCGACCTTCACGGTGGACGCTCGGGACAAGGTCGAATACCCGGCCACCGTGCTGATTCATCATGCGGATCGATCCAAACAGAACCGCATCAAGCTGAAGACCCCCCAACCCGATCGGGAGTAGCCCAGCGTGTTGAGGACGATGACCATGACGATCACGTTGTTGGCCTCGGTGGCAGCCGAGGCCGGCAACGTGGACTTGGTGACACTGCCCGGCCGCGATAGCGTCCAACTGACGATCTACAACGCCGAGGACATCACCCTGGTCCGTGAGACTCGCCAGGTGACGCTCAAGAGGGGCCCCAACCAGCTTCAATTCTCCTGGGCCAACACGCTGATCGACCCGACCAGCCTGGAGCTGCGGCCGCTGGACCACGGCGACGAGATCGAGATCGTCGATTCGGTGATCCCGCGCCAAAAGCCCCAGCACCTGATCTGGAATATCGAGTCGGCGTTCGAGGGTCAGGTGGCTATGGAAGTCAGCTACTTCACCAGCGGGCTGACGTGGAAAATGGATTACGTAGCCATCGCCGACCCCGACGAGACGGCGTTGGACTTCACCGGCTACGTGCGGGTGTTCAACAACTCCGGCGAGGAATACGACCACGCCGAAATTCGCCTGATCGTCGGCACGATCAATCTGACCGAGAAAATCGCCGAACTCGCCCGGCGATACGGCATACCCAGGCCCCAGCGGAGCGCGGGGCGTGAAACCAGAGCGACGAAGCTCGCCTACCAAATGGCGGTCACGGATGCCGAAGAGGCCCAAGAGGACGACAAGGACGGCGACGAGGGCGCCGATACGCATTACCTTGGGGCCCGAAGGAAGCAGATCGTCAAGGAAGGCCTCAGCGAGTACTTCCTGTTTAGCATTGAAGGAACCGAGACGATTGCCAACGGCTGGTCCAAGCGAATGGAAGCGGTGCAGGCCTCCGGCGTGCCGTTCGACATTGTCTACCGAATGCGGGCCCACCAGTACGGCCCGCGGCCGGTGCGGTTCTTCATCTGGGCCAATGACGAAGAGCATGAGCTCGGCGTCAGTCCCATGCCCAACGGCATGGTTAGCGTCTTCCGCCGAAACGGGCAGGACGGCTTGGCGTTCCTCGGCCGCCAGCTCGTCCGTTACACGCCCATCACCGACGAGATCGAGATCAACCTCGGGCCCGACGACCTGGTGGTCTACAAGACCCAGCGCATGTCGACCCAGCGGTCAAGCTTCAACTTCACCAAAGGCCCACAGGTTCGCCCGGCGCGAAGACATCATCAGGAATTCGTCGACGGCTGGGACGAACGCACCAAATGGGTCGATACCATTCGAAACTACCGCACCAAGCCCATCATCTTCGAACTTCACCGACAGTGGCCGGGCGATGTGACGTATGAATCGGAAGTCGAGACCACGCTGTTCGACTACCAAACCACCGAGACCACACTCACGGTTCCCTCGCGGGACAAGGTGGCGTATCCGGCCACGGTTCTTGCCAGCCACGGTGTGAACCGCAAGGACGACCGCGTTCAATTGAAGGGGCCGAAGTAGGCCTGAGCCAACGGAAAAGGAGACTGATGCGATACGCAATCTTGCTATGTGCGCTTGGGCTGAGCATCTCCGGCTGTGTGGCGATGGCGATGAAGATGGACGAGACCGGGCTGAGTCCGGACGGGGCCGGCGGGCATGCGTTGCTCGCAACGGCTGGAGAGTCCGTGGTGCCTCTCGCAGCCGACGACCCCGATGAGTTGGTCCCGGCCATGTCCGCCGTCCAGCCGCGGAAGGTGACCTATACGGGTACGCTTCAGGTGGCGGTGCTCGAGCCCACAGAAGCCGTCCGGCGCACACGTGAACTGACTGAGGCCCAGGGAGGTTACATGCAACGAATGGCGGCGGCGGCCATTGTCATCCGCGTTCCCGCCGAGAAGTTCGACGAAACTATCGCCGCCATCGAAGCGATGGGGATGGTGATTGCCAAGGACATTGTCGCCCAGGATGTTACCGATCAGTTTGTGGACCTGGAACTTCGGTTGCGGAACAATCGGACCTTGCTGGCGACGTTGGAAGGCATGCTGGCCCGGGCGGAAGATGTTAAGCAGGCTCTAGAGGTCGAGAAGGAACTGGCCCGTGTGCGAACGGAGATCGAGCGGCTGGAAGGCAAGTTGAACCTGCTTTTGAACCGTATCTCGTTCTCGACCATCTCCGTAGCGTTCCCGCAGACCGCCGAGGCGCCCAGCGAAATGCGGGTGAATCTGCCGTTCTGGTGGCTCAAGGCGATGGGGCTGAAGTCATTGATGACGTTCTAACGGCCCGTGCCGATGCGAAAGGAATACCTCATGTGTCGAGTGATCCTAATCAGTTGCGTGGTTGTCGCGGCCGGTCTGGCCGGCTGTGTGCATGACTTCGAAGGCCCGGCTGGATTCGTAGAAGCCGACGCAGGCTTCCAGTTCGTCAAACGCGTGGTATCCGCCGACGGGCTGGTGATCGGGCTTCGGACCGAAGAGAACCCCGAGGACGGCACGCTGGAGTTCTGGACGACGGCGATTCGCAACGAACTGACCGACGGGCGCGGGTATGCGTTGCTGGACGAAGAGGCGGTCATGGCCGCGAACGGCGAGCCCGGAACGCTGATGGACTTCGGCGCTAAGCAGGGCCTGACTGAGATGCGCTACATGACGGCCGTCTATGTCGTGGGTGACAAGGTCCTGGTCGCCGAAGCCGGCGGGAAAGCCGACGCCTTCGCCGCTCAGGAAGGCGCTATACGGGATTCACTGCTGTCGGTGAAGTAAAGGTGGTTAGGCGTCTTCGTTGAGTTCGTCCACGGCGTCGGCGATTTGCTCGATGGCGCTCTTGGGCTGGGGAGGATTGACGGCCACCGTGCCGTCGACGCCGCTTGCCGTCGAGCTTACCATCCACTTGCCCATCAAGCGCATCGATCTCAACGGCGATGGCCTGAAGCTGCTCCGCCGAGACGACACTGCGGTCCACCAACATTCGCAACATGCTGGCCACCACCAGACGCAATTCGGCGACGTCGGTCAGAAGTTGCATGCCTTGCTCGGGTGCGACATCGAGGTCGGCCGAGGATCCAGCGCCGGCGAAGTCCATGCGGCGGGTGTGGTCGGTTAGGTAACGGTCGAAAATGTTCGCGGTCTCTGTCATGGGGTCTGTCTCGGTCGTGGGCTTGGGGATGATGCTTTGGCTTCGAAGCAATCGGAGCATGGCGGCGGCGATCAACTGAAGTTCACTGAGCTCGCCGCGGACCTGTTCGCAAAGAGCGGTCTGGTGAGCGTCTCGTCGTTGGGTGTCAGCGGCCCCGGCCGCCCGACGCTTCCAATTGCGGGCCAGAGCGTCGGTCTTGCCGCGATGCTGCATGTAATTGCGAATCCAAACATTCGCATTGGCGGCGCCAAGCATGAGTGGCTCCTTTCGTCCGTGTCCGTCTACGGGATTAGACGGCCGGTACGTGGACGTATTCACGGCAGGCTTGCAGATGTTGAGGCCCGGGCCTATCCTGGTTCGCTCTGTAGAAAGGAATCGCCCCATGGCCTCACTGGAAAGCTACATTCGCGACGTGCCGGACTTCCCCAAGGAAGGCATCGTGTTCAAGGATATCACGCCGCTGCTGGCCGACCCCGGCGCGCTGACAGAGGCCGTTCGCCAATTGGCCCATCCGTATCGCGACCAGGGAGTGGACATCGTGGTGGGGGTGGAGAGTCGTGGCTTCATTTTCGGCCCGGCCGTGGCTATGGAGTTGGACGCCGGCTTCGTGCCCACCCGCAAGCCGGGCAAGCTGCCGGCGGAGACCATCGATTGCAGCTACGAGCTGGAATACGGCACGGACACGCTGGAGATGCACGCCGATGCGATTCAGCCCGGCCAAAAGGTGGTCCTGATCGACGACCTGATCGCCACGGGTGGCACGATCGCGGCCGTACGTGAATTGGTCGACCGCTTGGGTGGCGAAATCATCGGCGCATCCTTCCTGGTCGAACTGAGCTTCCTGAACGGCCGCGACAAGCTGCCGGGCATCGATATTCGTTCGCTGATTGAGGTGAAGGGGGAGTAGCCACTAGTGTCGCTGCGGGGGCATGTCGGCGCCGTAGTAGGGGGTGACCGTCAGCGCTGGTAGGGCGGCGGCGATGGCGGCGGTTAGGGCGTCCATTTCTTGGTTGGTCAGCCAGCTTACGGCCGGCTCGGCGGGGCTTCGGGCGATGGTGTGGATGTGGACTTCCTTGAGCCTGGCGCCGCTATCGAGCATGGCCTGGAGGCGGTGACAGTAGGCGGCGACATCCACGGCTGAGGGGGCGTGGCCTCGGGAGCGGAAGAATAGGCTTTGGATGACGACGGGCAGGCGTTTGGAGACGGCCGTGATGTTGCGGGTTACGTCAGTCAGCGTGATGTCCATTCGGGGGCGATTGATTCGCTTGAAGAGCCTTTCCGAGCCGGCGTCGAGCTTGGCCCAGATTTCGCCGCCCGAGCGCCTCAGAATGAGGATCGCCCGCTGAAACTGCGGCCGATGCAGTTGCGTGCCGTTGGTGATGACGACGGTCTTGACGTCGGTAAGCCCGAGCCTGCGTTTGATGTCTGCGGCGATGGCCACAGCCTCGTCGAACGTCGGCAGGCAGGTGGGCTCGCCGTTTCCGCTGAAGGCGATGTCGTTGATGCGTCGCAATTCAGGCGGGGTCTGAGCGAATCGGGCCTGACGCCACAGTCGGCTGCTGCTGACCGTCCGCAGCACTTGCTCAAGCTCGGCTGCCAGAACATTCAAGTCCAACGCCTGCTGGCGCAGCAGGCGTTTGGATATCCCTCGGCGGCGGCTGCGCCGGTCCACCTGGCAGTACACGCAGTCGAAGGTACAGGCCTTGTTGAGGTTGAGGTTCACGCCGATCGAGACGCCCCGGGCCCGCCGCGAGACGACCGGGTAGACGTATTGGCAGCGTTCGAACTGCCTCCGGTGGTCGCGCGTAACCTTTGGCGCCGACGGAGCGGTTGAAGACGTCTTGGCCATGGGGGCATTGTACTGACTCAGGCGGCGGCGAACAGCCCGGAAGCTCGGTGGTTCCGAAAGCGCCCGGTTTGTTATCTCTTTTGAGCCCCTTAGTTCCGATAGTTTGGTGTACAATGTTCGGTTCCCCGGCTCAGGGCGGGCCCGGTCTGTCCTGTCCCGGCTGAGACGCGAGTCCGTAGACGTTTCTGGAGTTTGAGACATGTTTCGGCCTGAGATTAAAGTGTTCGATTGTACGATCCGCGACGGCGGGTTGGCCAACAACTCACAGTTCCCCCTGGAGACGGTTCGCAGCGTGTTCGAGGCGGTTTGCGCCGCCGGCGTGGACTACGTGGAGCTGGGCTACCGCAACAGCAAGGAAATGTTCTCGCCGGACGAGTTCGGCCCCTGGCGGTTCTGCGACGAAGACATGATGCGCAAAGCCACCGACGGCATCGACCGCAACGGCACGAAGATCGCCGTGATGCAGGACGCCCACAAGGC
>CAYRZU010000058.1:0-23606 GCA_964428895.1 uncultured Planctomycetaceae bacterium
AAGCGGCAACCTGACTCTCATTCACATTGGTACAGGAATCGGGGGCAGGTCAAGCTTCACCCATCGCATCCCTGCCTTCCGCCGTCCGTGGCATCAAGAAAGCCCTGTGTTCATGCGGCCAAACGATGCCTCATTATACATGAACTGGGGTACTCATCCGGGAAATCCGGGCTAATAGATCGGATTCCGCCGGTCTGAAATGCAGGCATCGTCCGAGTCCTGCCCTTGCGTAAAGTACATACTCGCGCCTTCCAAGCCTAAGGCAATTCAAACTAGACACTTAAAGCTATCCGCATGTCCCAATTGGCCAAGTGTCTGTGGTTCAATTATTCAAAGAGTTAAGTGTTTTGAAAGTTATGGCTTGCGGGAACCGAGCAAAGGAATTGGGTTTTGACCTCAACCGAGGGCGTTTCGTATCCGTATAATGTAGTGAGCGAGCGAGAGGGGTTACTACCTGCAGACCCCTCCGACTGGCCAGGTTTCTCCTCCTTTCCCTGGCCAGTCGCTTTTTAGACGGACGCAGGAAGAACGAGGCGCGGCAGATCTAAGACCTGTCGCGCTCTTTCTTTGCGCTAGCTGTGTCTAGGGGCTACTGCAGCGATTTCCACATCGTGATGAAGTGGCGTTCGAAGCCCAGGGCTTCATAGAAGCCTACGGCGCATTCGTTCTTCACGGCCGCCAGGAGCGTGACGTCCTCGGCGCCGAGCTCGGCGAAACGCGCCAGGGCGACGGACATGATCTTTCGGCCGACGCCTTTGCCGCGATAGTCGAATCCCACCGAGACATCCGTGATGGCGGCGCTGGTCTTGTCTTCCATCGGCGAGGGAGCACCGGAGACACTGCCGTGGACGAACCCAGCGACACATCCGTCGACCTCGGCCACAATCAGGACGCGCTTTTCGTCCTCACAAGCGGCGGCCATCCACTCCCGAAAGATGTCCGGCCCGTCTGGCCTGCGTTGCCAGAAGCGCCCGTCTAAATCGTGATGCAGATCGATCATCTCGGCCCACAATTCGGCCACCCGATCCAGATCCTTCTCAACGGCACTACGAACAATGACATCTTCCTGTGTAGCCACGGGAGTCGCTCCTGGTGGAACGGCCAGGTTCAGCCCCATGCGTCTCCGCCGTTGTAGAGCGGGGCGCCTGGGCCGAGGTCGGGCAGGCTGACCAGCAGGCCGGTTTCGGCTTCGGTGACGACCAGGCCCAGCTTGCCCGACGGGTCGAAGGCGCAGTTGGTGGGGTCCTGGCCCGGGAGGTCGAAGGCCTTGACGACGTTGCCGGCGGCGTCGACGGCGCGGATCTGGGCCGAGCCGTAGACGGCCACGTAGAGTAGGCCGTCGGCGCCGAAGGCCATGCCGTCGGGTCCGCCGGGGCCGGCGTGGCCTTCGACGTTGCCCCAAGGCTGAGGGTCGATCCAGGTGCAGGTGGCCGAATCCCATGCGCCTTTCCACAAACGGTCGGTCTGGGTCTCGGCGACGATGAGCGTCTTATCGGCGTCGGTAAAGGCCAGCCCATTGCAGAACTGGAAGGGCTCGGCCAGCACGGTGGCTGTCCCATCGGCCCGCAGGCAGCAGACGAAACTGGGCGGCTGATCGTCGGTGTACTGGGGGCAGGTGAACACACAGTTGCCGACCGAGTCGAAGGCCAGGTCGTTGGGCTTGCTGATGCGTCGGCCGTCGGCGTATTCGCAGAGCGTTTCGAATTGGCCGGTGGCTGCGTCTAGCCGGCGGACGGCGTTGACGCTGTCGCCGCTGTCGCAGAACCAGATACGGCCCTTGGCGTCGAGGGTGGCTCCGTTGGGGGCGCCGCCGGTGGGGAAACGCTCGATCTGACCATCGCGATAACGGGTCAGGTCACCGCCTTGTAGTTCCACACACCACAGGTCGCCGGCCTTGTCGAACACGGGGCCTTCCGGGAAGGCAAGACCGTCAGCGAGGATGTCAACACGTGCGCTCATGATAAGTCTCACGGAATATGGGGGACTTCGGCGTCGACGCGTCGGCCGGCGATGAAGACGTCAGTGGGTTTAGTGCGGACGTCGAGGGGGTCGCCGTCCCAAACGACCAGGTCGGCGTCCTTACCGCGTTCGATCGAGCCGAGCCGTCTGTCGAGGCCGAGGATCTTGGCCGGGTTGATGGTCATGACCTTCATGGCGTCTTCGCGAGAGAGCCCTTCTCGCATGGCCAGGGCGGCGATCACCATCAGCCGTTCCATGGGAATCACGAAGTGATCGGTGGTGACGGCGACTAGCAGGCCCGCCTCGACGCAGCGGGGCACGGTCTCGAAGGTGCGGTGTTTGAGTTCAAATTTCATCCGGCCGTGCAGCGTGGGCCCGATGATGAGCGGCACGTTGCGCTTCGTGAGCTCCTGGAGGATTTCATGGGCCTCGGTGGCGTGTTCGAAGCAGTACTTGAACTTAAACTGCTCGGCGATTCGCATGAACATCAGCATGTCGACGGCGCGGTGGGCGTGGCAGCGAGCGGTAAGCTTGCCCTTGAGCACGCGGGCGACGGCTTCGAGCTTGGGATCCTCGACGAAAGGCTCCTTGGCCGTCTTCTTGTCCTTGAAGTGCTTGGCGCGTTTCTTGATGTAGGCATCGGCGTCGGCGAAGGTCTTTCGGAAGATAGCGGCGATGGCCATCCGCGTCTTGGGCGAGCCGCCTTTCTGTTGGCCGTAAACGCGCTTGGGGTTTTCACCGGTGGCCATCTTCAGGCCGGCCTGGGGGACCAGGATGTGCTCGTCGAAGGTCGGCGCGTGGGTCTTGACGATGGCGCCGATGCCGCCGAAGACGTTGCCACTGCCGGGAATCACGTAGGCCGTGGTCACGCCCGCCAAGGCCGATTCGGTCAGCGCCACGTCGGAGGGCTTGAACCCGTCCATGGCCAGTAGGTGCGGGGTGACGGGATCGGTGACCTCGTTGGTGTCGTCGTCGCGGGGGAAGCCATCTTCGGCCAGGCCGATGTGGCTGTGGGCGTCGATCAGGCCGGGCGTGACGAGCTTGCCTTTGCAGTTGATGGTGGTGGCGGTTTTGGGAATAGCCACGCGTTTGCCGACCGACGCGATCTTGCCCCCACGGATCAGCACCGTTCCCCGAGCGATGTTGCCCTTGGTGACGGTTTCGATGTCGGCGTTGGTCAGGGCGAGTGTGGGTGTGGTCGTTCGTCTAGCCATGCCGAGCAGTATAGCGATTGGCCGGGGCCGAAGTCACGCTAATCGGCCTGCCGTCGCCGTCGAAGCACAAGCAGCACGCCCGGCAGCAGGAGGGTCACCGTCATCGGCTCGGGCACGCAGTAGGTGGCGATGTTGACGGCTGCTAATGTCTGGATGTCGGAGTCGAACGTGATGTATTCCGAGCCAGGCTGCGGGATGATCTCAAACTTCGCCAGGGCCCGGGTGTTGTCCATATTCCATCCCCAGTCACCCACCAGGTAGTGCATATAGCCCGTCTCGGTCGTACCGACGTTGATCCAGTTCTCCAGATCCAAGGCGTTAGGGTCCTGGGATTCGTCAAAGAGCAACTCGACAAAGACGTGCTTGACCTGATCGGGGTCACTTTCGTTGTCCAGTTCCAGCCGGCTATCGACATCGTTCCAGACCGGATAATCAAAGTCATCGACCTTCGTGCCCGTCTCACTGGTCAGGACCCATTCGCCGTCTTCGTCCCAGTGGCCTTGAACGTCGTAGTTATTCACCGCCCAGTTGGGCTTGCCGAAAGACAGGAGCACGCCCAGCTGCGCCCAGGCCGACGTCGGTACAGTGAAGCCTTCGGTTTCGTCTCCGTCGATGCGCCAGTCATCGGTGACGCCACTGAAACTGTTGTCGGCGATATCATCCTCGACGGCGTGCGTGTTGCCGTCGCGCCAGACGGACTGCCCGGGATCATCGGTATCACCGGCGACCAGGGCCATGGCATGGGCAGTCACTGGCTGACCGGTCGGCTGCCAAGCCCACTCTACGCCGACGTACTTGTCCTCGTTCATCTGATCCAAGAGCCAGAGGTAGTCGTTCTGGTCAGCCCCGTCGGGGCGGTCGCGGAAGTACGGTTGCACCTCGATCTTGTAGTAGCCGCTATCGCCGTCGGAATGCCGCATCAGCCATGTATTCAGAGCGATGTTGATGTGTCCACCCGCGTCGCCGTCATTGGGGTAAAGGCCCTTGAGATCACTGTAGAGGCCCTCAGCACGTTCCTGGGTGGTGGCCCCATCGCCATGCCCGGCGGCTGCCAGGAGATTGGCGGTGGCTACCAACCAGCAATTGCCGACACCGGGGTCTTGGTCAACGTCTGGCACCATGGGCCTTTGGTCTGCTTCCCAGGGCGGCCCCGCTAATGCAGTTGCGGCAGACACCAAGAGACACATGACGCAGACAGACAGAAGACGGAACAGCGATACAGGTCGTGACATGATCCTCGCCCTTTCTCCCGGATACCCCTGGCTGGAAAGCGTACCTTCGGGTACCGAATTGATTCTATACTATATGCAAATACCCCAGTGTGGCGATGGGGTCAACAGAATTCTGTTGTTGACGGCAGGTTCAGTCCAGCGCTGCGGCGTGTCGGCCAGCGGCGGGGTCGCCGGCGGCGCTGAAGGCGCCCGTGGCTGGGTCGATCTGCAGGGCGACGGGCGTGGCGATGGGGCCGTCCGTGGTGATGACGGCGTGGCCGCGGGAGGCGAGGTCTTTCTGAATGGCCTTGTCGATGCCTTCGTGGACCTGGAGCGAACCGACCGCCACGATAGCCTCGGCGCGATTGGGGATCGGCTTGAATGAGTCCTCGTGATGATGCGTGCAGAAGCGCGGTGCGGTGACCGCGTCGGCTGGGGTCATGCCGAACTCGAGCACGTTCAGTAGGACGTTGAGGGCGGTCTGGTCCTGCAGGTCGCCGCCGGCGACGCTGATAGCCAACACGGGGCGGTCATCCTTGAGCACGAGCGTGGGCGTCAGTGTGATTCGCGGGCGCTTGCCGGCGGCGATGCAGTTGGGGTGGCCGGGGGTGGTGTTCAGGCTCCGCAGACGATTCCCGTGGGTAATGCCGGTCTCGCCGCCGTCGCCCTTGTCGCCGAAGACGTTGCAGCTGGGGGTGGCGGAAACGACGTTGCCCCAACGGTCGGCGACCACACACGTGGTCGTGCCCGCCTGGCCGGGCTCGTAGCTGCCGGGGCCTGCTAGCGGGACCATGCCGAGCGGATCGCCTGGGCGGATCTCGGTGGAGGCGGCCGCCAAGTCGATCAGCGGCTGACGGAGGGCGGTATATTCGTCTGATAGCAAAGCTTCCAGCGGCACGTTGCCCAGGAGTGCGTCGCCGTAGTAACGGTCGCGGTCGGCGAAGGCGAGCTTGAGGGCTTCGGCAATCACGTGAACGTAGTCGGCCGAGAGATGGCCCAGTCGCCGCAGGTCGAATCGCTCCAGCAGTCGCAGCGCCTGGCAGAGCGTGGGCCCTTGCGTCCAGGTGTTGCACGTGCAGACGGTGTAGCCGTGGTAGTCGACGGTGACGGGTGATTCGATGAGGGTGTCGTGGGCGGCGAGGTCGGCCTTGCGTAGGAAGCTGCCCTTTTCGATGTACCAGGCCTCGAGTTGGTCGGCGATGTCGCCTTTGTAATCGCGGTCGCGCGCCGCGGCGAGCTTGTCTTCGCGGCTGCCGGGGCAGGCGCCTTCGGTGTCGACCATCTTCAGCAGCGTCTGGGCAAGACGCTCGTACCAATCGCGATCGGTGGTGCGCAAGAGGTCGAGCGTGGGCGCGACGACATCGGCAAAGCTGACCGTGCCGTAGCGAATCAGGGTGGTGATACACAGGTGCAGCACCGCCGGCGGCAGGGAGGCCTTGGTGTCTCCGTCGGCCGGGATGCCGTTGGCCATGTACCAATCGATGGCTTGTCGGTCGAGCGGCGCGCGCCCGAGGCCGGCGAGCACATCCACACGCTCGTGTCTGGCGTCGTAGATGATGAAGGGGATTTCGCCACCGATGGCGAAGGCGCCGTGGTCGGTGATGCTCAGCGCAAGAATGGTCGCCACGGCCGCGTCGGCGGCGTTGCCGCCATTGCGCAAGAGCTACATTCCCGCCGCAACCGCCTCAGCTCCGCCGGCTGCGATTGCGCCGCCGGCGCCCGATGCTTGCCATCCGATCGACATAGACGTCTCCCTGATCAGACTTCTGTTTTCGCCAGACGGCACCGAAACGCAAGCGGATTTCGGCCGTGAGCCCTAGTGGGTTAGGGCGTAGGTGAGGATGTTGACGCCGAGGCGGAGGGCGTCGGTGTTTTGGTAGGCGCGGGCGAAGGGGTAGTTGAGCTGTTCCCATCCGACCGACAGGCTGATGGGAGCGTAGATGACGACCAACTGGCTGTCGACCTCGATGCCTTCGAGGTAGGGCGTCTGGAGGTCGGGCTGGGCGTTTCGGGCCAGGTCGGTGTAGTCGGCCCGTTGGATGGCGAAGGGCATTTGGTAGAGGGCCGAATCCGGCGGGATGGGGGCCAGCTTGGCGTCGGGCAGGACGCGAGCGATTTCGCGTCGGAAGGCGGCGTCGAAGGCGGCTCGGCCGGCGGCGGCGTCGGCGACGAGCACGCCGCCGCTTTCGAGGTACTTGCGCAGAACGGCGACCTGGTTGTCGGCGAGTTTGAAGTCTCTCAGGCCGGTCATGTAGAGCAGCGGATAGCCGAACACATTCGTTGCGGCCGGGTCGACCGGGTCGCGCTTGAACTGCACGCCGAGGGTGGTGTTGGCCTCGACGTGCTTGAGCAGGTTGACCAGGCCATGCGGCGTGGGGTCCCAGTCGCCGCCGTGGACGAGTTGGCCGACCACGAGGCGGTCGCGCGAGCCATCGAACTGCTGGTGGAACTTCTTCTCGATGCCCCAGGCCCGGGCGTACTCGAGATTCGCCAGTGTCATGGCGATCATGTTGATGCCCAGCCGCCCGGCGTCGGCCTGGTGGTAGAGAATGCCCCCCTCAATGGGGTTCTTGGCGATGTCCCAGCCGATATTGAGGTCGATGGGGCTGAAGATGACGGCCGGCCGACAGCCCAGGTAGACGGCCTCGATGTAGGGGGGCATGGTCTTGAACGGGTCGCTGTCCTTGCGGAACCGCATGAGCGGGATCTGATGGACGGCCGCGAATAGCGGCGAGTCGGTATCAATGGCGGCGAGCTGGCGGTCGGGGAAGAGGCGGGCGATTTCACGGCGCGCCGAATCGACGAACTCCTGCCGCCCGCACTGGGCGTGGATGACGAGCGTGCCGCCATCGTAGAGATACCGTCGCAGCTTGGTCATCAGCGCGTCGGATAGCTGGGGCATGGGGGTCCAACCGGTCACGTACAGCAGGGGCAGTTCGGCCGGATCCCAGCTGAAGGTGCTCAGCGACGTGGTCATGTAGCGGTAGTTGATGTTGAGATTCTTGTTGGCGACTTTCATTAACCGTTCGATGTCGATTTGCGTGGTGGGGAAGTTGCTGTCGCCTCGGCCGGCCAGTTGGTTGGTGAGCGTGACGTCGGAGAAGTCGATCATGCCGATCAGCGCCGGCGGCGCGGGCTGACGTTTGCGTTCGGATCGGCGAACGGGGGTGGCCGGCAGGGGCAAGGGGGGGAAGCTCTCGCCGCCGGTGCGTCGGTGGGGCTTGGCTTGGGGAGGACGCCCGGCTTTGGGGTTCTTCCACTGCGCGTCGGCGGGCGCGGCCGTCATTGCGATGGTGGCGACGGCGAGGAGTACGATCGTCACGGGGAGGCGGGCAGACATAAAGGGCCTGAAGCTCATGGTTCCATCAGAGCCTAACGCCGCCGCAGACGGTTTGTTTCAGCCGAAGCGGGTGTGCGGGGCTAGTCGTACTCGTCGGATTCGACATCCCCGCCGATCGGCTCTTCGGCAGGCCGGTCGGGCGAACCGATCCCTTCGATGCCGGCCGGATCCTTGGCGGTGGGGTATTCGGGCGCGTCGGGCTCGATGAAATCGTACTCGGGTGACACATAGTCTTCCGGTTGTGGCTCAAGGGGCGCCGGCGCGCCGGGGTCGGGCTGGGACGTTCGCGGAGTCGGCGTGCGGGGGGTCGAGGTCTGCGGAGTCGGGGCCCGGCCTCGCAGTTCATCCAACTCGGTCTGGTAGAGATGGGCGTCTTCCTGGATTTCCTCGATCCGCTCGGCGGCGAAGTAGGCGTTCGACGGATTGAACTGTTCCTCAGTCAATACACGCTTGTAGAGATCGAGGGCCTTGGCCTTGCTGTTGAGGCGGAGGTCGTAAACCGTAGCCGCCTGGAACCGCGCCGGGTGGGGCACCTCCGGATCCCACGTCCAGGCCCGCTCATACCAGTGGACGGCTCGGACGTCCTCGTTGAAGTATTCTTTGTAGATGTCTCCGATAAAGAAAGCGGCTTCGGCGATCTTGTCGGAGGTGGGGTATTGCTCGATCACATCCTTGAAGCGTTTGAGGGCTTTCCTCTGGGTCCGGTAGTCGGTGCTGAAGAAGGTTCGCGCCCATCCCTTCCCCTTTTCGTGAAGCTTGACGGCCTCTTTGAACAGAGCGTTGGCCTCGACGATGCCTTCCGAGGGAGCTAGATCCATCGGGGGGAACTCGGCGTCGTCGAGGTACAGGTAGGTCCGAATGAGGTCGTACCGTTCGAGGATGCTGGCGGCGGCTTTGGCGTTGTCTTCCGGCCCGTACTGCTCGTAGTAGTCGGCCAGGGCCTTGGCGGCGGCCACATAGGTGTCTCTGACGCCGACGAGATTCTCGACCAACATGCTCTCGTTCCCGGCGGTCAGGACCGCGTTGCTGGGGAGGGGGGATTCGACGCCTTCCCAGACGAACATCCGAGCATTCTGAAGGTTCAGTTGCTCACGGTCGACCCAGTTGATGTGCTCGAGGTCGTTGGCAGCGGTGTAGTGAGCTTTCAGAACGGCCAGGGCGCCCTCGTAGTCGGCCTGGGCCTGCAGGAAGTCGTAGACGTGCTGACTCTCCTGGGGGTTCTCGGGATTCAGCGTGACCGTGTCGATGGTCAGCACCATATACTTGCGCGGTGTGGGCGGACTGTCGCAGCCGGCCAGGGCCAACAGGCCAACCAACGCGAGAATTGACAAGCGGCATGAAGTGCTCATGGGTTGTCTCCTTCGAGCCATCCCAGGTCCCGTCTGGCAGCTATTATCACTTGGTGGACGTGTCCTGGCAACTATTAAAGATGTCGGCCATATTACAGTTAACGCCCCAGTGCAATATTGACCGAATCCTCGACGTTTAAGTAACATATGCGCGGGGTAGGCGTGGCGAGCACGACGAGAAAGGGATGGCGTTATGTTGATCTCTCGCAGGTGGTATGAGGCGATGTGCCTGTCGGCCGCCGTGTGTCTGCTGTGTGGGATTGCGGTGGGGGGCGATATCGATGAATTGACGGCCAAGCTCAAGTCCAGCAGCCCTCATATTCGGGCGGATGCCGCCCGGAGACTAGGGGCCATGGGGCCGGACGCAGCCCCGGCGGCCCGGGCGTTGTGCAGGGCCCTGAAGGACAAGAATGATGCGGTCCGGAATGTGGTCGCCGGCGCCCTGGGCGATATCGGCCCGGACGCGGCTTCAGCCGGCGCGGACTTGGCCCAACTGCTTAGGAAGGACAAGGCCGCCCACGTCCGTCAGATTGCGGCCTGGGCGATCGGTGAGATCCAGGCCCCAGGGAGCGTGGTCGGAACGGCGTTGGTGGCGGGCCTAAAGGACAAAGAGGAGCAGGTCCGCAAGCATTCGGCCCTGACCCTGGGACGAATGGACCCTCCCTACCTGGCGGCGGTGGACGCGCTGGTCGAGGCCACCTCCGACGAATCGGACGACGTGGCCAGTTCGGCCGTCCAGGCGCTGGGACAGATGGGCGAGAATGCGCGCGAGGCCGTGACCGGCCTGATCGGTCTGCTGAATCATGAAAGCCGCGAGGTGCGCTTCGCTGCAGCCAGCGCCATCGGCCAGATCGGCAGCGAGGACCCCTCCGTCCTCCCGGTGTTCCTGGAGATGCTCAGGAACAAGGACCCGGACACGCGTTTGAAGGCCACGTTGGGCCTGAGCCACATGGGCGAAACGGCCGTCGGCGCTTTGGAGGAGTTGATGACGGCCTTGGATGACCCGGAGGACAGTGTTCGGTACGGGGCGATGGTGGCGATCGGGTCGATCGGGCCCAAGGGCTGGCAGGCGGGGCCGGCGCTGCTGGAGGCGTTTCGCAAGAACACCGGGCGCCGACGGTGGGACGCCATCGCGGCGATGATCCTGGTCAAGCAGGGGACGCTGGCCATCACCGACGTGCGAAAGGCCCTCTATAGCGAGGATGTCGATGACCGTCGGGAAGGGGCGATCTCCCTGGCAGCCATCGGCCCGGAAGCTTACGCGGCGGCCCCGGAACTAAGAGACCTCTTGAAGGATGAAGATGACGGGGTCCGAGTGGCGGGCGCCCGGGCGGTTCTGGACGTCTTGGGCGAGGTTGAGGCCCCGTCGGCGGTGCTGATTGACGTTCTGACCAACAGCGAGAGCTCCGATGCCCGCTCCGACGCGGCCATGGCCATGGGCATGATTGAATACGAACTGCCGCCCGGTGTCGTGCCGGCGCTCATGAAGGCGCTGCGAGACGACGACCGCTGGGTGCGGTGGCACGCGGTGCGGGCCCTGGGGTTCCTGGGAACCGATGCTGCTCAAGCTGCCTCGAAGCTGCGACAATCCTCCAGTAACGACCCCAACGACTATGTGCGGGCCGCGGCCGTCAAGGCGTTGGAAGACCTCAAGAAGACCCGGAAGACGCGTCCCATCGGCGGCCCGCAATTCATGGGCGACGGCGGCCACGACTTGATCGGTGGCGACGATGGGAAGTCACGCATCACCGGGGGCTTGGTCGTTACCCGACCGGATACGGATGATGAAGGTGAGGATGCCACCACGCAGCCGACGACACAGCCGGAGACACAGCCGGAGACACAAGAGGCGGACTAGGGGGCGTTGATGCCTCGGGGCTAGCGCGGCTTAGCCAGGGGATGAGCTTGCCGGTAGACCTTCTGCAGGCGATTGGTCGTTAGGTGGGTGTAGATCTGCGTGGTCGAGAGACTCTCGTGGCCGAGCATTTCCTGGACGCTTCGCAAGTCGGCGCCGGCGTTGAGCATGTGCGTGGCGAAACTGTGCCGCAGCACGTGCGGGCTGACGTGCATGTCGATCCCGGCGGCCTGGAGGTACTTGCCCAGCTTGCGGCGAATGGACCGGTCGGTGATGCGTTGCCCGGACCGGTTGACGAACAGGGCGCCGGCCGGGGCCTGCCCGAACGCGTCCTCGCGCTTGCCCAGGTAGTGCTGAATGGACTGCAGCGCGCAGCCGCCCACCGGGGCCAGCCGTTCCTTCTTCCCCTTGCCTCGTATCCGAAGGGCCTCGCCGAATTCGTCGAGGTCTTCGACATCCAGGTGGACCAGTTCGCTGATCCGCAGGCCGGCCGAGTAGATGGTCTCCAGGATGGCTCGGTCGCGCGCGCCCAGCAGTTCATCGGTGTCCGGTGCGGCCAGCAGGGCGTCGACCTGGTCCACGTCGAGGCACTTGGGCAAGCGCTTGTCCTGGCGGGGAGTTCGGATCACGCTGACCGGAGACGTCGACATCAGGCCTTGGCGGACCAAGTACTTGTAGAAGCTTCGCAGGGAGGCAAGCTTCCGGGCGGTGGTGGCCTTGGAGTATTCGGTGTTTCGCAGGGCCGCCAGAAAGGCGCGGATGTCCACCGGCTCGACCTGAAGCAGACGGCCATTGAGGACGGAGGCGTCAGCTTCCGCCAGCGGGGGCAATTCATCACAGGTCAGATCGGCCAGCGGGTCGGCGCCGGCGCCCAGGACAATCAAGAACTGGGCGAACTGAGTCAGGTCCGCAGTGTACCCGCGGAGGGTATGTGGAGAGAAGTTCCGCTGGCTTTCGAGGTACTCCAGAAAACTCGAGACATGTGGCAGTGCGTGCATGGCCATCCTTGGCTAATCGCAACCGCGAAATCGACAGATCCGTTGTCTTGCATCGGTCGCCCCGTCGGGGCGATTGGGCTCTATTCATCCAGCGGAGATGGCGCTGATTCGACGTTGGTCTCCGTGGCCGCATACTGGGCGACCTGGAAGCTCAGCGTGGCGGCGTCCAGCCAGTCCAACGGACAATGAGGGGCCTCGGCCAATTCCATAACCGTGTCAATGACGTCGTCCTCAAGCCCGGCCGGATAGCGAAACAAGAAGGTCTCGCCGCTCTTGGTGAAGCTCAGTACACGCTTAGCCATGTCGGTCCAATCTCGATAAGCTACGATAAGTCCTGCAATAGTCTTATCGGCCGACTGGCTGGACAACTGGAGGGAATGTCTGGGGCAAGCGAACCCGAACAGACAAAGAAAGCGATGCCTTGGCGGAGGGGGGCCCCGGCATCGCTTTCATTAACCGTGGCCAATGCCGCAGGCGGAGGGGGACCTGCGGCAAGCGTGGGCCACAGCGGACAATCTTTTCCGTCCTGTGTTGATTCTAGCCACGCCCAGATGTCTCGTCAAGAGCGGGGGTGTAATATCTGAAATAATAGCATTTTGCGAACAGGTTGTCCGGATCGACAGATGGTCTTCGTACCTGGCTTGACCTACCGGATTTGCGCGACTACACTGCATTGGTGGTCAACACAATGCAACGAGCGGGGCTCAACAAGCGGATGGAGCGTCAATTGTGAGGAAGGGATTCGTCCAAGACTTTAAGCTGTTCTTCCTTCGCGGTTTGGCCGTGATGCTCCCGCTGATGCTGACGTTGATGATCGTCATCTACGTCTACAAATTCATTCAGGATAACGTGGGTGTCTATCTCAACCAGGTGGCCATGTGGGTGACGATTCAGGCCCGCACGCTGTTCACCGATGAGCCTTGGTCGCTGGCGGGCAAGACCGATCAGTGGGAATGGGTCGAGGCGTACTGGGCCACGCACAAGCTTGCTTTCATCGGCATCCTGCTGGCGTTCGTGCTGATCTACTTCGTCGGGCGCTTCGTCGCCAGTTTCGTTGGGCGCTCGTCATTGCGCGTGGTCGAAAGCGGCCTCAGGCGCCTGCCCGTGATCCGCCAGCTCTATCCACAGGTTAAGCAGGTCACCGACTACTTCTTTGGTCACAAGAACATCGAGTTTTCCCGTGTGGTGGCCGTTGAATACCCGCGCAAAGGGATTTGGGCGTTGGGATTGGTCACCGCCGGGGGAATGAAGAAGCTGACCGACACGGCCGGCCAGGATATGTTGACGCTGTTTATCCCCTCCAGCCCCATGCCTGTGACGGGCTATACGATCACGGTCTCCAAAGAGGACGTGGTGGACCTGCCTCTCAGCATTGATGAGGCATTTCGATTCACGATTAGCGGCGGCGTGGTTCAGCCGCCAGACCAGTTATTGCGACGGGCCGATGAAGCTAAGGCGCTTGAATCGCCCCCGTCCCCAGACGATGAGGAGACAGTCCAGTGAGTATCGTCGTCAATGCACGCCACATGTCGGTTTCCGATGACCTCCGCGATTACGTCGAAACCAAAGCCGAGAAGCTCACCAAGTACTTGGGGACCATTCAGCATACGGAAGTCATACTGGACCGCGAGGGTGAGACGCCCTCGGTAGAAATCGTTGTTAGCGCCAAGAAGAAGACCACCTTCGTCGCCAAGCACAGCGACGAGGACTTGCACACAGCCATCGACCAGTGCCTCCACAAGATCGCCGAGCAATTGCGGCGTCATAAGGACAAGGTGCGCGATCACCAGGCCCCACCCAGCAGCTAGAGGGCAGATCGGACGGTTCCGGCGGGGCGCCGTGTTGGCGAATTGGGCGGCCCTGCCAGGCGCATTGAGCGTTGTGGCCGGAGGGGAAGTCCTGTAAACTCTCTGCCTTAGGTGTGCGCTTCACGAGCGTGAAGGTGGTCGGGCGAGTTGTCGCCGCGGCTTCGGTGGATGTGTTTTGAGATGGCGCGAGGGCGCCTACGGGAGTTGTATATGAAACTGTCGGATATTCTTGTGACCGGCGCGCTGGTCCCGGATCTGAAGGCGACCACGCGAGATGACGCCGTTCGCGAGTTGGTCAAGGCGTTGGCTAACGCCGGGGCCGTTGCCAAGGCCAAGACCGATCAGGTCACCAAGGCCGTCCTCAAACGCGAGGGCCAGGCGACCACCGGCATCGGCAAGGGCGTGGCTCTGCCGCACGCTCGACTGGATTTTGTCAAGAAACCCATTGGGGTGATCGGGCGAAGCAGCGGCGGCATCGATTTCAAGAGCCTCGACTCCAAGCCCGTCCACTCCGTGATCCTGATGCTCTCCAACGGCGACGATACCGACACGCACCTGGAAGCGATGGAAACGATATTTAAGCACGTGCAGCGGGATATGTTCCGAAAGTTCCTGCTGCAGAGCGAAACCGAAGACGCCATGATCGACCTGATCCGTGAGGCCGATGAGATGGTCTAGGCTCACGCCTGGCCACGCTGATATATGCGGATGAACGACTGTGCCAACTGTAACGTCGGAAATCCCTGTTCCCAACGAATATGGGCTGCACGCTCGACCGGCGATGCAGTTGGTGGAACTGGCCAACAGCTACCAGAGCCGGATCGAAGTCTCCAATGGCGACCTGACCGTGGACGCCAAGAGTATCATGTCTGTCATGCGATTGGCCGCAACGAAGGACACCGTCTTGACGATCGTCTGCGATGGCGAGGATGCCGAAGAGGCCGCCGCCGCATTGGTCGAGTTGATTCAAGGTGGATTCGGCGAGATGGAAGCGGGCCAGAGCTAACCACTGAATGCCTCATCTGTGTGCCAGGGGCTGATAGGCTGCACGTGGCGCTATGAAGATCAAGAAGGGCATCGGAGTTTCTCCCGGCGTGGCCATCGCACAGGCCGTCGTCGTTGAAGCGGAGGAGTTCGATATTCCTCAGCGGAAGGTGTCCGCCGAGGCCACCCAGGGAGAACTGCAGCGATTCCGCAAGGCCCTGACCGTCTCCAAGAAGGAACTGCAGGAGTTGTCGAAGAGGACGGCCGAACGCATCGGGCGACAGACGGCCGGCATCTTTGATTTCCACGTCTCGCTGCTGGAGGACAAGTCCCTTCAACGAAAGATCCAGGACGCGATCACCGGCGAAAACGCGACCGCCGAATACGCCGTGGCCACCGTGCTTCGCAGCTATGCACGCGAGTTCATGGCCATGCCCGAACACCTGGCCGAACGCGTCAAGGACATCTTTGACATCGAGAAGCGTCTCTTGCGCAACCTGGTGGGTCAGCAGCGTCAGTCCTTGACCCATCTCAAGCAGGACGTGATCGTAATGGCGCACGATCTGACGCCCAGCCAGACGGCCACCATGGACCGTAAGCACGTGATGGGTATCGGCATCGATGCCGGCGGCGCCACCAGCCACACCGCCATCCTCGCTCGGGCTCTGGGCATCCCGGCGGTGGTCGGCACCAACGACGCCAGCGCCGATATCACCGCCGGTGACATGATCATCATCGACGGGACGCGCGGGACGATTGTCGTCGATCCCGATGAAGCCACCATCGCTCGCTATCGCAACATGGCCGAGCAGCAGGTGGCCTTCATTCACAGCCTGGACTCCCTCCGCGAACTGCCCGCGATTACCGAGGACGGCCACGAGATAACGCTGCTGGGTAACATTGAGTTCCCCAGCGAAGCCGCTGCGGTATTGGAAAAGGGCGGTCAGGGAATCGGCCTGTACCGAACCGAGTTCCTCTACCTCGGCAGCGATACTGAGCCGGGCGAGGAAGACCACTTTCGCGCGTACCGCGAGGTCATTCGCCTGGTGGGCGATCATCCGATCGTGATCCGAACGCTTGACCTCGGGGCCGACAAATACACCCAGAGCCGCGCCCGAACGCCGGAGCGGAACCCGTTCCTCGGCTGCCGGAGCATTAGGTTCTGCTTGCAGAATTTGCCGATGTTCAAGACGCAGATACGGGCGATCTTACGGGCCAGTATCGATGCGCCCGTATCAATGCTGTTTCCGCTGGTGACGAATCTGCTGGAGCTTCGCCAGGCCAAGACCATCGTTCGCGATGTGATGGAAGACCTGGAGGAAGAGGGCATCGAGTTTCGCCATGACATTCCCATCGGGATGATGGTCGAGACCCCGTCGGCCGCCCTGATGGCCGACGCGTTCGCCCGGGAAGTGGACTTCTTCTCGATCGGCACGAACGATCTTGTCCAGTACACGCTGGCCGTCGACCGCGGCAATGAGAAAGTCGCGCCGATGTTTACGGTGGCTCACCCGGCGGTGCTGCGGCTGATCAAAGAGGTCATCCGTACCGGCCAGCGCCACGGGATCCACGTCAGCCTGTGCGGCGAGATGGCGGCCGAGCCGCTGTTCACGCTGCTGCTGCTGGGGCTGGGGTTGCGGCGGTTCTCGTGCTCGCCCCCGGCGCTGCCCGAAGTAAAGAAAATGATCCGTTCGGTCGACATGGCGCACGCGCGTCAGGTCGCCCGGCGGGTGATGGGTTTTGATTCCGACAAAGAGACGATGAATTATCTCCACGCGGAGGTCCGGGGAGTCTTCCCGGACGATCTGCTGGGCTAGGCCCGTTTCGCCCATTTGCGCGTCGATGCACGCGCGGCGGCGCGGGGCCGGCCTCGGTGAAGCGTGGAACAAGAGCAAAGGGCTTTCCACCGCGTGTCTGAGCGATGGGCCATTTGGTTGTCCATTGAGGGCGACCTGCGTTTTCTGTCGCACCACGACGTCCTTCGGGCCATCGAGCGGCTGGCGGCGCGCGCCGAGATGCCGCTCGCCTTCAGTCAGGGGTTTAATCCCCGGCCGATCCTGTCGCTTATTCCTCCCCGTCCGGTCGGTGTGGCCAGCCGTGATGATCTGCTGGTGGTCAAGCTTGCGGAGCCCACCGATGCCGCGGCCCTATGTGACCGTCTCAACGCCGCCTCACCGCCGACTGGCATGCGATTCCTGGCCGCAAAGCCCTTGCCGGGGAAGGCCAAACCCCAGGCGGGCAAAGCGCACTACCGATTGGTCGTGCCCGCGGAATCTCGCGGCCCTGTGGCCGACCGACTCAACCAACTTCAGCAAGAGAAAACGTGGCCGGTGGCCCGCGTCGCGGTTCCCAAACGACGGGAGCGGCCAAGCCACCGACCTGAACAGACTATCGATATTCACCCGTTCGTTGCCGATATATCTATCGAGGGCGCCAATCTTCAGTGGACCCAACGGTTCACGGGCGACCGAACCGCCAGACCTAAGGATGTTCTCAACCTCTTGGGGCTTGATGAACGCACCGACATGGCGCGGCTGGACCGGCGAGGAATCACCTATGTGATCCCCGACGCGTCGGCCGATACGCCTTGTCCCCTTGACTGGCCTGGCACGAACACAAACTAGAGGTCCTTCATGGCCAAAGAAATGCTAATCAACACCCTGGAAGGCCACGAGTGCCGCATCGCTATCGTCGATGAAGGCCGCCTCCAGGAACTCTACGTCGAACGCAGCAGTCGGGCGTCGCACGTGGGGAACATCTACAAGGGTCGCATCACTAACATCGAGCCCGGGATTCAGGCGGCCTTCGTCGATTTCGGGCTCGGCAAGAACGGCTTCCTGCACGTTTCCGACGTTCACCCGCAGCACTTTCCCAAGGGGCACGGGTCCAGTAGCGAAACCGTCGGGCGAAAGCGCCCCCACCGGCAGCGGCCCCCGATTCAGGAGTGCTTCAAACGCGGGCAAGAGGTCATCGTTCAGATGATCAAGGAAGGCATCGGTACGAAAGGGCCAACGCTGACGACCTATCTGTCCATCCCGGGCCGACTCCTGGTGATGATGCCGGGCATGACCCGTTTGGGCGTGTCCCGAAAGATCGAGGATGACGAGGTCCGCACCAAAGCCAAAGCCGTCCTGGCGGAATTGTCCTTGCCGACCGACATGGGCCTGATTGTGCGGACCGCCGGCATCGGGCGACCCAAGCGCGAGTTTCAGCGCGACCTGCAGTACCTGACGCGGTTGTGGAAGAATGTTCAGCAGCAGATCGACTCTTCGGCCGCCCCGGCCGAACTGTACCAGGAATCCGACCTGGTCACGCGGACCCTGCGGGACATCTACAACACCGATATCAAACGCATTGTGTGTGACCACGAAGACGACGCCCGCAAGGTCCAACGGTTCCTCCACATGGCCATGCCCCGAGGCAAGCATGTGGTCGAGGTCTATGCCGGGCAGGGGGGGCTATTCGCCGATTACGGCCTGGAGCACGAGATCGAGTCTATGTACGCCCGGCGCGTAGCCCTGCCGTCCGGAGGCTCGTTGGTGATCGATCAAGCCGAAGCGCTGGTCGCCATCGACATTAACTCCGGCAAGCTGCGTGAGCACCGCGATGCCGAAACCACCGCGTTGAAGACCGATCTGGAAGCGGCCAAGGAGATCGCCCGGCAATTGCGCGTCCGCGACCTCGGCGGCGTGATTGTGATCGACTTCATCGACCTGCGCCAGGAGAAGCATGTGCGCGAGGTCGAGAAGGCCCTTCGGGACGCGATCAAGCCGGATCGGGCCAAGACCAAGATCCTCCGAATGAGCCAATTCGGCATCGTGGAGATGACGCGTCAGCGGATACGCCCGTCGTTGAAGGAAAGCATCTACCGCGTGTGCGACCACTGTGACGGCGCGGGGGTCGTCAAGAGCGAGGAATCGCAGACCATTCACATCATGCGGTCGCTGAAGAACCTGTGCGGAAATGAGGATGTGGCGACGATTGAAGTGACGGTCAATCCGACCGTGGCCCACCACCTCAACAACATCCATCGAAATCAACTGACCGAGTTGGAGACCGCCACCGGTCGGCAGATCGTGGTTCGCACGGACGCCGACATGACCGATAATGACGTGACGATCAACTGCATGAACCAGCGAGGCAGCACGGTAGCGTGGGACCGGCCGGAAGACAAGCAGTCCAAGCGCAAGCAGACGCCGAAGATCAAGACCGTTTCCGTGGAAGAGGCCGGTCAGGCCCTTGAGCCGAGCGCCGAGGCGGACGGCGCCGAGGCCGACGAGAAGACGACCGCCAAGAAGAAGAAATCCAAGCGCAAGCGTTCCAAGAAGGCGGCGGCTAAAGAGCCTTCCCCCGAGAGCGGCGACAAGGCCGAAGGCGCGGAGGGGGCCGTTCCCGATAATGCCGAGGCCAAGCCCAAGGCCAAGAAGTCGCGCCGGCGCGGGCGCCGGGGCGGCAAGAAGGCCAAGAAGGCTTCGACCGAGACCGACGAAGTCAAGGTGCCGGAAGTCGCCGAATTTGTCAGCGATCTCCCCGAAGGCATCGAGCCCGGCCAGGGCCACGGCGCCGCCGAGGAACTACACTCCGACTGGCCCATCAGCCCGTTGGTCGACGGTGACGAGGAATCCGCCAAGGACTAGCGAACCAGGATGGCCGGGCGGCCGACCGTCAGGCCCTTCCAACTGGCGCTGACCGTGGGCCAATCCGTTCGGGGGGCAAGGATCACGGGCCCGGAGGCCCGGCACAGGATCGTGTCCTCGCACTTGGTGCCCGCGATCGACGGATTCCACGCGAAGGCCTGATTGGCC
This sequence comes from uncultured Planctomycetaceae bacterium, assembly GCA_964428895.1. GTDB lineage: Bacteria > Planctomycetota > Phycisphaerae > SM23-33 > SM23-33 > HyVt-337. The sequence goes on from CAYRZU010000058.1 coordinate 19,524, forward strand.
AGGACTGATGTCGTCTGAGCGGGGGCCGCTTTGACCTCTCGAGGCTGATAGCCGATCGAGCCGCCCTGATGATGGTGGCGCCACTGGCCGGGAAAACCGACGGCCTCGTAAGCATCAACGGCTTCGGCGAAGATGTCCCCCAATGTGGCGCCGACGAGCGTTCGTGACCATAGCGCCGCGTCGACCGTGGCGCAGGCGTGGTGCTTGTCGGCTAGCTCTGCGGAAAGCGGGGCGAAGCTGGCGAGCCTGGAGCACGCCGAAATCAGTCCGTCCCGTTCGGCGCACACCGCGATCATGAAGATGCGGTGAACGGCACGATCGGTCGGCAAGGGGTGGCGGAATTGATGGAGGCGATCGTCCGCCCCGACCAGCAGCACCCACGGTACGCAGTTGCGGCTGCGCAGTTCGGTGACCGTTTCGGCGGCGACGCGGTGCTCGGTCCAGCCCGGCTCGGCCCTGCGCGATGTCGCTTCGACGGCGGCAACAACGTCCGCGCAGAGTGACGCATAACGGTCCATTTCCGGTGCGGTCAGCACCCAACGGAGGCGGTCGAAACCGCCCGGCAAGTCGGCTAGGACCATTCCCGCCACAGGCGCATCGGCGGCGACGGCCTGGGCGCCACCGATCGTCCCAAGAAGGTTCCTGAGTCCATCGGGATCGGCGTAATCGAACGTTTCGACCTCGATGGGGAGGCCCGCCAGTTCTTCATCAGCCAAGCGAGGGGCCTCAATGTTGTTGGCGAGCACCCGGATCTGGCTGCGGTCGGCCCAGACGAAGCTGTTGCCGACTTCGCACGTCTGGGCGACGTAGTTGTGGGCTCCGCAAGTCAGCCAACTGAAGTTGCATCGTCGGCTCAGCAGAACGGCGTCGAGTTCGGCCCGGGTCAGCCAATCCGCCAGGCGCTGATGTTTATCGGCGAGTTCGTGACGGCGAGGCATGGTGGTCGTTCGCAGTGGGGCCTCAGCGACCGCACAGGTCGATCAGCCGCGCGATTTCACTTCGCATCTCGTGCCGGTGGACGATGTGATCGATGAACCCGTGCTCCAGCAGGAACTCGGCCCGTTGGAAGCCCTGAGGCAGTTCGGCCTTGATGGTATTGGCGATGACGCGTTGCCCGGCGAAGCCGATCAGCGCGCCCGGCTCGGCCAGGATCACGTCGGCCAACATGGCGAAACTGGCGGTCGTGCCGCCGGTGGTGGGGTCGGCCAGGACGGTTATATAGAGGCCGCCGGCGTCATCGAGCCTGGCCAGGGCGGCTGAGGTCTTGCCCATTTGCATCAGGCTGAGAACGCCCTCGTGCATGCGGGCGCCGCCGGACATACAGACAATCACCAGCGGCAGCGAATGCTCTATCGCGTATTCGACCAAGAGGGTGATCTTCTCCCCGAGCACGGAGCCCATGGAGCCCATCAGGAACTCGCCATCCATAACGCCCAAGGCCACGCGCCTACCTTTGACATAAGCGGCGCCGGTCAGGACGGCCTCGGAATTACCGGTCTTGGCCTGTTCCTTTCGAAGGCGTTCCTTGTAGGTCTGCCCCAGCCATTCAAAGGCCAACGGGTCCGCCGGGGCCATCTCGGCAAACAGTTCCTGGAAGCTATCGGGGTCGGCCAGTTGCTCAACCCGTGTGCGCCCGGCGACACGGAAATGGTGGCTGCACTGCGGGCAGACCTCCATATTCTCAGCCACTTGCTTGCGGTAGAGCATGTTGCCGCAGCCGGCGCAGCGCATCCACAGGCCGCTGGGGATATCTTTCTTATCCCGCGTAGCCGGGCCTTCGAAGGCCGTCGGGCCGTAAGGCCCTTCGGTCCGTCCGTCGTCGGTCATACCGTTTGGCATCTCTGACATCGCGTCACTCCAACGCGTGATTATACGCATTTACGCCAGCACGTCAGGGGCCAGTTCGAAACTGGTCCAGGTGAAACCGGTGTCCACCAACGTCCACAGGGCGTCCAAATCCGTCTCGGTCAGGAGGCATCGAAGAACCCCCACGATGGTCGGCCGGGCCACCAGGGCGATCGAGGCGTTCTTCCGCCGTTTGATGACGGCCTTGAGGGCGGCCCGGAGGCGCTGGCTGGCGTCAAAGGGGGCTTCTCCGCCGGGCGGGCACGCCGTGGCGGGCGATTCGGTCCATTGCTTGTACAGCTTGGGCTGGCGGCGTTTGATCTCATCGACCGTCAGGCCCTGCCAGAGGCCGTAGTTGAGGTCCCGCAAGTCCGGACGGAATTGGACCTTCAGGCCAAGCTCCTGGGTAAGGATGTCGGCGGTTTGCTGTTCGGCCTCGGCGTCGCCGGCGTAGATCGCGACGATCTCTTCGGTCACCAGTTCGCAGGCGATGGTCTGGACCGTTCGAATGCCGACGTCGGTCAGGGGCGAGCCGTTAGGGGACTCGAACCGCTTGTCGGCCTCCCAGGTGGTCTGGCCCGTCTGGACCACGTGAATCCGGGCCGTCACGCCGGGCCCCCTTCGGCGCCGCGACGGATTTCACCGATCGCGGCGGCCGGATCGGCGGCGCGGAAGATCGACGTGCCGACGACAAACACGTCGGCGCCGGCTTGGGCGCATGCGCGGGCGGTGTCGGCGTTGATGCCTCCGTCGACTTCCAGCCGCTGATGCGGGGCGAGCCTTGAGCGGATCGCGCCGATCTTATCCAGCATGTCCGGCATGAACGCCTGGCCGCCATAGCCGGGCTCGACCGTCATGACCAACACGACGTCGACAGCCTCGATCACGGGCGCCAGAGCATCTGCAGGTGTGCGCGGGCGCAGCGTTACGCCGGCGCCGAGGCCCAGGGCGTGCAAGCGTTCGACCAGCGTCAGTGGCTGATCGGTTGCTTCAATGTGGAATGTGATGGTGTCAGCGCCGACCTCGGCGAAGCGTTCGATGTAGGTGGCGGGGTCGGCGACCATGATGTGGACATCGAGCGAAGCGTCGGTGGCCGTCCGCAGCGAGGCCACCACCGGGGGGCCCACCGTTAGGTTCGGCACGAAGTGGCCGTCCATGACGTCCACGTGCAGCAGGTCAGCCCCGCCGGCGAGGACGGCCTGAATCTCATCGGCCAACCGGGCGAAGTCGGCCGCCAGCAAGCTCGGCGCGATCAGGGGGCCGCCGGCCAGGTGTTGCCACGGATTGCCGCGTTCAATGGTCATGGTTATATGGATGAGCAAAGCCCACCGCTGATCGGGTGGGCTTTGCCGGGGGTTCGTTGCGGTCGATTATTCTCTGGGGGCTACTTCTGGTCAAGCACTTCCAGGGGCGGCATGGGCTTGCCTTCCAAGTAGGTCAAGCTGGCGCCGCCGCCGGTGGACACGTGCGTCATCCGCTCGTCGAGGCCCATTTCCTCAACGGCCGCGGCGGAATCGCCGCCGCCGATCACGCTAATGCCACCACCATCGGTCGCTTTGGCGACCGCTTCAGCCACGGCCTTCGTGCCGGCGGCGTAGGCGTCGCGCTCGAATACGCCCATCGGGCCGTTCCAGACGACCGTTTTCGCCGCGGCGATCACGTCACCGAAAGCGGTGGCGCTGGCCGGGCCGATGTCCATGCCCAGCAGGCCGTCGGGAATGTCGACGGTCTCGACGGTCTGGGCGGCATCGGAGGCGAAGTCATCGGTGGCGACGTGGTCGCAGGGCAGAAGGATCTTCTCGCCCGCTTCAGCCAGCAGGGAGGCCATTTCGTCGACCTGATCTTCCTCGAGCAGACTCTTGCCGATGGTGTGGCCCTGTGCCTTCAGCAGTGTGTAGGCCATGGCCCCGCCGATCAGGATGCGGTCGACCTTGCCTAGCAGCGAGCGGATCAGCTTGATCTTGTCGGAGACCTTCGCTCCGCCCAGAATCGCCACGAACGGACGGGCGGGATCGGCGACGGCCTCGTGGAGGTACTTGATTTCTTTTTCGACCAGGAAGCCGGCCACGGCCGGTCCACCGGCGGCCTTGATGGCCTCAGCGACGCCGAACATGCTGGCGTGCTTGCGGTGGCAGGTCCCGAAGGCGTCGTTGACGTAGACGTCGCCCAGTTTGGCCAATTCGTTGACGAAGGCGTTGTGGGTTGCGGCCTGTTCGTCGGTCGGTTTCTTATCGGGGT
>CAYRZU010000059.1:0-21913 GCA_964428895.1 uncultured Planctomycetaceae bacterium
TGGCCAACAGGGACTCTCATTCAAGACTGGAACAGGTTTCGGGGGGCAGGTCATCATAACGGAAGGCCATGATCAGGAACGCGTTCAACAAGACGCGTTCGTGAACAAACAAGCCACTCACATTCCACCGGACCTGCGGCCAAAGAGGATGCAGCGCCGCGTCGCCGTGGAACATTTCACCGGCTCCCATATCTTACCTTTCACGGAGGGACATGCTTCCTACGCCGTCTCCCGCCTGGGGATATGGGCGCCCTCACAGTTCTACCTCACGGTTAGTTCTCCATTCTAACTGCATTGGCCGAAGCTGGCAACGGGGGTGTTTGGTCGATAGAGGGCCGGTCACCAAGCGCAGAGCAAACGCCGGCCACAACGCGTGGTCACGGCCGGCGTTATCGAACACGCCCGAGAGGACTCGAACCTCTAACCTTCGGTTCCGAAGACCGATGCTCTATCCAATTGAGCTACGGGCGCAGGTGCGTCGTTCGGATCGAACGACGCGCGGCATTGTAGACGGCCGGTAGACGGCCGGTCAAGGCTCGCCGCTACCAGCCCATGGACACCCCCCCCCCGCCTGGGTCCACAGGAACATTGCACCCACCTTGGGATCGTGGTAGCCTCGCTTGCACTATCGCGAAAGAGAGAGCATGCTCACGCGTCGCCTATCACATCGCTTCACGCTTCTGGCCGTCCTTCTGATTGCTGCCCTGCTTGTCGGATGCGACCAGTGGAAAGTCTACGAACCCCAGGACCTGGCCGCAGCGCGGAAGGTCGTGGTCCTACCGGCCGCCGGCGCCCCAGGCGGCTTCGGCCCTCACGCCGGACGCGTGCAGACGGGCCTGCTGATCACAGCCTTGGACCGGACCGGGAGATTCAAGGTAGAAGGCCCCGCCCGTTTGCGCCAGCGCATGAGCGCCTTCGGTGATCCGTCGCTCTGGTCGGCCGATACGCAAGGCGCCTTGGCCGCCGAACTCGGCGCCGACCTGCTGGCGATCGCCGAGGTGGTGGACTATCGACCCACCGTTGACACCCGCCGTTCGAACTACTACTTCGGCTCATCGACTCAAACCGAATCCACCTTCTGGGCCAGCGTGAACGTCAGGCTGATTCGCCCGGCTGACGGCGCGATCGTCTACTACGGCACAGGGACGGCCGAATCGAAGGACGGCTACGGGCCGGCCATGCTGCAGGCGACGGATCAGGCCGTGACCGGGCTGAACCAATTCCTGCAAAGCAATCCCCCGCCGCCGACGCCGGTGGAAGGAGCCCAACCGTGAACGCTTCGCTGCGTCTGATGGTGCTACTTCTGGCGACCTCCGCGCTGCTCGTTGGCTGCGAGCCCGAGCCGACGACCTACAACGTGCCCAGCCTCTTGGCGGTCCATCACCTGCTGGTGGCCCCGATGCGGTCCAGCGACCCCGGTGTCGGGCCCGTTGCGTCGGGCGCAGCCTTTGTCCATCTGGCCAACGCCGCCCTGCCCCAGTTGACGGTGGCTGAAACTCCGATTCTGTGGCGGCTGAGCGGCGCCTCGCCGGCGACACCCCAGGACCTCGCCGCAGCCGGCCAACAGTTCGGCGCCGACGCGGTGCTGACGGGCGTTTCGCAATGCGTGCCCCCCTCGACCGAAAAGGGAGATTCTCAGGTGGCCGTCACCGTCCAGATCGTTTCGACGGAGACGGGCGACATCATCTATGAACACACGGGCCAAAGCACGGACAAGCACCTGCCCACGGCCTTTACCCAGGCGTCCCAAGCGGCGCTGAAGCCTTTCGAGGCTCTTGTTCGCCAGAATCGCAAACCGTAAGGAGACTTGTTGCGATGATGCCTCTACCGACGTCTCGCGCCCGCAGGACCCACGGCGCCCTCGTTGTCATGATCGCCGCAGCGGCCATGGTTCTGCTCGGCTGTGAGCCGGACATTCAGGTCGACTCACACATCTACCGTCAACTCGAGCCGATTCACCACGTGGCGGTCGTGCCGTTCGTCGATGCCCACAACGCCGAAGGCTCGGGCGATCTGGTCGTCACCGCCGCGATGAAGGAGCTCTACAACTGCCCCGGCCTGCGGATCTACGAGCGAACGCAGGTCAAGACGCTGATCGATGAGCACGATCTGATGCAGGCGCTGGGCAACGACGCCAAGCTGGCCGCCAAGATCGGCGAACTGACCGGCGCCGACGCCATCATCCTGGGCGAGGTCATGCAATACGAAGCCCAGTCCGAGAGCAGTTCCTTGGCGATCACGGCCATCACAAGTTCGTCCACTCGGACCATTCATCGCGTGGGGCTGAGCGTTCGCGCGGTGCGGGTCAGCGACGGCCAGGTGATCTACACCGACCTCGGCGAGGGTGTCAGCAATCAGGGCTATGCCGGCGCCGCCGAAATCGCCGCCCACAACGCCCTGGCGCCGTGGGTCGCCTCCTTCAAGAAGCGAGACCTCGTCCAGCAACAGGCTGCTCAGGAACAGGCCGCCCAACAGCAAGCCGCCCAGGAACAGGAATGACCACGGACCTCCCACGATCGACCGTTATTGCACTGGCCGCCGTTTTGGCGCTGGCCGGCTGCGTGCCGGACATCCCCGCCAACGACCAGGAGATCTTGGCGAGCGTCAAGACGATGGTGGTCCTGCCGCTAACGGACGGCCCGTCGACCGAAGCCCAGGGCTCGGCCTGGGTCGCCCGCGGCGCCGTGATTCACGAACTTTTCCAGATGGAACGATGGGCCGTCACCAACGTCTCGCGCGACCTGGTCGAACAGGCCGCCGCTCGGGCCGGGGTGGATTTGATCGACTGCTACGATCCCGTCGCCGCGGCTGCCCTGGCGCGCGAGTTGAACGCCGACGCCGCCGTCTGCGGCGAAATCCTCCACTGGGGCACACGCCAGGAGCTCGGCACGTCCTCCACCATGATGGTCCTCAAGGGCGCGGAGACCCAGACGCATCATTACGTCAGCTTGAGTCTGCGAGTGGTCGACGCACGCGACGGCGAAATCCTCTGCACCGGCGCCGGTGAGGGCATGAGCAAGGAAGGCTACAGCTCCGCCGCCGAAGTTGCCGCCGATGAGGCCCTACACTCCCTGGCCACATTCGCCCGCTACAACAAGTAACGGCCCAGCTCCCGCCCTAGCTCAGCGAGAAGTCCTTCGGGTCGAACTCCGGCTTGGGGTAGGCCATGTCCAGGCCTTCAAGAGTTTCGCGGATGATGCTACCGACGGCCAGATTGCGGAACCATTTGTGATCGGCCGGGATGACGAACCACGGCGCGTGCGACGTGGAGCACTTGGTCAGGGCATCTTCATACGCAGCCATGTAGTCGCCCCACTGCTCGCGGACCTTGAGATCATCGGGGTTGAACTTCCAGTGCTTGCGGGGGTCTTCCAGGCGCTTGCGGAACCGCTTGAGTTGCTCGTCCTTGCCGACGTGCAGGAAGAACTTCAGGATGTGCGTGCCGCCGTCAGCCAATTGCTTCTCGAACTCATTGATGCGGGCGTATCGGCCTCGCCAGACCTTGGCGGCCACGAGTTGGCGAACACGCACGACCAGCACATCCTCATAATGCGACCGGTTGAAGATGCCGATCTGCCCTTTCCGCGGGGCGGCCTTGTGGATGCGCCACAGGAAATCGTGGGCCAATTCCTCGTCCGTCGGCGCTTTGAAGCTCGTCACGTGACAGCCTTGCGGATTGATCGGCCCCATGACGTGACGGATCGTGCCATCCTTACCGCCGGCGTCCATCGCCTGCAGCACAATCAGCAGTGAGCGCTTGTTCTCGGCGTAGAGCAGGTACTGCAAGTCAGCCAACCGGTCGACGTTCGCCTTCAGTTGCTTGGTGGCGTCCTTCTTGCGTTCGATGCCGCCCGTGTCAGCCGCATCATGCTCGCCAAGATCCACCTTACTGCCGGCCGTCACTCGAAATCGTTCCACCCAACTCATCAGTCACCTCATTAAGCTCGCCGCCGCTCGGTTTCCTTTGATCGTGCAGCGATAGTACGCACCCCTTCAAAGCCGGTCAACACCGGCCGAGCCGAGCCGACTTGACCGCCAGCCCTCGCCCTGCGACAATCCGCCTGCCTCGGGGCGTAGCTCAGCTTGGTAGAGTGCCTGCTTTGGGAGCAGGAAGTCGCTGGTTCAAATCCAGTCGCCCCGATTGTCCTTCGTGCCTGGGGGTCCGATGAAAGGGAACGTATCGATGGCGCGGTGTCATTCGTGCAACATGCCGCTGGGGTTGGGCGTCCTGTCGGGCCGGATCAAGCTGGACGGCTACCGGTTCTGTCGGCTGTGTTCTCAGCAGTGGCTGGAGCAGCGTGGTCCGCGGACGCTGGCTGAGTTGTGCGAAAACCAATCCCCGGCGAAGGTATTCATGATCCGGCGCGCCTGGACTCGGAACCCGGACAAGCAAGGCAATCAGCGCCTCCTTGGGCCCCTGATCTTCACGGACAAGGGAGTCTGCTTCCTCCAGATCGGATCTGCTCAGCCGGCGAATCCGGCCGTGGGGTTGCTGGTCGGCGCGCTTATCGGCGCTCTCCTGGATGGCGATGTCAGGCGGAAATGCGACCTCGCATTTGATGAAGGTGAGAACCGTATCGCCCGGCCGGCCACCAGCTTGGTGGACTTGCTCCATCGCGCGGAACGAGTGCTGTTCCACCCCCGGGAGGACATCACGACACTCCGAATCAGCCCCGGCGGCGTGACGGTTAAGCACGATGGCAAGAAGCAGTGGTACGGGATCGTCAAGGGCCAACCTCGGCCCTCGCGGAAACTCACCGAGGCCTACCGCATGGCCATTGAGACCAACAGTGACCCCGTCCTGGCCTGCAAGTACGTCTCCCAGGAGCCGGATCTCCGCTAGGAGAAGCGTACCCGTCCGTCCGGGCGCGGCCTGCACACTTTCCCGTCACGGTTATCATCCCCGCCCCCCCCGTTGCGGTTGCAGGGGGCTTCTGGCGAGGCTATAAGAACGGTTCACGTTGACTGAAGGAGACTGGCCATGAGTGACAATCTCGTACCCCCTCCGCCGCCGTCCGACGTCGTTGAGACATCCTCGGCCGCGGCCCCGCGGTCGCGCAGCCCGTTCAGTTGGTTCCTGAACATTCTGGGCATTGTGTTCGTGCTGGGCTCGATCACGCTGAACTTCATTCTGCTGATCGTAGTGATCGCCCAGGCCGCCAGCGCCGACGCCAACACCCGCGTAGCCACCAACATCATCAAGAAGGGCAACACCTCCCAGACGGTGGCGGTCTACCATCTGGAGGATGTTGTCGCTCCGGAGTCGGCCCGGGCGTTCGCCGATTTCCACAAGGCTGTCATCAAGGACAACAAGGTCAAGGCCATCGTGCTCCGGGTGGTCTCCCCTGGCGGCCGCGTGACCAGTAGCGACCAGATCCACCGGATGGTCACCGAGCTGCGCGAGGCGGGCAAGACCGTGGTGGTCTCGATGGGCGGGGTGGCCGCCAGCGGCGGGTATTTCATCTCGGCGCCGGCCCACGAGATCATGGCCGAGCCGACCACCATCACCGGCAGCATCGGCGTGCTGATGACGTACTTTGTCTTCGAGGACGCCATGGGCAAGCTGGGGATCGACTCGGTCGTCATCAAGTCCACCCACGCCGAGCCGTGGAAGGACGCCGGCAGCCCCTTCCGCAAGCTGAGCCCCCGCGAGCGCGAGTACCTGCTGACGATTCTGGATGAATACCAGCAGCAGTTCGAGGAGGTCGTCCGGGCCGGCCGAGGCGACCGCCTCAAGACGCGCACCAACACCCTCAGCCGCGTGGTCGGCGAGGGCGAGGCCGCCACCGTCGAAGAAATCACGGAGACCGAGCCGTTTAACGGGAAGATCTACCTGCCCACCGCCGCCAAGGAACTGGGGTTGATCGATTCGATCGGCTACCGCGCCGACGCCATCGACCGGGCGGCCGAGCTGGCCAATCTGACCAAACCCCACGTGGTGCGTTTCAGTCGAAAGAAGTCGGCGTTCGAGCTGCTCTTCGGAGCCAAGGCGCCTGAAATTGAGTCAATCGGGCCGAAAGCGATCCGTGCGTACGGAACGCCGACGTTCGAGATGATCTGGCGGGTCCAATAGCCCCGCCCGTAACGAGGAATACCTTCATGAGTCACAAGCCAGTCAAGACGGGCATCATCGGCTGCGGGAACATCTCGCCGGCCTACCTGGATATGTGCCCGAAGTTCGAGATCCTGGACCTCGCCTGCGTGGCGGACCTGGACATGGACCGCGCCAAAGCCAAGGCCGACGAACACGGCCTCCAGGCGGTCACGGTCGATGAAATGTTGGCCGATCCCGATCTGGAGATCGTGGTCAACCTGACCACGCCGCAGGGCCACGCCCCGGTGAACCTGGCCGCCATCGAGGCCGGCAAGAGCGTTCACGTGGAGAAGCCCTTCACCGTGACGCGCGATGAGGCCAAGAAGGTCATCTCCTCCGCCGAGGCCAAGGGCGTGCTTACCGGCTCGGCGCCGGACACCTTCCTGGGCGCCGGCATCCAGACCTGCCGTAAGCTGATCGAAGACGGCGCCATCGGCGACATCGTCGGCGCGACGGCCTTCATGATGTGCCGCGGCCATGAGAGCTGGCACCCCGATCCGGAGTTTTACTACAAGCACGGCGGCGGCCCGATGTTCGACATGGGCCCCTACTACGTGACGGCATTGGTGGCCCTGCTGGGTCCGGTCAAGCGCGTCACGGGCGCCACCAGCATGACGTTCAAGGAACGGACGATCACCTCCGAGAAGAAGAACGGCACGAAGATCGAGGTCGAGGTCCCCACGCACGTAACCGGCCTGATGGACTTCGAGTCCGGCGCCATCGGCACGATCATCCAGAGCTTCGACGTCCGCACGCACCAATGCCCGATCATCGAGGTCTACGGCACGGAGGCGACGATGTGGGTCCCCGACCCCAACGGGTTCGGCGGGCCGGTCTACATCGGCAAGGATTTCGAAAGTCGCGACGAGGTCGCGCTGACGCACACCGCCGACCCGAACGGTCGCGGCATGGGCCCGGCGGACATGGCCTACGCCCTGCGAACCGGTCGCAAGCACCGCGCTACCGGCCAACTGGGCTACCACGTGCTGGATATCATGTGGGCGTTCCACGACGCGTCCGACTCCGGCAAGCACGTCATGCTGGAAAGCACGGTCGAGCAGCCCGCCCCGGTCCCGGCGGGCCTCGCCCCGGGAACGCTAGACGACTAGTTCCCCATCAGAAGAAACGATGCGTGAATGTAGGACGGGCCTTATACGGGCCCGTCCTACTTCTTGCGCCGGACCTTGATGCCAACGGGCTTTCGTCCCCTGGCCAGGCATGCCTCGACCATCATGTGGGAGTAGCTGGCCTTGATGGACTCGGTGGGCAGGCCCAGCTTGGCGGCTACGGCGAAGACCGTTCGCTCGGAAGGGCCCTCGATCTCCACAAACAGACCGAGCATGGGCAATTCATCCAACTCCACCAAGCAGTGGTCGAGCCGATAGGTGGTGCGGCGCTTCTGGTAGCTCATGACCAGTTCGTGGCCCAGCGCTTCGAGCACCTGCTCGACGGCCCCGGGGGTCTCGAAGTGGGTCTGGATTTCCCGACGCACCTTGGCCCGGCGGCCCGCGTGGAGCGGGCCCTTGTAGGTCAGTTGAGGCCGATCGTCCGGCCGAGCGCCCTTGGCGGCCCGGAGGACCTCGACCTCCCGCACGCGAAGGCCGACCTTATCGGCCAGCAGGGCGCGGGTGGTGGTATCGAAGTAGTTATCCTCCTGGATCACGGCACAGCGGTAGCTGGCGCCGAGGGCGCGGAGCTTTCGTTTGATGGGGTCGTGGGAATCGACCTTGAACTTGGCCTCAATCTCATTGGGCATGGGGGCATTGTAGTGCGGGTAGGGGCGGCGAGGCCATCGCGGTTTTGGCCTTGTCAGAATGGGTGGGCGACCCTATACTGTCCGATCTTCGACTGAGCGAAAAACCACCGATAGCTATCACGAGGTGTCTGATGCATTACAAACATAGAATTTCGAAGCGCAAGCGTTCCCGGAAGCTCGGCTTCCGCGCCCGCATGCGCACTGCCAGCGGCCGAAAGCTTATCAACCGTAAGCGACGCAAGGGCCGACAGGTCCAGGTCGTCTGAGCGAAGTAGTACTGAAGCGCACTAAACAGGCCCGCCCACAACCGTGGACGGGCCTGTTCTTATGCGCAGATTCTGGGGAACGTTCTACCGGCCCATGGCTTTCTTGAGGGGCTTGACCATGTCGGTCCTTTCCCAGGTGAAGCCGGCGCCTCTTCGGCCGAAGTGGCCGTCGTGGGCCGTATCCAGATACACCGGCCTCAAGAGCTTGAGGTGCTTGATGATGCCGGCCGGCGCCAGGGGGAACAGGTCCTTGATGACCTTCTCCAGCTTGGCTTCGGTCACGCCGTCCGCCGCGGTGCCCTGCAGGTCGATCAGAATGCTGGTCGGGTCGTGGACGCCGATGGCGTAGGACAGTTGCACTTCGCAGACCTTCGCCAGCTTGGCCGCAACGACATTCTTGGCCACGTAGCGGGCCATGTAACTGGCCGACCGGTCGACCTTGGAGGGGTCCTTGCCGGAAAAGGCCCCGCCACCGTGGGCGCCGCGGCCGCCGTAGGTGTCGACGATGATTTTTCGCCCGGTCAGGCCCGTATCGCCGGCCGGCCCACCGACCACAAACCGCCCGGTGGGGTTGATGAGGAACTTGATGCGATTGTTCCACAGCTTGGGGCATTCGGCCATCACGACGGGCTTGATGACCTTGCGGATCAGCTCGTCGCGGGCCTTGGGCGTCATGTTGCCCGTGCGGGGACTGATGACGCTCTCCGTGTGCTGGGTCGACAGCACCACCGTGTCCAGCCGCTCGGGCTGATTGTTGGCGTATTGGATGGTGACCTGGCTCTTGCCGTCCGGGCGCAGCCATTTGAGGATGCCCTGCTCGCGGACGTCACTGAGGCGTTCGGTCAGCCGGTGGGCCAGGAAGATCGGCAGCGGCATCAGGCGACTGGTCTCATTGCAGGCAAAGCCGAACATCAGGCCTTGGTCACCGGCGCCTTGGGCGCGGTCCAGGCCTTGCCCGGCCGTGACGCCCTGCGAAATATCGGGCGACTGCTTGTGCAAGCTGGTCACGACGGCACAGGACTGATAGTCGAAGCCGATGGTGGGATCGTCGTAGCCGATGGAGTGGATCGTCTCGCGAACGGTTTCCTCGGCGTTGAGCAGCGCGATCTCGGCCTTCTCGTTGTGGACCGTCACTTCACCGGCCAGCATAACCAGGCCGGTGGTGACCATCGTCTCGCAGGCCACACGGGCGCGGGGGTCCGGGCGGATGAGGCTGTCGAGAATCGCGTCGGATATCTGGTCGGCCACCTTGTCGGGGTGGCCCTTGGTAACGGATTCACTGGTGAAGAAGTGCCGCGCGCGGCCGTTGCCGGCGCCGCTGGACTTCACCGAGCGTTTGGTGGTCTTCTTTGCCATCGTCCTAAATCCTTTCGGAGAATCAGCAGAATCGATTGGGGAAGTCTAGCCATCCGATCCCCCCGAGACAAGGAGGTTTTGGGTTCCTTTGCCCGGGCCCGAAGTGGGCGTTTCCGCTCTTGACAGTGTTGGGACACATCCCTATACTTCCCCGCTCGTTACGTATTTGACGGGCCAGCACGGATTGACCTGTTCCCGTCGATCGTTCCTGAGGGTATTTGACGTGGCAAAGAAAGTGACCCGCAAGAAGGCAGCCAAGAAGAAGGCGGCGCCCCCTGGCGCCAAGAAAGCTACTGCCAAGAAAGCGGTTAAGAAGACCAAGGCGACCGGCAAGAAGGTCGCCAAGAAGGCCCCTGCCGCCCGGAGGGCCAAGGCAACGAAGAAGGCGACCAAGAAGGTCGCCGCCAAGAAGGCCTCCGCCGTCAAGAACTCTCCCCTCGCCTCTCAGACCAAGCGTCTCAAGAAGAGCCCTCTGACCAAGACGCAACTCAAGCAATTCCGCGAACTGTTGTTGAACAAGCGCCGCGACCTGATCGGCGACATGAACGGCATCGAGGCCGAGGCGTTCCGGTCCGGCCGAGGCGGTACGGGCGGGGACCTTTCGAACATGCCCACTCATCCGGCCGACATCGGTACGGACAACTATGAGCACGAGTTCTCCCTGGGGCTGCTGGAAAGCGAGCGCTCGCTGCTGGGCGAAATCGAACAGGCCCTTGAACGCGTTGAGAAGTGTACGTTCGGCATCTGCCTGGGCACGGGTCAGCCGATCGGGCTACCGCGCCTCAAGGCCCGCCCCTGGGCCAAATACAGCATCGAATACGCCCGTATGTTGGAGAAGGGCCTCGTTCGGCCTCCCGATGAGAACGGGCTCGACGACGTGGACTCCGACGCTTTTGATGAGGATAAGATCGGCGATGACGTCCTCGACGACGAAGTCTAGCCGGGCCTCCACCGACGCCGCCAGGCACGGCGACACCATGCCTGCCTCATCCCTCGTTCATCGCAAGGCCTTTCGCAGCGGCCCCGCTATCGGGGTGTTCCTGATCGTCGCCCTTGGTGGCCTCGCCGCCGATTTGGTCTCCAAGCACCAGGTGTTCACGTCACTGACAGCGGGAAGGCCTGAGTTGGCCTCCGAGATCCAGGCCGTCCGGTCGGAATTGGCGCGCCGCACAGGGGCCGAGCCGTCGTCAAAGGATATCCTCCACGCCCTGCGCATTCAGGGGCCCCTCGTGCTTGGGGCGGAGCTAACCCTGTCGACCAACCCGGGCGTCGTGTTCGGCCTTCCGGTCCCCAGGCCCATCGTGGTGGTGGCAACGGTGGTGGTGACCGCGGTGGTGTTGGCGATCTTCGTGACCAGCCCGGCCGGCCATTACGGGTTGCACCTGGCGATGGGTTGTATCCTGGCTGGGGCGTTGGGCAATCTCTACGACCGCATGCTGGCCGTGGTTGAACTGCCCGGCATCGAACCCATCCGCTATCAGGTCCGCGATTTCCTGGATTTCTCGGCGTGGGGGTATCCGTGGGTGTTTAATGTAGCCGACGCACTGCTAGTGATTGGTGTGGGTGTGATCCTGGGCCATTCTTTGATACACTGCCGCTCGCCCAAGTCCTGCCAGAACTGATCCCCACGGGCGAGAACCGCGTGATACCATGAAGGTCTTCCTCGCCGGCATTATCCAGGGCTCGTTGGTCGAGCCGACTATTCACGGCCAGGATTGGCGCGAACCCATCAGGCGTCTTCTCGACCAACACGCTCCACAGGCGGAGGTCTACTGCCACTACTCCCAGCACCCCCAGAGCATCGGGTACGATCTCGACGGCATCCGCCAGACGTTCGCCGAAGGTAATCGCCGCGCCGCCGACTGCGACCTGTTGATCGCCTATCTGCCGTCGGCGTCGATGGGCTCGGCCATCGAAATGCACGAAGCCCATGCCCATGGGGCCGCTATTGTCACAATCAGCCCGATGACGGCTAACTGGGTCATCCGGGCCTACAGCGACCGCATCCTGCCCGACATCGACGCCTTCGAGCAGTTCGTCGCCCACGGCCAACTCGCCGAACTCGTCGCCGCCAAGAGGAACCTGTGAAGCCGCATTTTCTCGCCATCCCGTTCGAGACGCTCGCCGACGAGCTCCGCAAGATCGATCAGCCCGCCTACCGCGCCAAGCAGTTGGCCGAGTGGGTCTACGGCAAGGCCGTCACCGATCCGGCCGCCATGACCAACCTGCCACGCGAACTGACCGAGCAGTTCCGATTCTTGACCTCCCGTGTGGTCGCCCGAGCCGACAGCACGGATGGCACGATTAAGCTGTTGTTGTCGTTGCGAGATCGTGAGCGTATCGAATGCGTGTTCATGCCGGCGGCCAAGCGGGCGACGGCGTGCGTGTCTACGCAGATCGGTTGTGCGATGGGCTGTCTGTTTTGTGCGTCGGGCATGAAGGGCTTTCAGCGAAATCTGTCGGCCGAGGAAATCCTTGAGCAGGTCCTCCACTTGCAGCAGACCGGCGAACAGCGAATCTCCAACGTGGTGTTCATGGGTATGGGCGAGCCGCTGGCCAACTACGACGCCACGGTCACAGCCATCCACGCCCTGATCGACCCGGATCGGTTCGGCCTGTCGGCCAGACACATAACGGTCTCGACGATCGGCCTGCCCAGGGAGATTCGCGCCCTGGCCAAGGAAGACCTTCCGATCACGCTGGCCATCTCGCTGCACGCCCCCAACGACGCCCTCCGCCAGCAACTCATGCCCGCCGCCAAGGCATCCATCGGTGATATTCTCGACGCAGCCCGGTCGTTCTACGCCGCCCGCAAACGCGAGGTCACGCTCGAATACGTGCTGATGGACGGCGTCAACGATACCGGTGTCTGCGCCGACGCCCTGGCCAAGCTGGCCCGGCAGGTCCGCTGCAACATCAACCTGATCCGCTTCAATCCCGTCGAAGGCCTGAGCTACCGTCCCTCGACCCCCGCGGCTGTTCAGGCGTTCGAGGCCAGGCTCCGCAAACGAGGAGCCAATGCGAAGACACGACAACCCCGCGGCGGCGACGTGGCGGCGGCGTGCGGGCAATTGCGGCGAAGTGAGGCTGACTGATCAGGTCGTCAGGCGATACCGCACGAGACGATCCGGGCCGATGGCTTCTTCGTCCGGCGTCAGGTCGGCCACCTCGGGCAGGACCCCAACGTCCAAGATCGGCAACGATTCATCGGTGGCCCCGACCTCGGTCGGCGCCACGTAGACCTCCAACTCGTCGGCCAGGCCGTCGCTAATGAAACTGCGAAGTACTTCGGCCCCGCCTTCGACGAGCAGATTCGTCCACTGGCGCTTGCCCAGCCCATCCAGCAATGCCTTCAGAGAAACACGACCCGCCGAATCCGCCGGCAAGGGAAAAATCTCCACATCCAGTTCGGACAGCGTGCCCATGTGGCCGCGATGCTTGCGGGTGGCGTCGATGGTGGTGGCGATGATCACGGGGGAGACATCCGACGAGCCGATCAGTCGGCAGTCGACCGGTAGGGATAACTTGGAGTCCAGCACCACGCGGCTGGGCTGCCGTTGCGGGGCCGTGGACCATTGGGCCCGGTTGGTCAGCAGCGGATCGTCGGCAATGATGGTTTCCACACCGACCAAAATGCCATCGCACTGGCCTCGCAGCCGGTGAACGTGCTGGCGGGATTCATCGCTGGTGATCCACCGACCTTGCCCTTCCGGCAGGGCCAGGTAGCCGTCGGCTGTCTGGGCCCACTTGCAGATCACCCACGGCTGGTGCTTGGTCTTGAGCTTGACGTAGGAGGCGAGCAACTGGCGGGCCTCGTCCTCGCAGAATCCTAGCGTGACTTTCACGCCCGCCGACAGCAACTGCTGAATGCCCCGCCCGGCTACGCGTTCGTCGGGGTCTTCCATGCCGACCACCACGCGGCGAATCCCCGCGGAGATGATGGCCGCAGTACAGGGAGGCGTCTTGCCGTAGTGGCAGCACGGTTCGAGCGTGACGTACATCGTCGCGCCGCGCACATCGATGCCCTTTCGCTCGGCATCGGCCAAGGCTTCTCGTTCGGCGTGTAGGCTGCCGAAGTTCTGGTGATAACCGGACGCCAGAAGCTGGGCGCCGCGGACGATCACCGCGCCGGCCATCGGGTTCGGTTCAACGGCGCCTCGCCCCTCCTGGGCGTACTGCAGCGCCAACTCCATAAAATGCTCGTGCGGTTGGTCAGACATGGTTTGGATTATAGAGAACCGGTATCATGGTGTCAGTAATCCGCCCGATCAAAATGCCGGGAGATTGGCCATGAGATACCTGACCTGGACGGCCGTCGTTCTGATCGCACTGGTGGCGCCCCTCGTCGCCGGCCCCACGACATCCCCCGAAACCCAACCGGCCGAACTCGACGCCGAGGCCGTTCTGGAAGAACTAGGGGATGATTTTCGGCCGCTTGTCGAAACGCTCGCCAACGGCGAAATCGACTGGACCCGTGGGGTCGTCATCGCCACCGGGTCCGCTCGCGGCAAAGGCCACGGCGGTCAGGCGAGAGCCGCCGCCACTGGCGCCGCCCGCATGGTCGCCGCCCGAAATGCCGTGCTGCTTCTGGCCGAACTGCGCACCGGCGGACAGATGAAGATAGGCCAGCTCCGTTCCGGGCACATCTCCGTCGACGCGGTGCTCAAGGATTTCGAACAGCTCGACACTCGTTTCGACCCCGATAAGCGAGAAGCCACCGTCCGTCTGCGGGCGACGTTGCTGGGGGCCAAGGGCGTGGTCACCGTCCGAAGGAGCGCCAATGCCGGCGAGGACGACGCCTGGCCCCGGCCCGAAGTGGTTGCGGGCGCCGCCGACACCGTGGACGGCGTGGTTATTGACGCCCGCGGCCACGACCTGACCCCGGCGCTGCTGCCGACAGTTCTGACCGCCAACGGTCAACGGCTGTTCGGGCCCGCCGATGTGCCCGCCGATCGGCAGACCCAGCGATTGGCCATGTACGTCTTCACCAAGCGCTCCGGCCCCACCGAGAACAACCCCGTTCCACAGCTCGGCGTTCTCGGCAAGGCCAAGGAAACCGTCGCCAGGATCAGCGGCGACCCCCAACTCCGGGAGGCCGTCAGCAAGGTCTTCGACGAACCCCTGATGCTGCGGGCAACCGGCGTGGATACCAAATCGCCCACCACACTGATTCTCGCCGAGACGGCCGAGCGGCACCCGATGCTGCAGCCCAGCGCCCGGGAGTGCTTCAAGGCCGGCCGCGTGCTGATCGTGACGGACGTCAAGCTCGAGGCCGACGACTAGATGCTGACCCGATTCTGCCTTTACGGCTTCCTGAAGAATCAGCAGTACTTCGAGCCCTTCCTGTGGCTGGCCCTGCTCGCCAAGGGCCTGAGCTTCACGCAAATTGGCCTGCTGGTGGGCTTTCGCGAGATCTGCATCAACTTGCTGGAGGCACCCACCGGCGCCATAGCCGATGTGCTGGGGCGACGCCGATCCATGGTGGCTTCCATGCTGGCCTACATGGGCGCCTTCGCCGTGTTCGCCGCCGTCGACACACTGTGGCCGTTGTTTGCGGCGATGGCCCTGTTCGCGGTGGGCGAAGCGTTTCGGACCGGCACACACAAGGCCATCATTTTCGATTGGCTCGCCCATGAGAATCGGGCCAACGAGAAGACCACCATCTACGGCCTGACGCGCTCGTGGTCCAAGCTCGGTTCGGCCCTGAGCGCCATCATTGCCGCCGCGGTGGTCTACTTCACTGAGAACTACGCGGCCGTCTTCCTGACATGCCTGATCCCCTACGGCCTGAACGTAGTGAACCTGGCCACCTACCCGACCTATCTGGACGGGCCCAAACACGACCACCAGAACATCGGCCAGGTCCTTCGGACGCTGGGAGGGGCTATCAAGACCGCCTGGTTGCGCCGGCCGCTCCGTCGCCTGCTGATTGAATCCATGGGCTTTGAAGGCCTGTTCCGGACCACCAAGGACTTCATTCAGCCGATCCTCAAGGCGGCCGTCATTGCCGTGCCCATTGCGACCGCATTGAGTGACCGAAAGCGCACCGCCGCTGCTATCGCGATCGTCTATGTGGCCATCTATCTGCTCAGCAGCCTGGCCTCCCGCCACGCCGGGCGGTTCGTTGAGCGCCTCGGCGGCGAGCGCCGGGCCGGGCGAGCGTTGTGGCTTGGCGACCTGGTCTCCTTCGGCCTACTGGCGGTCGGCCTTGCCCTGGGGCGGGTCGAACTGATGGTCGTTGCCTTTGTCATGCTGGCGGTCGCACAGAACTTCTGGCGGCCGATTCTGGTCAGCCGATGCGCCTCCCTCTGCGAAGCCAACCACACCGCCACCGTGTTATCGATCGAATCACAAGCCAAGAGCCTGTTCCTGGCGATTGTCGCGCCGCTGCTGGGCTTGGCCGTCGATGTCATGACGCCTCTGATCGACCGAACGGAGTTCATGACGGAGTGGTGGCGTTTCGCGCCGCTGGCCGTTATTGGTATCTTGCTGCCCGTGGGTATGCTGCTGACCATGTCCCGGGCCAAGCCGCAAGCACTGGAAGGGACTGACGCATGAAGATCGTTCTAATCGGCGCCGGTAGCGGCAGCTTTGGCCGTGGGCAAATTGCCGACATCTTGCATTGCCAAGAACTGAACGCTCGCGACGTCACGCTGGCCCTGGTGGATACCAACGGGGCCGCCCTGGCCACCATGACGGGCGTCGCCAAGCGAATGGCCGAGCATACCGGCTCGGACATTGCCATCGAGGCAACCACCGACCGAAGTGAAGCCCTGCCCGGGGCCGACTTCGTGGTCACCGCCGTCACCGTACGACGGATGGAACTGTGGGAGCAGGACTTTCGCGTGCCGCTCAGTTATGGCTTCCGCCATGTCCTGGGCGAAAACGGCGGCCCGGGCGCCATGTTCCACGCACTGCGCAACCTAGAGATCATGATGCCGATCTGTCGGGACGTCGAAGCGCTCTGCCCGACCGCTCGACTGCTGAACTTCACCAACCCCGAGGCCCGCATCCTCCACGCTATCCGCACGCTGACCGAGGTCGACGGGTACGGCTTCTGCCACGGCGTGTTCGGCGCCATCGATACGCTGGCGACCTACCTAGATCGGCCGGTTGAGCAGTTGGACACCGTCTCGGCGGGCATGAACCATTTCTACTGCATCCTCAAGTGCGTGGACCGTGACAGCGGCGAGGACCTCCTGCCGGCCGCGATCGCCAAGGCCGCCGAAGAAACCACCGGCCACCTCCAACTGTTCCGCCAGTTCGCCAGGGTCTATGACCTGTTCCTGTTCCCCTCGGACGATCACATCGGCGAGTATGTCTCGTTCGCCCACGAGTTCTGCGGCACGCAATGGCCTTACGGCCTGGAACGCCGCAAACTCAGCCCCGCCGACCCGGTCTGGCCGGACGTCCTGGCCGAATACGTTGCCGGCGACCGGCCCGCCGACGACCCGGCCGTGGTGGCCGGCAGCGGTGAGAGCGTCGTTCCGATCATCTGCGACATCGAGTTGGGACGCGCCTCCGACCGCCCCGCCGTCAACGTGCTCAACGACGCCGGCTATATCGAAAACCTGCCGACCGATAGCGTGGTCGAGGTCCCTTGCCGAACCGATGGGGACGGCATCCACCCGGTTTCGGTTGGCTCGATACCCCGACCCATCGAGGCGTTCCTCCGGCCGCAGATGGAGATCATCCGCTTGGTGACCGAAGCCTATCGCACCCAGAACCGCAAGCTGCTGCTGCAGGCGTTGCTGCTGGACCCGCTGGTCGACAGCCTCACCGGGGCCGAGAAGATGCTCGATCAGATGCTCGATCTGCAGAGCGAGTTTCTACCGAGCTTTTCGTAGTCGGCCCGGGAAATTCCGTATCACCCAGATGGGAGCTGCCTAGAATGGGACTCTAGTTGCCACCAGGGATATCCTTGAAAGGAGCTATTACATGGCCACATTCGATAATCTGAAGGAAGCGTTCGCCGGTGAATCCCAGGCCAATCGGAAGTATCTGGCCTTTGCGAAGAAGGCTGACGCCGAAGGCTTTGTCCAAGTCGCCAAGCTGTTCCGCGCCGCCGCCCACGCCGAGACGATCCATGCCCACGCGCATTTCGCCGCCTTGGGTGGCGTGGAGTCGACTGCCGCCAACGTCAAGGCCGCCATCGAAGGCGAAGGCTTTGAGTTCCAGGAAATGTACCCGAAGTTCCTGGAAGAGGCCGAGGTCGATGGCGCTGAAGCCGCGGCCGTGAGCTTCAAGAACGCCCTGGCCGTCGAAGAGATTCACCATAACCTTTACAGCGATGCCCTCAAGGCGATGGACGGCGGCGGCGACCTGGCGGCCGACAAGGTCTTCGTTTGCGGCATCTGCGGCAACACCGTTTACGGCGCCGCCCCCGAGAAGTGCCCGGTCTGTGGCGCCCTGGCGGCCAAGTTCGAAGAGATCCAGTAGCCCGATCTCCATCGAATCCGTTGCAGCGAATCAAGACGCGGTCGATCCTCCCGGCGAGGATCGGCCGCGTTCATTTGATGGACCCATTCAATCGGTGTTGACTCGGCCGCGGGCATCCTTACTCTTGAGGCCCACGGCCTCGCCATCGATAGGCAGCCCCGGACGCAATTGCGATGACCGAACCGACTGCTCATCCCGAGCCAAGCCCCGCCCTGAACGGATTCGACCTGCCCGGCGACCGAACCGACACCGGCCATCGACCTGAGCGGATATCGTTTATCATTACCGGCGCGCAGAAGTCCGGCACGACCGCTTTGAGTTGGTTCCTGGCGCAACATCCCGATATCTGTATGCCGTCGGTTAAGGAGGTCAACTTCTTCGTCCGCACCGACCGGTTCAAGCACGACCGGCGAGAGGACTACCAGGACTACCACGACCTTTTCGTCAGCTATCGACCCGGGCAAATCGCCGGGGAGGCCAGCCCCCACTACCTGCCCTCGCCCGTGTTCGCAAGACGAGCTCACGACTATGACCCCAACCTCAAGTTGATCTGCATCTTGCGAAACCCCATTGAACGGGCCTATTCGAACTACATCATGGAAGTCGAACGGGCGTGGGAGCATCAATCGTTTGGCCAGGCCATTCGCGCCGAGTGGCGCCGATGTTTGTGGCATCGTTTCCGAAGGCGCCCGCGGAGCCATCGCCACGCCTACGTACAACGAGGCCGATACGCCCGTCAGGTCCGGCGATTGCTCCGGCGATTCCGGCAAGACCAAATCCTGGTTCTTCTGACCGAAGACCTCATGGACGACCACGTCCCCACGCTGCAACGCGTCTATGACTTCCTTGGCGTTCAACGCGTCGACCCGCCACAACCGGAGAAGGTCTTCTCGGCCGACTACGACCCCATGGCCGATGACGACCGACGCTATCTGCAAGACCTCTATCGCACAGACATCGCGGAGTTGTCCCAGATAATCGGACGAGACCTGTCCCATTGGACCTAGCTCGCCGAGGCCGTACCATGGGGCGACAGAGCAAGGAGACGAGCTATGCGTACGACGAGCCTTGGCAAGAGCGGGCTGGACGTCTCGGCGGTCGGTTTCGGTGGCATCCCGATCATGCGAATTGGTGAGGCCCAGGCCGTCACGGTCCTTCATCGGGCGTTGGAGTTGGGGGTGACCTTCATCGATACCGCCACCGGCTACGGGGACAGCCAGGCCAAAATTGGCGCCGCGATCCATGACCGCCGTGACGGACTCGTTCTGGCCAGCAAGTCCGGGGCCACCACCAAAGACGCAATCCTGGCCGACGTCGAGGAATCCCGCCGCGCCATGCGGACCGACGTGATCGACCTCTATCAGCTCCACGGCGTCGGTGAAGGCGCCTGGGAAGCCATCTCCGGCCCCGACGGCGCGTTGGAAGGCTTGATCGCCGCCAAAGAGGCCGGCCACATTGGGCACATTGGTTTCACCTCCCACAGCCTGGAGATCGCGCAGAAGCTAGCGGAGTTGGACGTGTTCGAAACGGTCCAATTCCCTTACAACCTCGTGGCCCGCGAACCGGGCGACAAGTTAGTGCCCGTCTCCCGTGAGAACAACCTGGGCTTCATCGTCATGAAACCCATGTGCGGCGGCCAGTTCGATGACGCCGAGTTGGCCTTTAAGTTCCTCAACGCCGCCCCAGACTTGGTGGCCATTCCCGGCATTGAGACGGCCCAGGAGATTGAGCAGATCGCGGTCGTCGTTGCATCCGGAGAAACACTGACCGGTGATGACGCAAATCGGGCGGAGGAAATCGTCCAACGGCTGGGCAAGGTCTTCTGCCGCCGCTGCGGGTATTGTCAGCCCTGCCCGGAAGGGATCGGCATCACGTCAGCCTTGATCCTGGATAGCCTGCTGAAGCGTTTCCCGAAAGGCCTGGCCGTCAACTGCGCCAAGGGGACAGCCGAGGGCGTCGCGAAGTGCACCGAATGCGGCCAATGCGAAGACAAATGCCCCTACGAGCTCCCCATCCGCGAGCTACTTAAGGAATCCGGCCAAATCGCCGAACGCTTCCTCGCTGAGCATTCCTAACTCGCGCAGTCGCGACTGGCGTTATTCCGGCACTTTGGGTGTGAACTGGCCCGCCAGGTAATTGTACAGCAGCGCGAAGATCGCGCCGCCGATCAGGGCGTCGAAGAAGCCCCAGCCCAGGCCGATCACGCTGCCGACTGGAGTGATGGTGTAGCCGCGATAGAGCTTGCCGATCAGTGTTGGTTCGTCACTCGCACCGTCGAAGGCGATCACCCACCACGTAAAGGTGAACAGCCCCAATCCCCAAAGGGCGGCGGAGGCGAGGGCGAAGGCTTTGACGTTCAGTCTCATGGCCGTCTCCTCGAAATGCGATGCTTCCGACATCCAGCATACCACAATGGCGTCCCGTTCTACTCCACCTACTCCCGCTGTCGCCCCCAAGAACAGAATGCGGCGGGCCCGAGGACCCGCCGCGCGTATTCTTCTGTCCTCAAGCCTGACTACAGGTACGAGTTCAGGATGTTCTCGAACAACTCGACGCGGCCGGATTGGTTGGCGTCGGGCTCGCCCTTGTCTTCCATGTACTTGCGAAGGGTCTTGAAGGTGTGCTTGCCGGCTTCAATCTCGGCCCCGATCCCGGCGTCGAAGCTGCTGTAACGTTCCTTGACCATTTCGGCCATGGCGCCGTCGGCGCGAATGGCGGCCGCGATCTTCAGGGCCTTGGCGAAGCAGTCCATGCCGCCGATGTGGGCGTGGAACAGATCGACCGGCTCGAAGCTCTCGCGGTGGACGTGGCAGTCGAAATTCAACCCGCCCGTGGTGAAGCCGCCCGCTTCGAGCACTTCCAGCATCGCCAGCGTGCATTCGGCCACGTCGTTGGGGAACTGATCGGTATCCCAGCCCAGCATCGGGTCGCCGCGGTTGGCGTCGACCGAGCCGAACAAGCCTGCCTCGCGAGCGAACCGCAGTTCGTGCACGAAATCATGGCCGGCCAGCGTGGCGTGGTTGGCTTCGATGTTGAAGCGGAAGTAATCGGTCAGGCCGAACTTCTGTAGGAAGGCGTAGCAGGCTTCGACATCGAAATCGTACTGGTGCTTGGTGGGCTCTTTGGGCTTGGGCTCAATGTAGAACGGCCCGTTGAAGCCGATGTCCTTCTTGAACTCAACGGCCATGTTCAGGAACGCGCCCAAGTGATCGAGCTCGCGACCCATGTCGGTGTTGAGCAGGCTCTTGTAGCCTTCGCGCCCGCCCCAGAAGGTGTAGCCCTGCCCGCCGAGATCCTTCGTGACCTCGATGGCCTTGGCGACCTGGGCGGCGGCATAGGCGAACACGTCGGCGTTGGGGCTGGTGGCCGCTCCGTGCATGTAGCGGGGGTCGGCGAACAGGCAGGCCGTGCCCCACAGCAGCTTCGTACCGGTCTCGCCGGACAGATCCTTGACGACCTTGACGACCTCGTCGAGGTTCTTGTTGGTTTCCTTGAGGGTGTCGCCTTCGGGGGCGACGTCGCGATCGTGGAAGCAGAAGTACTTGATCTGCAGCTTCTCGCACAGCTCAAACTGGGCCCGGATGCGGTTCTGGGCGTTGGGGATGCTGTCGGAGTCGTCGTCCCAGGGCATCAGGCGGGTCGGGGCGCCAAAGGGATCCATGCAGCGGTTCTTGAAGCAATGCCAGAACGCGGCAGAGAACCGCAGATGGTCGGCCATGCTCTTGCCTTCGACCATTTCCTCGGGGTTGTAGTGCTTGAAGGCGAGCGGATTCTTGGAATCCGTCCCTTCGTATTGAATCTTGGATATTCCAGCAAATGCTTCAGCCATGACGGTTCTCCTTGTCCGGGGCTTGGTGTCGGTCAGTTGCTCGGCGGCCGCGAGTCGGCGCAGCCGGCGGGCGGCATTTTACCGCGCCGTCCCGGCCGTGCAAGGGGCGGCCCCGAAAGCCAGCGGTTCCGCAAAGGAAGTTGTTGCGGGGTGCTCCGCAACGACTTGCGCGG
>CAYRZU010000060.1:0-21383 GCA_964428895.1 uncultured Planctomycetaceae bacterium
CTGCCGCGGCGACGGCCGCCACGACGGCTTGGTGCGTGTTGGGATCCATCATCTCCGGCATGAGGTTGCCTTCGGTGACACAGTCGGCCAGGGCATGCGCCGCGGCCATGAGCATCTCCAGCGTGATCCGCGTGGCCTGGGCGTCCATCGCGCCGCGGAAGATGCCCGGGTAGGCCAGGGCGTTATTCATCATTCGCCCGTCGGCGTAGATACTGGCGCCGGCGGCGAGTGCGTCGTCCCGGCGGATCTCGCTGACGGGGTTGGCCAAGGCCAGCACGATCGGGTCGGCGGCCATGCCTTGGACCATCTGGCCCGAGACAATGCCGGGCTTGCTGAGACCGATAAGCAGGTCACGGCCGGCCATGGCGTCGGTCAGCGTGCCGGACAGGTTGTCCTTGTTGGTCCGCTCGGCGAGGGCGCGTTTCTCGTCGTTGAGGTCGTCGCGGTCGCGGCTGACGATGCCGCGCGAGTCGCACAGCGCCACGTCGGCCATCCCCGCGGTCAGCAGCAGGTCAGCCACGGCCGTGCCGCCGGCGCCGGCGCCGCTGATGGCGCAACGCACATCCTTGATATCCCGCCCGACTTTCGCCAAAGCGCTATAGAGCCCGGCCAGAACGATCGTGGCCGTGCCGTGCTGGTCGTCGTGCAGGACGGGCATGTCCAGTCGTTCGTCCAGCTCGCGCGTAATCTTGAAGCACTCAGGGGCCGCGACGTCTTCGATCTGAACAGCCCCGTACCCACAGGCGATTCTTTCCATCACGTGGATGAACTCGTCGGCGTCGTGGGTGTCGAACAGGACCGGGTCGGCACTGAGGCCGACGAATTCCCAGAAGATCGCCGCCTTGCCTTCCATGACCGGCAGGCCCGCGACCGGGCCGATGTCACCCAGGCCCAAGATGGCGGTACCGTTCGTGGCGATGGCCACGCGGTTGGGAATGTTGGTGTACTGACGAGCCAGCGACGGGTCGGCCTCGATGGCCTTGCAGACCCGCGCCACACCGGGCGTGTAGACGATCCGCAGGTCGGTGTTGGACTCAATCGGCGTGCGGGAGCGGACCTCGCAAGCCCCGCCGCGATGGGTCTCCATGGCCAGGTCGATGGCCGCCAGCACCTCGCAGCCGTCCAGGTCCGCCAGGGCGGCTCGCACCTGATCCATCTGCGCGTCGTCGACGGCAAAGACGTCCAGATCGAACAGCGTTTCGGCTTCGCTGGGTCCGGGCTGGTCGATGCCGCCCACGCGGGCGCCGATGCCGTGGATGTTCGTCAGTACGCCCTCCAGTGCATCCGGGCCGGAGGCCAGCCGCACCGTGATGCGGAAGACGAGATTGCGTTGGAACTTCTCGTGCAGTGCTTCGGAGGCGGGCATCGGTGTCCTCACTCAAGTCAGCCGGGAACCGGTCCACATGAATCGCGAAATCTACACGTGGGGCGGTGGGGATGCAAGGGCAGAAAAGACGACAGGCCGGTGGATGCGGCGGCG
Source organism: uncultured Planctomycetaceae bacterium (assembly GCA_964428895.1). Lineage (GTDB taxonomy): Bacteria > Planctomycetota > Phycisphaerae > SM23-33 > SM23-33 > HyVt-337. The sequence goes on from CAYRZU010000060.1 coordinate 1,481, forward strand.
GCACATCCGCGGCGCTTCCACCGGCCTGCAGGTCGGCGTTTCGGGCGTCGTCGACTAGTGCCGCTTGGCCTTGACGATCAGGACTTCTTCGGCCGGGACGTCTTGGTAGGGGCCCATGGTCGTGGTCTTGACCACGGCGATGGCGTCCACGACATCCATGCCCTCGATCACCTCGCCAAAGACGCAGTAGCCGTAGCCCTGGGGCGTCTTGTCGCGGTGGTTGAGGAAATCATTATCGGCATGGTTGATGAAGAACTGGGCCGTCGCACTGTGCGGGTCGCCGGTCCGGGCCATGGCCAGCGTGCCGCGGTCGTTGGGCACCGAAGCGCTGGCTTCGTTGGGAACGGGCTGGCCGGTGGGCTTCTGTTTCATGTCGGGGGTGAACCCGCCGCCCTGGACCATGAAGCCCTTGATGACGCGGTGGAAGACCGTGCCGTCATAGTGGCCGTCGTCCACGTAGTTCAGGAAGCTCTCGACGGTCTGGGGGGCCTGGTCCGGCCACAATTCAACGACGATGTCTCCCTTGGAGGTCTCCAGCAGGACCACGGGGTTGCCGGGGGCGGGGGGCTCGGCCAGGGGCTGTTCGCTGTCGGCTTGGGGTTCGGCATCGGTACTATTGAAGCAGCCGGCCAAGAAAGCCGCCGCCGCAAGGGCCAGCAGTGCGAAGAATGAAGCCTGTGCCATGATGATAATCCTTTGTATCGGGGTTAGTGCGAGCCGGGATTATGGCCTGAAGGCCCGCCGGGGGCAACTAGGTTTCGCCGGGTTGGGGGCGATTGCCGGTTGTCCTGGGCCGGGCCGCTTCGTAAGATGGTCACGGCCTTTGGGCCCCTCACACGCGTGGGCGTCGTTGAGGGTCAGGTCTTTGCGACGCTGGACTGCGAACTTGGTCAGGTCCGGAAGGAAGCAGCCATAAGCAACCATCCAGCGGGCGTGAATGCACCTGGCCCTCAACCACGCCCATGCGTCCGTAGGGACCTGGCGAACAGGATACCATGGCGGACTATCTCGTACTTGCACGGAAGTATCGCAGCCGAACCTTTGAGGAGGTGGTCGGGCAGGAGGCTATCTCCCAGACGCTGCAGAACGCCATCCGCGAGAGCCGCGTTCACCACGCCTATCTCTTTGCCGGCACGCGAGGGGTCGGCAAGACCACCGTCGCCCGTATTCTGGCCAAGGCCCTGAATTGCCTGTCCGTCGATGAGCCCACGCCCACCCCGTGCAACGAGTGCGAGGCCTGCATCGCGATCGGCCGCGGCGACGACATGGACGTTATCGAGATCGACGGCGCGTCCAATCGCGGCATCGACGAAATTCGCGAGCTGCGGGCCAACGCCATCTATCGTCCCACGCGGTGTCGCTATCGCATCTATTACATCGATGAAGTCCACATGCTCACCAAGGAGGCCTTCAACGCGCTGCTCAAGACGTTGGAAGAGCCCCCCGAGCACGTCAAGTTCATCTTCGCGACGACCGAGCCGGAGCGCATCCCCGCCACGATCCTGTCCCGCTGCCAGCGGTTCGACTTCCGGAATATTCCCACGCGGCAGATTTGCGATCACCTGGCCGCCCTCTGCAAGGCCGAGAAGGTCGACGCTGACGAGGACGCGCTGTTCCGCGTCGCTCGGGCCGCGGCCGGATCGATGCGGGACGGGCTGAGCTTGCTCGACCAACTATTGGCCGAGGGCTCGCGTGTGACCGATGAGGCCGTGGTCCGCGTTCTGGGCACGCCGCCCGATGAGCGAATGCTGGCCATCGCCGGGGCCGTCGCCGCCCGCGACGCTGCCTCCGCCATCCGAGAAATGGCGGCCGTGCTCGATGGCGGCGTGGCCCTCAGTTCGGCCGCGAACGGCCTAGGCGAAGTGTTCCGGCACATGATGCTGGCCGCGACCTGCGGGGCCGATAGCGATCTGATCGAATTGCCCGATGCCCAGCGACAGGCCGTTGGCGAACTGGCCGGCCAGTTCGATACGCCCGCCCTGGTCCACGCCATTGGTGTGCTGCAGGGCGTCTCGCGGAGCTTGCGAGGCTCGTCCCTGGGGCGGAGCTTGCTGGAGGCGGCCCTGATCCGCCTGGCCGAGGCCGAGAAGTTCATCGACCCGACCAGCCTGATCGACCGCCTGGAACGCTTGGGCGGTGGGGCAGGGCCCATGGCGACGCGCTCGCCCGAAAAAAAAAAGGCGGTAGCCCCGGCTAGCGAGGCCCAGTACGTGGCCGAGCCGACAGCGAAGCAAACGCCGGCCGCCCAGGCGGAAGCGGCTTCGCCCCCGGCGCCAGCGCCAGCCCGGCAGGAGCTATCAACCGAACAGAAGAACCAGGTCAACGCCGACCCGGCCGTCCAGCAAGTAATGAGCCTGTTCGGCGGCGAACTGGTGGATGTCGTCAAGGACGCCGGCCCGACCAGTGATAGCGATGGGGAGAATGGGCCGGCGAGGGAATCCGAGCCCGAGCCGTCGGCCTAAGACGGCTGGGACCTATGGAGCACATCATGAGCGAACAACCAACAACGCCGCCCCCTTCGCAAGAGCCTCCCTCCGCATCCCCGCCCGCGCAACCGGGCCCGACTCCCATGAGCGAGTCCGACGCCTTTCAATGGGCCATGTTCTGCCATCTGGGCGCCTTCGCCCATTTCATCGGCATCCCGTTCGCCGGGCTGATCGCCCCCATCGTGCTGTGGCAGATGAAGAAGGACGTCCACCCGTTCGTGGATGAGCAGGGCAAGGAATCGGTGAACTTCCAGCTGTCGGTTTTGCTCGCCGTCGTGATCTGTATTCCCCTGTGCTTTGTGTGCGTGGGCTTCATCCTTCTGGCGGCCGTGGCGGTGTGCAATATTGTCTTCGTCATCCTGGCTGCCCTGGCGGCCAACAAGGGGGAGCACTACCGGTACCCGATTTCGATTCGATTCATTAAGTGACGCGCCGCCGAAGGCGCCTACGGAGTGAGCAAGTATGTTTGGTGATCTGGGAAAGATTATGAAGTTGATGGGCAAGCTCAAGACGGAGCTGCCCGCGATCCAAGAACGCATGGCCGTCGCGGAATACTCGGCCACCACCGGGAACGGCGCCGTGACGGCGACCGTCAACGGTCGCGGTGGGCTGACCGATCTGCGGATCGACCGGGACCTGCTGCCGGAGGCGGAGTTGGATACCGTGATGATCGAGGATCTGGTCAAGGCCGCCGTCTCAGCCGCCCAGGCCAAGGCCTCCCAGGCGGCCCAGCAGGTCATGCAGGAACTGACCGGCGGCGTGGAACTACCCCCCGGGATGGACAGCATGTTCTAGACCGCCCAGGCCCACGCACTGCGGAGATACCGATGGCCGGCTATGGCCCCATCATTGAAGAACTCATCGAACGGCTCGGCCGTCTACCGGGCATTGGCGCTCGGACGGCCGAACGCCTGGCGTTTCACATCCTCCGCTCGCCCGAGACCGACGCGGTCGCCCTGGCCGACGCGATTCGAAGGGTCAAGACTGACATTCGCCCGTGCAGCCGCTGCTACAACCTCTCGGAGGGTGACCTGTGCGCCATCTGCGCCGACGATCAACGCGACGCCGGCGTCATCGCGGTGGTCGAACAACCCAAGGACCTGCTCTCGCTGGAGGCCACCGGTGTCCACCGCGGCGTCTACCACGTGCTGATGGGCCAGATCGCCCCGCTGGAAGGCGTCGAAGCCGACGACCTGACGATTAGCGCCCTGTTGGCCCGGATCAAGGCCGGCGGCGTTGAGGAAGTGATTCTGGCGACCAACCCCACCGTGGCAGGCGACGGCACGGCCCTGCACATTCAGAGCCTGCTTCGGCCGTTGGGGGTCAAGATCACGCGTCTGGCCCGGGGCTTGCCGACCGGCGGATCGATCGAATACGCCAACAAGTCCATTCTCTCAGACGCCCTCAGCGATCGGCGAGAGGCGCCGTAGGGCGTCTACGCTTCGGGGGTGTTCACCGTTGACGGCATGCGAACGGTGGGGGGCTGATGCATGGGTGGCAGGGCCCGCATCGCCAAGTAGAGCAGGGGGATGCTCGACAGCAATCCCGTAATCAGCCCGGCCACCGCTCCCAGGCCAATCGCCGGGACGAGGGGGACCAGGGCCTTGGCCGGTTCGGCTGGGAACCGGTTATTGACGACCCAGAACATGAGGATCCACCCGTGCCCCAGCAGGCCCGCCGCGGCGCCGACAATGATGCCGAATGCCGCTCCCGTGCCGATACGGCGCGGCTTGGGCCACCGATCGCGAATCACCACCAGGATCATGACCCAGCACCAGGCGGCCGCGGCCATCAGGCCACACAAGCCGCCGAATAACGTTCACAAGAGGGCAATCCGCTTGAATCCCACGCGTCCCACGACGAAGCCCATCATGGCGCCAAAGCCAATACCCAGAAGGCAGGCGAACACCGCCGCCAACAACAACGGGGTCACCCGAATGTGTGAACTGTGCCGGCTCATACCCGCAAGAGTCCTTTCGTCCCAACTGTGAGTCTAGCGACCCCGTGTCGGTCTGACAACCGCGCCGGGGTCGCCACTTTCACCGGAACCGACCGGTATCACGATTGCACAACGGCGGTATAATTGGTTAGTCAAGGGAAGGCAAGTGTTCCCATGAGACTTGATGTCACACAACAACTGAGACTCCAGCAACAGATGAAGCTGGCGCCCAGGATCATCCAGGCGATGGAGATTCTCCAGCTACCCATGATGGCCCTGACCGAGCGGATCGACGCCGAGCTTCAGACCAATCCCGTGCTGGAACTGAAAGATCCCGAGGTCGACGATCAAGCCCCCGTCGCGGAGGACGATTACGCCGAGGACCGTGGCGAACACGACCTGGTGGTCGGCGAAGACACCGACAACCAGGAGGACTTCGAACGCCTGGCCGATTTCACCGACGAATACGGGCCGGACGTATCCGAAGACACCCCCCCCCGAAGCGCCAAGACACACGCCGGCGAGCGCGACAGCAAGCTGGACGCCATGGCCAACACCCCCGCTCGCGGCGAGAGCCTTAACGAGTACCTCCGAGAGCAATGGGCGTTCGTCGAGGCCGATCCCGCCGTCCTCGCCGCCGGCGAGCACATTATCGATGAGATCGACGACGACGGCTATCTGCGGTCGGACCTGGATGACCTGGCCGCCAAGTCCGACCCGCCCGCGCCGCTGGAAATGCTTCGCAAGGCGCTGACGGCGGTCCAGGCGCTCGAGCCGCTGGGGATTGGGGCGCGGGACTTGGCCGAATGCCTGTGCCTGCAGTTGGCGGCCGAAGAGGCGGCCGGCCGTGATGTCTCGCTCGAGCGATTGCTCGTGACGCGCTACTTGCGGGACATCGAGATGAATCGCCTGCCCGCCATCGCCCAACGCACCCACCGAAGCGTGGAAGACATCAAGGCCGCCATCGAGAACCTGACCCATCTGAACCCCCGCCCGGGCCTGCTCATCACGGGCGGGTCGGCCCCGGTGATTCACCCCGACGCCATCGTCGATCTGGACAGCAACGGGCAGGTCGTTATCACCATGGCCGACGGCAACACGCCGAGCCTGCGGGTTTCCCGCTCTTACCAGCGCATGGCCCGCGACCGGGCGACCGATGCCGAGGCCCGCAAGTTCCTCCAGAACCACGTCCGGTCGGCCCAATGGTTGATCGGGGCCATTCAGCAGCGCCAGGAAACGGTCCGTCGGGTGGTGGAGGAGGTCTTCAAGGTCCAGACCGACTTCCTCACGCAAGGGCGCGAGGCGCTCAAGCCGCTGCCGATGGCCGACGTCGCCAAGCCGGTCGGCGTTCACGTGGCCACCGTTAGCCGGGCCGTGGCGGGCAAGTACGTCCAGACCCCGCGGGGGATCTTCCGGCTGCGGATGTTCTTTTCCGGCGGGACAAAGACCGCCGAGGGCGAGGACGTCGCCTGGGATGCCGTCAAAGCCAAACTCCGAGAAATCATCGACGGCGAAGACAAGGGCCGCCCCCTCAGCGACGATCTCTTGGCCGCCGAACTCGAAAAGCACGGCTTGAAGATCGCCCGTCGCACCGTGGCCAAGTACCGCAACCTGCTCGATATTCCCTCCGCCCGGAAGCGAAAGCAGTTTTAGGCGCCAAAGGCCCAGCGGCCCCCGCTCATTTCCGCCTGCCGTGCCTAGAATTCAGTGGCTAGGCTCTATCCCAGAAAGGCACCGTCATGCAGAAACTGTGCGACCTGAAGTGCGCCGCTTGTCAGGGAGGCGTCGATCCGCTCAAGGGAGAAGCGATCGACGAGTACCACCACCAGGTGCCCCAGTGGTCGGTGGTCGACGAACACCACCTGAAACGCACCTTCAAGTTCAAGGACTTTGTCGGGGCGTTGGATTTCGTCAACCGCGTGGGCGCCGTGGCCGAGGAGCAGGGCCATCACCCCAACATCAGCTTCACCTGGGGCCGCGTGGCCATCGAGGTCTTCACCCACAAGATCGACGGCCTCCACGCCAACGATTTCATCCTGGCGGCGAAGATCGACCGACTGCAATCGACCGACTAGAGCGTTTCGAGGATGCGCAGGTAGCTTTCGAAACGTCGGGGGTCCAGTTGCCCGTTCTCGAACGCGGCGATCACGGCGCAATTGGGTTCGTGGGAGTGGGTGCAATCGTTGAAACGGCAGTCGGCCACAAAGGGCTCGAACTCGGGGAAATACCAGGGCAATTCCTGGGCCGTCAGATCCATCCCCAATTCGCGAATGCCGGGCGTGTCCACAATCAGCCCGCCGCCGGGCAAGTTGTAGACCGAAGCTGCCGAGGTGGTGTGGCGGCCGCGCTGGTCCTTGGAACGGACCTTGCGCGTTTGGACCTCGGCGCCGGGGACGATGGCGTTGATGAGCGTGCTCTTGCCCACGCCGGACGGCCCGGCCAGGACGCAGGTAGAGCCTTTCAGATGCTCGGTCAGTTCGGCCAACCCCTCGCCGGTGGTGGCCGAGCACAGGTGAATGCCGATGTCGCGGGCGGTCAGTTCCTCCAGCAACTTGTCATCCGGGCGGGCCAGGTCGACCTTGTTGATCACCAGCAACGGTTCCAGTTCGCCGCGCTGGGCCGCGATCAAGAACCGATCGATCAGGCCTCGCCGCAACTTCGGCTGGCGGAGGGAGACAACAATCAGCAACCGATCCATGTTCGCAACGATGACCTTGCGGAATGTTTCGGTCTTATAGAGGTCCTGGTGTTTGCCGCTGGTCGGTTGCGGACGGGCCAGTAAGGTTTCACGCGGCTCGCGGGCGATCACGAACCCGTCGGCGCGGACCTTGTCGTCGCTCTCGCCGTCGGCGTGTTGGGTCAGGGCGACGGTTGCCTGGTCGCCGACGGCCAGGGGGGTGGTGTTTTCGGGGGCCCGGAAAGTCTTGGCGATGCCGCATAGCAGTTCACCGCCCTCGTGGCGGACAATGACGCCGCCGGGGAAGAACCCCACCACCATGCCGGTCGCCTTGGGCAAGTCATCCAGGTTGTCCTCGGGCGCCTCCAGCCGATGGGCCGGGATCTTAACCGCCCGGGCCGTCACCGACTGCCGCTGCGGAGCGGCGTCATCGAGTTCGCCGTCCTTGACGCGCTGCTGCCAGTCGGGAATCCGTCGTCGGCTCTTGCCCTTGCCTTTGGCCATGGGGGTATTGTGCGCCAGCGAGGCCGAAATTGCCAACCGGCCGGCCGGTCACGCTAGCGCCGGCTCAGCCGGCGAAGGACGGCGGCGTTGACGGCGTCCCACTGGCGCCCGCGGTCGTCGAGCCCCTTAGGGGTCTCCAGAATCATCGGTAGCTCGGCCAGGCGGGCGTCGCGGACCAGGTTGGCAAAGCCCTTCCTCCCGATGGCGCCGTGTCCGATGTGGGCGTGCCGGTCGCGATGACCGCCCAATGCGCCCATCGAATCGTTCAGATGAATCGCCTTGAGCCGATCCAATCCCACTGCGTCCTGGAATTGTCGCATGGTGTTGCGATAGGCGGCCGGCGTGCGCAAATCGTAGCCGGCGGCAAAGATGTGACACGTATCCAGGCACACCCCGAACCGCTTGGGGCGGTCGCACCGCTTGAGAATCGCGGCCAGGTCTTCAAATCGACCTCCGATGGTGCTCCCGGCGGCGCTGGTGGTCTCCAGCAGGACTTTCACCCTCCGATGCGGGCACTCTTGCAGCAATTGGCTCAGCCCGTCGGCAATCAAGCCGATGCCCCTATCGCGGTCCGGGTTGGATCCCGGATGCAGGACCAGGTACTCGATGCCCAATCGGCCGCAGCGGCCCAGTTCGTCGGCCATGGCCTTTAGAGACTTCCGCCGCACCGCGGCCTGGCCGGCCAGATTGACCAGGTAGGACCCATGGGCGACCACCGGCGAGATTCCCAGCTAGCGACGTTCGCGGCGGAAGGTTGTGACGGCCTGATCGTCCAGGGGCTTGGACTGCCACTGACGCTGATTGCGAACGAACAGGGCCACGGTGTCGAAGCCGCAAGCCGCCGCGTCGGTCAGGGCGTGGTGCATGCCGCCGGCAATGCTCAAGTGGGAACCCAGCTTCATGGGGCGATTCTCCTGGGGCGGCTGCGCTGCCCTTGCAAAATGAGCCCCTGACGATACGATAATCCGTCTGGTCGGCAAGTGCGAAAACCGCGTAGACCCTAACGAGGATCACTCATGGCATTCAGGTTCTTCAGGCGTCGGCAGAAGTTGGTCGTCATCGTCATGGTCGTTCTGATGGTCAGCTTCCTGGTCGGCTACCAGGGCCTCAAGATGTTGATGGACACCGGCAGCAAGAACCCCACCTGGGGCACGCTGCAGGATGGCACGGAGCTGAAGGGGGAACATTACCGGCTCGCCGCCAACGATCTGGAACTTCTGATGCGGCATACGGGAATCGGCTTGGTGTTGGCGAATTTGCTGCCGCCCAACGCCGCCCAGGCTCGCGAAGCCTACGCCATCTTGCTGGTCGAGGCCGGCGACCGGCCGGCCATCGGTGAAGAGAATATCTCCAGCTTCCTTCAGACGGCTGGCTACGGCGGCGTTCGCTACCAAGAGACCGTTAGTCGACTGCGTTCCCAGGGCATCCCCGAAAGCCAACTGCGAGGGGCCGTGGGCCGCCTGTTGCAGGTGCTCCAGCAGTTTGAGGAAGCGCAGATTCAGACCATGCCATCGATCCCTCGGGTCCGTCGCCTGTTCGCCGATCTGAACGAGAAGGTCGACCTGAGGCTTCTGGTCTTACCGGCTTCGGAATTCCTGGGCCAGGTGGCCGAGCCGACCGAGGAGCAAATCCGGGAGCAGTTCGAGACCTACCGCAGCGTGGCGCCCAGCCGAGGCGGGGCCGCGGGTGAATATGGGTTCGGGTACCGATTGCCCGACCGCGTGAGCCTGCAGTATCTGTGGGTCCAGGAGGACGTTGTTCGCCGCGTGACCGAGGCCGAGCCGCGGCTGGCCCGGGAGTACTATCTGGATCATCGAGACGATCCGACCTTCCTGGACGATATCGGCTACGTCAGCGAAACCGATGAAGCCGACCCCCAGGCGCTGGCGGCCGAGCCGGTCAAGTTCTCCCAGGTCCGAGACGCGATCATGGCCAAGCTGAAGTCTGATGCCGTCGAGGCCAAGCTGCAGCAGTGCTTCACCGCCATCGAGCGGGGCTCATCCGACCGGGCCTCCCAAGCCGGGGGCGCCGACGACCCGCAACGATACGAGCGCGTCCTGGCGGAGATGATCCTGCCGGCCGACGAGCAAGTGGCCCGCCCGATCGAGTCGGTCCGCATCGACAATCTCCCCTTGGTCGAGGCCATGGCCGTTCTGGCCGATGCGGCCGGCCTGGCGGGGATCGCCTTTCCGCACGGAACTGGTGACGGACGGGCCGTGGATGAAACCACCGTGGTGAGCTTTCGCGGCGATGACGTAACCGTTGGTGAGGCCCTGGCGTCGATCGGCGATCAGTTGGATCTGTCTGCGTTGACGTGGGTGCGGTTTGCCCCGTTCACCGGCGGGGGCGATGTCCTGTTCGCCGCCGGCCCGGATGGGTCGTTGCCCGTTCGCGTAGGTCAAACGCCGCTGATGGGCTTGGCCGACGCGCTGGCGCATGAGGTGTTGGGACGGGCCATCACCCGCAGTGATCGGCCGATTCCGCTGGTCGCTCTGGCGTTTCGGCGAGACAACTTCGATGTGCCCGAGAGCGCCCAGGCCGCTCTCAAGGCCGACCAGCCTCGGATGTGGGTCCGAAATCGAGACGGCCAGCGGGAGGGAGAACTGTTGTGGCGAATCGCCGACCTGCGGGCGGAGGAAACCCTCGCCGAGCCCACCGATGACGTACGGCAGCAGGTGATCGCGGATCTCAAAACGGTCGCCGCCATGGACCTAGCCGGCCAAACGGCTATCCGGGTTGATGCCGACGCCAAGCAGAAGGGCTTGGAGCGTGCGGCCAAGTCGGCCGGGCTGTCCAGCTTTGAGACCGGCCCCATTACGCGGGTCTATCTGGACCGTCAAGGCGTGCGGCCGACGCCCGTGCCGAAAGTTGAGTTCGCGTCCACCGCGAGCCACAAGCGATTCATGGCGGCGGCCTTTGAGCTGACTTACGCCGTGCCCAGCGAACCGGGCCTGTCTCTGCCCAACCGCGTGGCCGTTGTGCGAGCTCCTGTGGATCGGGCGGTTTACGTGATGGAACTGGTGGAGCACTTCCCGGCCTCCGGGGAGGAGTTCTTCCAACGCGGCGGGGGGCGCGACCTCTCCCTGCAACTGCTTCTGCGAGACCGGGCCTTTGAGTCCGGGCGGGCGTGGTTCGGCTGGCAGAACATCCTGGACCGCACCGGGTTCGAGCCCGTCGTCGGCGAGACGGATTCTGAAGACAACTAGGTTCACTTGACATCGGTTTTTGGCCGATTAGACTGTTGCGTCCCATTGGGTCGACCCCGGTCGACCGAACTGGCCAGGTAGCTCAGTTGGTAGAGCGCGGCCCTGAAAAGGCCGGCGTCGCTGGTTCAAATCCAGTCCTGGCCATTTTTCATGCGCGGACGGGGGCTCCCGGGCGGATGCGCCTTGCCCGGTCTGGTCCTGACGTTGCGTCGGGGGGGGCGCGTCGATAGCATGCACGTGTGCAGCTCGGCTTCGAAGGGTTCGACCATGCCCAAGCGGAACCTCATCTGGATACTCATTATCGTCGCGATCATCGTGGCTGCGACGTGGCTAAACTACCGGCAGGGCGGGCCGGACGGATCGGCGCCCTCGCGCGATTTCGCCGCGCCCCGTCAGGCCTATCGCCTCATCACGGAACGCTACGCCGATGACGTCGACCCCCGAGAGCTCCAGCAGCAGGCCATTGAGGGTATGGTGGAATCGTTGGACGGCCTGAGCAGCTACGTGCCTCCCTCGCAGGTAGTGGACTTCCGCGATCACATGGAAGGGGTTGTCCACGGGTACGGTCTGGAGTTGGCTGACGACGCCGGCCAAATCAGCGTGGTTGCGCCAGTGTTCGGGTCGCCCGCTCATCGGGCGGGTTTGGCGCCCGGCGACCGGATCGTCACGATCGATGAGGCCCCGACGGCGGGCATGGGGCTCCGGCAGATCCACCAACTGCTGGCTGATCCCCAGCGCTCTCCCATTCGATTGACCGTTGTACGGGGCGGGGAAACGCTTGACCCGGTGGTGGTGCGTCGCGAGGAGTTCGAGATCGCCTCGGTCAACGGCTTTTGGCGCTGTGCGGACGGGTGTTGGTCCTATGCGATTGATGACCAGGGGCCCATTGTCTACATCCGGGTCGAGGAGTTCGTCGAGCAGACCGTTCGTCAACTGCAGCAGGCGCTTCGCCAGGTGCCCTGGGCCCGGGCCATCGTGCTGGACTTGCGGGATAACCCGGGCGGCATTCTGCCGGCGGCAGTGGGGGTGGCCGACCTGCTGATCGCGGACGGCCCGATCGTGACGGTTCTGTCCCCCCGCGAAAGGCCCAAGGCGTACGTAGCACATGACAAAGGCACGCACGGCCCGATTCCCCTGGCGGTGCTGGTCAATGGCGGGACGGCCTCGGCGGCCGAGATCGTGGCCGGGGCCCTCAAGGCCAATCGTCGGGCGGTGCTGATCGGCCAACCGACGCGCGGAAAGACCTCCGTTCAGAGCATGCATCTCCTGCCCGACAACATGGGCCAGATCAACCTGACCACCGCCCGCTATGTATTCGCCTCCGACGGCCAGATCCCCGACCCCATCGGCGCGGCCCGCGCGCCCGGCGGCCCGGTTCGCCCCCACGTGCTGGCCGAAGCGACGTCGCGACAGGCCGATGACTTGCGGCGGCAGCGGCTGCTGCGAGCGTTGGGGCCGGACTGCTGGGTCACCACCGATGAATCGCTGCCGGCGACAGCCCCCGCCGGGGCCGTACCCGATGCGGTCCGCCAAGCCGTGGCCCAGGACTCACAGCTTGTCAAAGCCATCGCATTGCTGAAGACTCCCGGCGCCGTCGAGGCGCTGGTCGGCCAGGCCCAATCGGACGAAGCCGACCGATGAGCAATCCCACACTCATTCTGGGCATCGAGACCAGTTGCGACGAAACCGCCTGCGCCATCGTCGCCGACGGACGAGACGTGCGGGCCAGCGCCGTGGCCAGTCAAATCGACCTGCACGCCCGCTTCGGCGGCGTTGTGCCGGAAGTGGCCTCCCGCGCCCACGTGGAGGCCATGAACCACGTGATCGATCGCGCCATCGAGCAGGCGGGCGTCACGGCCGCGGACATCTCGGCGGTGGCGGTTACCCACGAGCCGGGGCTGATCGGATCGCTGCTGGTAGGTCTGATGGCGGCCAAGACCGCCGCGTGGACGCTGGGCGTTCCCTTGATCGGCGTGAACCACGTGGCCGCCCACGCCTACGCCGCCACACTCGATAACGACCCCATCGACTACCCCGCGGTGGCGCTGATCTGTTCGGGCGGCCACACCGCGCTCTATCGGTGCGATTCGCCCAGACAGTTGGAGCTGCTCGGCAGCACCATCGACGACGCCGCCGGCGAAGCTTTCGACAAGGTCGCCAGCATCCTCGAGCTCGGCTATCCTGGCGGGCCCATTATCGACAAGGTCGCCAAGGCCGGCGATCCGGCCGTGGTCAAGCTGCCGCGGACGCTGCTGAAGGGCCAATCGCTGGACTTCTCATTCAGCGGCCTCAAGACCGCGGTGCTCTACCACGTCAACGGCTTGCCGGGCGGGCGCACACCCAGCCGCCGCCGCAGCGCCCAAGCCCAGCGCGCCGCCAGCCAGCCCTACGCGGGCAAGGGCATCGAGCAGTTCACCGAGCAAGAGATCGCGGACCTGGCCGCCGGGTTCCAAGCCGCCGTCGTCGACGTGCTGATGACCAAGCTCAAGCGGGCGGCCAAGCAATACCAGGCCCACACGCTGGTCCTGGGCGGCGGCGTGTCGGCCAATTCGGCGCTGCGGGCGGCCGCGATGGATCTGGCCTCCAAGCTCACGTGCACGCTTCGCCTGCCGCCGATGGCCTACACGGTCGACAACGCCGCCATGGTCGCCGGGCTCGCCTATCACCATCTGCAGGCAGGCCACACCGATGGCTTCGACCTGGAAGCACACGCCACCGTTCGGCGATAACGGGCTATAATGCACGCATGAACGAAAACGCTCTCCGAGAACTCCTGCAAGCGGTCGGCCAAGGCCAGATGACCACCGACGATGCCCTTGAGCGTCTGCGTCACCTGCCGTTCGAGTCGATGGGCTTTGCCAACGTGGATCATCATCGTTCGCTTCGCTGTGGGGCCGCCGAGGTGATCTTTTGCCCCGGCAAGACCCCCGACCAGACCGCCGCGATCTTCGAAAAGCTCGCCGAAAGCGGCAACAACGTGCTGGCCACCCGCGCCGACACCGAGAAGTTCCAAGCCGTCCAAGCCATCTGCCCAGCCGCCGAGTACGACGAGCTATCGCGGACCATCACGCTGCGGCAGGGCGATTCGGCCGAGCCGGTCGGCCATGTGGCTGTCGTTGCCGCCGGCACGAGCGACCTACCCGTGGCCGAGGAGGCCCGCATCACGGCCGAACTGATGGGCGCCAAGGTCACTTGCCACTACGACGTGGGGGTGGCGGGCCTGCACCGCCTGCTGGCCTGTCGCGAGGACCTGACCAGCGCCAACGCCATCGTTGTCACCGCCGGCATGGAAGGGGCCCTGGCCAGCGTGGTCGGCGGATTGGTGGGCGTGCCGGTGCTGGCCGTGCCGACCTCGGTGGGCTACGGGGCCAGCTTCAACGGCTTGGCGGCGCTGCTGGCGATGCTCAATAGTTGCTCCTCCAACGTCAGCGTGGTCAATATCGATAACGGTTTCGCCGGCGGGTATATCACCGCGATGATCAACCGGCAGGCCGGCGCCGCGAAGGATGCCTAGATGACCGCCGAGCGCGTCAACGCACCGCCGCACCTGCCGGCCCGCCCGCCAGACGCCCGCAAGGGCGACTTCGGCCGCGTGTTGGTGGTTGGCGGGTCGCGGGGGATGGTCGGCGCGGTCGCCCTTGCGACGAACGCGGCCTTGCGGGGCGGAGCAGGGCTGGTGACCTTCGCGGCGCCCGAAACAGTCCAGCTAGCCATCGCGCCGCTGTGTCCGTGCGCGATGTCGACCCCCTTGCCGTGTCATTCTACCGGTGAACTGTCGCCGGATGCGGTCGAGCTATTCAGCCGGATCGCCGCGAAACAGGACGTGATCGCGATGGGCCCTGGCATGGCCGTTGGTGAGTTACAGGCCGACATCGTCGGCGCGGCGTTGGGGCAGGCCAAGCCGGTCGTCCTCGACGCCGACGGCCTCAATAACCTCGGCGACTGGCCCGAATGGCCCCTGCATCGGGCGTGCCCGCTGGTGCTGACCCCGCACCCGGGCGAGTTCGCTCGCCTGACCGACCTGTCCACCGTCGACATCCAAGCCGACCGGCAAGGCGCAGCCGTTTCGGCCGTCCTGGAATGGCAAGCCGGAGCCGAACAGGCCGGCGAACTGGTCTGCGTGCTCAAAGGCGCCGGCACGGTCGTCACCGACGGCCGGCGCGTCTACGTCAACGACACCGGCAACCCCGGCATGGCCACCGGAGGCAGCGGGGATGTGCTGACCGGACTGATCGCGGCGCTGATCGGACAAGGCCTGGCGCCGTTCGATGCGGCCTGTCTGGGCGTGTGGGCGCACGGCCGCGCGGGCGATCTGGCCGCAGCGCGAATGGGCCAGACTTCGCTGATCGCCACCGATTTGCTGGACGATCTGCCGGCCGCCTTGGCCGAACGGGCCGGTTAGCTCTGCGTGTCTGCTTGACAGGCTGCCGCGGCGACCTCTACCATCGCTCGACTTGGGTTCCCTCTATGCGTTCGTGTCTACTCATTCTGATCGGCATCTGCATCCTGGTGGCCTCGCCCGCGGCGGCGCAGGAGGCGCCCGCCGAGGTGCATCCGCGTATTGTCAGCTTCTCGCCGGCGCTGACCAAGATCCTGTTCGATATGAACCTCGGCCACCACGTTGTCGGCGTGACGCGGTGGTGCACCTTGCCGGAAGGCATTGAGCGCCCCCGCATCGGCGACGCCCAAAGCATCAACGCCGAGCTGATCCTTTCGACGCGGCCCGACATCATCATCACCCAGTCCGACACCGCCCGCTTCAAGGGTGTTACCGACGTGGACCCCGCGGTGCAGGTCGTGCCGATCATCATCGAGGAACTCCCGGACGTCGCGGCCGCCATCGATGAGATCGGGGAACTTGCGGATCAAACCGAACTGGCCCGGGCGACGCGGGCGTACTACGAGGCCCGCCTGGACGCCGTTCGCCAGCGCGTGGCCGGCCGAAAGCGGAGGCGGGTGCTGTTCGTGATGGGCACCACGGCGCCGTCGGTCTCGCGTGGGGGCACGTTCGTTCACGACCTGATCGAAGTCGGCGGCGGCATCAACGCCGGGCTCGACATCCCCGGCGCTAACGCGTGGCAGCGGACCCACATCGACCACATTGTGGCCACGCAACCGGACGTGCTGATCTGCCAGGTCCGCGAGAGCGAGGCCGACGAGGCCGACGAGTATTGGCGACAATGGGAAGACCTGCCGGCCACCCGCGCCGGCAACGTATACGTGGTGACCGATTCGGATTGGACGATCCCTTCACTGAGATTGCCCCAATTCGCCGGGCTGATCGCTGAGATGACCCATACCATCGAGGTCGAGGAAGTCGACCTCGGCTGGGCGTTGTGGCGGGCCCGGGTGCTACGCTGGCTGGCGGCGGCGGTGGTGGGGGCGGCCCTGGCCTCGGGGGGCATGGCGCTGCAGGGGCTGCTGCGGAACCCGTTGGCCGAGCCGTACATCCTGGGCATCTCCAGCGGCGCCGGCGTGGGCGTTCTGCTGGGGATGGCGATATCGGCGTGGTTGGCTATGCCGGCGTGGTTGTCGACGCCGCTGCTGGCGTTCGCCGGGGCGGGGGCAACGGCGATGGTGGTCTATGCGCTGGCCCAGCGTCGCGGCAGACTCGAACCGTATTCGCTGATCTTATCCGGCGTGATCGTCAACACCTTCAACGGGGCGGTGATGCTGGCGATCTTCCTGTACGTGGACGTCTACCGCATCTCGGAGTTCACCCACTGGGCCATGGGCCGTCTGCCCGACGCGATCGACGTCGATCTGTTGATCGTCAGCGCGGTGTTGGTGGCGATCGGCTGGGTGGTGTTGTTTCTTCATGCCGCGTCGGCCAACGTGCTGACGCTGGGCGACAGCGTGGCCGCCACGTCCGGCGTTTCGGTGCAGTGGCTTCGGCTGGTGACGTTCGGCGTGGTCGCGCTGATGACGGCTGCGGCGGTCTCGTTGGCTGGGCCCATTGGCTTCCTGGGCCTAATCGTGCCACACATCGTTCGCATGATCGTCGGGCCGGACCAACGGATCGGCCTGATCGTCTCGGCCGTGGCCGGGGCGGTGCTGCTGGTGCTGGCCGAGTGGCTGTGCCGGTCCATCGGGTCGTTGATCCACGTTAGCCTCGTGCCGGTCGGCATTCTGACGGCCCTGATCGGCGGCCCGTTCTTCGTGATGCTGTTGCGCCGGCAACGCGGGAGGGCAATCGTATGAGCGATGCCCGGACGCCCAAAGCTGTCTTGACTGCCGACGGCGTGGAGTTCGGCTATCGTCGCGATGAGCCGGTCCTACGGGCCGTCAACTTGACCGCCCGGGAAAAGCAACTGCTGTGCGTGCTCGGCCCCAACGGTTCGGGCAAGACCACACTGCTGCGCTGTTTGTTAGGGCAGCTGGCGCCGTCGGCCGGCGAGGTCCTGCTGAACGACGTGCCGGTGAGCGCCTACCGCCCGCGCGATTTGGCCCGCTCCCTGGGCTACGTGCCCCAGTTTCCCAAGTCGGCCTTTGGCTTCACGGCCAAGCAGATCGTGCTGATGGGTCGGCTGGCCCACACCGGCCCATTGGGCCTGGCCGGGGATAATGACCGCCAGGTCGTCCGCCTGGCCATGGAGATGACCGATACCTCCGGCCTGGCTGAGCGAACGTTGGATGAGCTATCCGGCGGCGAGGCCCAGCGCGTGATGATCGCCCGGGCCCTGGCCCAACAGCCGGCCGCCATGCTCCTGGACGAACCGACCAGCCACCTGGACGTGCGACACCAGATGACGATCTATCGCATGATGAGCCGCCTGGCCCACGATTGGGGCATGGCGGTCGTGTGCGTCAGTCACGATGTGAACCTCGCCGCTCGCTTTGCCGATCAGTTGCTGCTGGTCAAAGACGGCGCCGTGCACGCCGCCGGCACGCCCGCGGAGGTCGTTCGCCCGGAGATCCTCTCGCAGGCCTATGATGTCGATATCGAACTGATTGATTCCGCCGACGGCCCGATCGTCCGGGCCCGCTGAGTGACCCGTAGATCCGAACCATGAGCGTCAACGTTATATACGGCCTCGACGATGTCCCGTCCCGCGTGACGGGGTGTGTGCTGACCATCGGCAACTTCGATGGCGTGCACTTGGGGCACCAGAAGATCGTGGGCATCGGCCAAGATCTGGCCCGGGCCGATCACGTCGCGTTGGTGGCGCTGACGTTCGAACCGCCACCGGACCTGGTCCTGCGTCCGCACGATCCGCCGAAACGGCTGACCCCCATCGACGCCAAGGCCCGCCTGCTCTGCGAGGCCGGGGCCGACTTCGTGGTGGTCGCGCCGTCGACCAAGGACCTGCTCGGCCTCGAGCCGGACGATTTCCTGCGGGAGATCATCCTCAAGCGCTTCGCACCGTGGCACGTGGTGGAAGGGCCGAACTTCTTCTTCGGCCGAAAACGCGCCGGGACCATCGAAACGCTCGAACAGTTCGGCCTGGACAACTGCTTTCAGGTCCGCCAGATCGAACCGCTGGAGATGGCCGTCGCCGGCGACCACCAGCGCGTCTGCAGCACGCTGATTCGGGCCCTGGTGGCCGAGGGCAACGTCCAAGGGGCCGCACGCTGCCTGGGTCGGCCCTACACACTCTTCGGCACGGTGATCCCGGGGGAGGGGCGCGGCCGCATTCTGGATTTTCCCACCGCCAACATTCCCGTTGGTGAGCAGGTCACGCCCGCCAACGGCATCTACGCCGGCCGGGCCGATATCAACGGCGAACGCTTTGCCTGCGCCATCAGCATCGGCACCAAGCCGACCTTCCACCACGCCGACGATGTTCACATCGAGGCGTTCGTTCTCGATGCCCACGACCGAGATTTCTACAACTTGCCGATGTCGCTGGAACTGGTCCACCGGCTCCGCCGGCAAGAACGTTTCGACGGCGCCGATTCGCTCAAAGACCAAATCGCCAAGGACGTGCAACGTGTCCGAGAACTCATCGAACAACCCGGCGCTTGACGCGGTTTGCGGCCGACTTGCAAAGGCCCAATCGCTCCTGCTGATCACCCACGCGCGGCCGGACGGCGACGGGCTGGGCTCCATGGCGGCGCTGTGTCGGGCGGCCCAGGCGGCGGGCAAGAGTGTGTTCATGCTCATCCCGGATGAGTTGCCCGCATCGTACGCCTACCTGTTCCCGATGGATCGGCCGGCAAGCCTGTCGCGGTTCGACACGCTGGCCGCCAAGGCCGACACCATGGTCATTCTCGATACGTCCGCCGCCGCCCAACTCGACGGGCTCGGGGAGAAGCTCGCCGCCCGCAGGGACGACGTCGTCGTGATCGACCACCATGCCACCAGCGAAGATATCGCGGCAACTCAATGGGTGGACACCACCGCCGCGGCGACGGCCATTTTGGTTGGCGAGCTACTGGCCGAGCTCGGCTGGGCTGTAGACCGCCCGACCGCCGATGCGCTGGCGGTGGCGGTGCTGACCGACACCGGATGGCTGAGGTTTTCGAACACCGACTCGCGTTGCCTGCGGGCGATGGCCGATCTCGTCGCCAAAGGTGTTCGGCCGGCCGTGCTGTACCAGCGGATCTATCAGAACGACCGGCCGGAACGCCTGGCGCTGCAGGCTCGCGTGTTGGGCAGTCTGGAACTCCACGCCGAAGGCCGCGTGGCCGCGATGGCCGTTCGCTTGGAGGACTTCGCCGCCACTGGCGCTCGCGGCGAGGAAACCGAGAACCTGATCAACGAGGCCCTTCGCATCGCCACGGTCGAAGTGGCGCTGCTGTTCACCCAGAACGCCGAAGGCACACGCGTTTCGTTGCGCTCTCGCCAGGTGGTGGACGTGGCGAATGTGGCTGAGGGCTTCGGCGGTGGGGGACACCCACGGGCGGCGGGACTCCGCCTGGACGAAGGCGTCGATGCGGCCAAGGACCGCATCATCCGGGCCTGCTGTCAGGCTTTGGCGGACACCGACCGGCCCGCGCGGTAGGGCCGCCAACGGGCCGGCGCATTTTGTTTTCGACATCACCTTGACTTGGGGGCGGGGCCTTTCGTAAAGTACCCACGTCGTAGGTGCGTTCCTTGATTGGAACCAAAAGGGAAGGCCGTGAAAGTCGGCCGCGGACGCGCCGCTGT
>CAYRZU010000061.1:0-21154 GCA_964428895.1 uncultured Planctomycetaceae bacterium
AACAACATCAACACGCTCGAGGGCGGCACGCACCTGTCGGGCTTCAAGAGCGCCCTGACGCGGACCATCAACTTCCATGCCCGCAAGTCCGACCTGCTAAAGAACAAGTCCGTTCCCTCCGGCGACGATCTGCGCGAGGGGCTGTCGGCCATCGTTACAGTGCTGGTGCCCGAACCGCAGTTCGAGGGGCAGACCAAGACCAAGCTGGGCAATAGCGAGGTTGAAAGCTTCGTGACGCAAGTGGTCAACGAGCAACTAGCCGCCTGGCTGGAAGAGCACCCCACCGAGGCCAAGCGTGTCATCAACAAGAGCATCCAGGCCATGCAGGCCCGCGAGGCCGCCCGCAAGGCCCGCGACCTGACCCGCCGCAAGGGCGCCCTGTCTGGCGGGTCCTTGCCGGGCAAACTGGCGGATTGTCGCAGCAAGGACATGGAGACCACCGAGTTGTTCCTGGTCGAAGGGGACTCGGCCGGCGGGCCCGCCAAGCAAGGGCGGAACTCGGCCAATCAGGCCATCCTGCCGCTGAAGGGAAAGATCCTCAACGTCGAAAAGGCCCGGCTGGACCGAATCCTCAACTTCGAGCAGATCCAGATCATCATCTCAGCGCTGGGGTGCGGCATCGGAACTGACGAGTTCGACGCCGCCAAGATCCGCTACGGCAAGATCATCATTATGACCGACGCCGACGTCGATGGCAGTCACATTCGCACACTGCTGCTAACGTTCTTCTATCGGTACATGAAGGACCTGATCCTGCAGGAGCGGATCTACATCGCGCAGCCGCCGCTGTTCCTGGTGACCCGCAAGCGAGACAAGGAATACGTCCTCAATGAAGCCAAGCTCCGGGAAACGCTGATCAGCCTGGGCCTCAAGGACACGCGACTGGAAATCCGCGACCTGAAGACCAAGAAGCCCAAGGTTATCCAAAGCTTCGACGGAACCGACCTGGCCGAGCTGGTCGACCTGCTCAGCCAACTGGGCGAGAAAGTCCACATCCTCGAGCGGCGCGGCCTGCCGTTCGAACGGTTCATGGGTCGCAGAAGAGACGGCAAGCTGCCTAGCCACTGGGTCATGATCGGAAGTGACAGCCACTTCTGCTACAGCCAGGCTGAATACGACGCTCTCCTGGCCGAACACACCGATGCCGTGGTCGACGGCGAGGAAGATACCGGCAACGGAAACGGCAATGGCAATGGTAACGGCCATGCCGTTACGCGAATCCAGAAACGGGCCGAGCTGCACGAGGTCCGCGACATCGAGAAGCTCATCGCCGAGCTCGACCAGCGCGGCGTAACCGTGGACGACTACTTCCTAATCCGCGAAGAACTCGTCACCGGCGAGATGCCCCCGGCCAAGTACGTGCTGGTCAGTGACGATGAGGAGATGCCCCTGGCCAACGTGGCGGACATCTTCCCCGGCATCCAGGAAGTCGGTCGAAAGGGCATAACAGAGATCAAGCGTTTCAAGGGCCTCGGCGAAATGAACGCCGACCAACTGTGGGAAACCACCATGGACCCCGAGAAGCGCACGCTGCTGAAGGTGGGCATCGAAGAGGCCGAGGAGACCGAACGTATCTTCACGCTACTGATGGGCGAGGACGTCACCCGCCGGCGAAACTTCATCGAAGACCACGCCCTGGAGGTCAAGAATCTCGACATCTAGGCGGCCCCCGCCAACCGGATTGACCGCCCGGCCCAACTTGGATATGATACTCGTCTTCGCGTCGACCCCCGGCGTGACATGGTGGCTGTAGCTCAGTTGGTTAGAGCACCTGGTTGTGGTCCAGGGGGTCGGGGGTTCGAATCCCCTCAGCCACCCGTACGACAAAAGCCCCTGCTTGGCGGGGGTTTTTTGTTGTCCGCAAGTCGCCATCGGAACCGGCCGGCGAGTTGGTATGATGGAAGCTTGGGGCCTGCGGAACGATCCATGAAGGTCTACCTAGAGACACTGGGCTGTCAGATGAACCGGCTCGATAGTGAGTTGGTCCGGTCGCGGCTGCGCGCCAGCGGCCATGAGATGGTGGCCGAGGCGTCTGAGGCCGACGTGGTGCTCTACAACACCTGCAGCGTCCGCGACCATGCCGAGCAGAAGGTGCTCAGTCGCCTCGGGGCGGACGGCCAGCGCAAGGCGGCCGGCAAGCGGCTGATCGTGGGCGTGCTGGGGTGTATGGCCCAGCGGATGGGCACACAGCTCCGCCAAGCCGCCCCGTGCGTGGACATCATCTGCGGGCCCGGTCAATTGGCGCGGCTGCCGCAGATGTTGGAAGTCGCCGCTGACGGGGAAGTGGCCGTCGCGCTCGACCCGGACCGTCGCGACCACCCCAAGGCCACCCCCTCCGACGACGAGAATGACTGGATCGACATGGTCCGCGACGCTGAAGATACGCCGACAGCCTCGCAGGCTTTCATCCGCGTCGCGCGTGGGTGCGACCGGTTCTGCACCTACTGCATCGTGCCGTTCGTTCGCGGGCCGGAAATCTCGCGCCCGCCCGACCACCTAAGCCACGAGGCCCGCCGCCTGGTCGACGCGGGCAAGACCGAAATCACGCTGCTGGGGCAAACCGTCAACCAATACCGCCACGAATCCGACGGCTCGACCACGCGCTTCAGCGATCTGCTGCACATCCTAGCCGACACGCCCGGCCTGCGGCGGTTGCGATTCGTCACCAGCCATCCGGTGGACTTCACCGACGACGTCCTGCAAGCGATGGCTGAGTTGCCCAATGTCTGCGAGTACCTGCACGTGCCCGCCCAGTCCGGATCGGACGCCGTGCTCAAGAGCATGAACCGCGGCTATACCCGGGCCGAATACGACGACCTGATCGACCGCGCCCGGACCATCGTGCCGGGCATCGTGGTCGCGGGCGATTTTATCGCGGGCTTCCCCGGCGAGACCGAGGCCGATCACCTTCAATCCGTCGATCTGATTCACCGAAGCGCCTACAAGAACTCCTTCATCTTCAAGTATTCGCCGCGGCCGGGCACGCCGGCGGCCAAGCGATTGGCCGATGACGTTGCCGAGGATGTCAAGAAGCGCCGCCACAGCGAATTGCTGGCCGCCCAGGACGCCGTGGGCCTCACGCACCACCGCGCTTACATTGGCCGACAGGTGGAAGCATTGATCGAAGGCCCCAGCCCCCGCGCCGCCAAGCAGCCGACGCCCGCCCCGGCCGGCCAGACCCAAATGCTCGGCCGAACGCGCGGCGATCACATTGTGGTCTTCGATGGGGCCGAAAGCCTAGCCGGGCAATACGTCCGCGTCGATGTCCACGACGCGACGCATCTGGTCCTTCTCGGCCAACGGGCGAAGGTCTAACTCAGTCTTTCGATCAGCTCTCGCAGCGGGTCCGCCGTCGGGACCGGCGCGAAGATCAACCACGCGATGTTGACGCCCACCACCAGATCGTATCCCCAACTCATGCGAGGCCATCGCCACAAGCGAATCCACATCCACCAAGGCCCTTGGCGCGGATCGTCGACGGTGGCCTTGCCCCCCAGCTTTCGCCGGGTGTAGTCGATCCGCCGCAAGGCGGTGAACATCGGCGAGAAGGCCTGCTGGGTCAGCAAGGCCGGCATGTTGTGGGCGAAGGTGGCGATCAGAATGGCCGCCGCCCGCTCCCCCCGCTGCCAGAAGCCTACCTGACACGCGTTGATCAGGTCTTCGGCCCGGGCCCGGGTGTAGGAAATCATGATCGCACTGAACATCGCCAACCAGCACAGCACCATGAAGGTCACGTTGGCCGGCGACTGCAGCACGTAGAACACGCTGATACCCAGGTAGATCACAAAGTCGCCGTAGCGGTCGAGCGTGCTATCCAGGAACGCCCCGAAGGTGGTCTTGAGGTCGCCCAGCCGCGCCACCGCGCCGTCGAGCATGTCACACGCCATGGCCAGGATCAGCATTCCCGCAGCCGTCAAGGGCCAAGCGCTGGCCCCGGCGCCCACGCGCCAACTCCAGGCGAACGCATCGCCGGCGCCCAGCGCATAGCAGACCGCCGCGGCGAAGGTGATGCACATACCCGTCATGGAGATGCCGTTGGGGCGCACGCCGAGGCGGATCAGGCCGCGGGCGATGAAGTCGCGTGCGATGGAGAACCCGGCGCCGATGCCTCGACCGATCATGGGTGGGTGGCCTTACGGGTTGGACGGGCTGCTGGGCTTGTGGGGGTACAGGCCGTTCGCGCAGACATTGGTGGTCAGTCGGCCGGGCTTGGTGTTGGCGGCGATGAACTCCTCCACCATCTGGCGGGCCACGGCGTCGGTGAATTGCAGGGGCGGATGCTTCATGGTGTAGGCGCTGACCGAATCGATGGGCCCGGCCAGGCCTGCCTCCCGGGCGAGCCGGCAGCAGCGGATCGCGTCGATCACCACGCCGCCGCTGTTGGGGGAGTCTTCCACGCTCAGCCGCAACTCCAGATTCATCGGCACGCCGCCAAAGCCCCTCCCTTCCAGCCGGCAGAAGCAGATCTTGTTGTCCTTCTGCCAGGGCACGTAGTCGCTGGGACCGATGTGGATCTGATCGTCCGGCAAGGGCACGTCCAGCTGCGACTGGACAGCCTCGGTCTTGCTCTCACGCTTGGACTCCAGCCGAGAGCGATTGAGCATGTTCAGGAAGTCGGTATTGCCGCCGGTGTTGAGCTGGTAGGTCGCGTCGATGTTTACGCCGCGCTCGTGCATTAGCCGGGCCAGCACGCGGTGAACGATGGTGGCGCCGACCTGGGCTTTGACGTCGTCACCGATGCAGGGGATACCGGCCTCGCGGAACCGCCCGCCCCAGGTCGTGTCCGAGACGATAAACACAGGAATGCAGTTGATCAGGCTGACCCCCGCAGCCAGGCAGCACTCGGCGTAGAACTCGGTGGCCTGTTGCGAGCCCACGGGCACGTAATTCAGCAGGACCTCCACGCCCGCGGCCCACAGCGCCCGGACCACTTGAGCTTGCGTGGCATCGGGGCGGTCGGCTACCACAAATCGCTTGTCTTCCGGATGGTCGGCCATGTGGTCGGCCACACCGTCCAACTGATTGCCCATCTGGACGATCACGTCGTCGCAACGAAGGTCCGGAAAGAACACCTGGGTGTTATTGGGGGGAGCGAGAATGGCTTCGTGCAGTGGTCGACCCACTTTGCGGGCGTCGATGTCGAACGCCGCGACAACCTTGACGTCGGCGGGCGTGAATCCCCCAAGGACCGGATGCATCAGGCCGAGCCCAAGGTCGTCGGCGCCGTCGGCCATCTGTTGGCCGTAGTACCCGATGCCCTGCACCAGCGAGGACGCACAATTACCCACGCCGACGATGGCGACACGAATGTCGTTACTGTCCATGGAACTGATCCCATCACGGCGAGCGGCATCGCTGCCAGGCCGCTCACGACTCCCGACACAGAGCGAAGACTTCCTCTATATGCAAACGATTCTAGGAACTCCCACCGGCGGGCGTCAACCGGCCTTTGCCGGGACCTCGCCGCTGTTGGCGCACACGCTTCTTGTTTCCGGTGCGGGCATGGCGCAAACTGGTCGGACCCCCACGGGGGATTCCCTCGATATGCCCAAAGACAAGATCATTCTTCGGACACTCATCGTCGCCCGGTGGACTGGACTGGTGCTGGTGGTGCTTTGCGCGGCCTTCTATCTGCTGATCAGCTGGACTCCCCCGAGCTATCGCCCGCCACGGCTGCCTCAAGAGCAGCGATACCTGCTGGCCAAGGAGTTCATTGGCGAGATGACCGCCTTTTCCAACGCGGCCCAGTATAACGAGCCCTATGAATGGCCCATTCAGGAGGATCGCCTCAACTACTACCTGGCCAGCCTGGATGACATTGTTTCCTTCCGCCCCGGCCACAAGCCCGGGGAGGTCAAGAAGGTGCTGGATACGGCCGGACTGTCCGAGCCCATGATCACCCTCAGCAAGGGCACGATGACGATCATGCTGCGATCCCACGCGCACGGGAAGGTGGTCTCGGCCGACATTTCGCTGGACATGACCGACGATGGCGACATTCAGATTCGCCTGGAAGGCTCGCGGGTCGGCGTCATGCCTATCCCACGGATGCTCATCCGCCCGCGCCTGGAGGAGTTCAAGGACGAACTCAAGGAGCGGATACAGCGAATCGCCCAAGACCAGGCCGAGGGAGCTCGCGGCGACAAGGTGATCGGAATCGGGTTGCCGTCGATCGAAGAACTGCTGGCGTACCTCATCGCGGCCATCGACGAAGAACCCCTGCCCGTCGACCGGATCGAGATCGGTGACGACCGCTATATCAGCGTGGATGATATTCTCATCGAGCCTGGCCGACTGCTGATCCGCATTGTTCCGGCCCCGGACGAAATCGTCGGCCCCGATTGGCCGAACGAAAGCTAGCCTAAGCGATTCGCGTCAGCCGCCACCTCCCCGGCCCATCCGCCTCTTCAACGAGTTCGAACGACCCCGCCAGGGCCTGCCCCGCTAGCTCGACCACGCGCCGCGTCGGCTCGTCCGTCTGCGTGGTGTAGCGGCCCTGCTCGATGCGCTCGACGCGGCCCCGGTCTTGGCTGACCGGGCCTTCGTACGATAGATACGCCAGCCGGTGGTCGGGCAAGGCCTTTGCCTCGGCGGCCTCGCCGATGGTCAACTCAGCCGGATTGACCGCCACCTGCCAGGTCGCCAGCGCATCGCCCGCCTGCAGCATCAGGTCGTAATGCACCGGACCGTAATCGCAGTGACGGAGAATGACGAACTCGTCGGCCATGCGAGCATTGTACCCGCCGCCGGCCGTGTCCGTCAGGCGTGACAGCCGCCGGGCCAACTGATAAAATCAGCCCCATGAGCAACCCACACCTGACCTATCGGAACCCCCTCACGACCCGCTACGCCTCTCAAGCCATGCGCGAGCTGTTCAGCGATCAGCGGAAGTTCTCCACCTGGCGGCGCCTCTGGCTGGCCCTGGCCGAGAGCGAGAAGAAGCTTGGCCTCGACATCAGCCAGGCCCAACTCGACGAGATGACGGCCCATCTGGACGACATCGACTTCGACAAGGCCGCCGAGTTCGAGAAGACCTTCCGCCACGACGTGATGGCTCACGTGCACACCTTTGCCGAAGCCGCCCCCGCGGCCAAGCCCATCATCCACCTGGGCGCCACCAGCCAGTTCGTGGGCGATAACACCGACCTGATTCTGATGCGCGAAGGCCTGACCATGCTAGCCTCCCTGCTGGCCGACGTGGTCGACGCGTTGGCGGCCTTTGCTCGTCAGCACCGTGACCTACCGTGCCTGGCCTTCACCCACTTTCAGCCCGCCCAGTTGACCACCGTCGGCAAGCGCGCCGCCCTGTGGTGCAACGATTTCCTCCTGGATCTGCAGGAGCTGGAGTTCCGCCTCCACGGCCTCCCATTCCGCGGGGTCAAGGGCACCACCGGCACGCAAGCCAGTTTCCTGGCGCTGTTCGACGGCGACGCCGGCAAGGTCGACAAGCTCGACAAGCTGGTCGCCGAGAAGATGGGCTTTGAGACCACCTGCAGCGTCACGGGCCAGACCTACAGCCGCAAGATCGATGCGGGGATCGCCGCCACGCTGGCCGGCGTCGGCGTGTCGGTCCACAAGTTCTGCAACGATATCCGCCTGCTGGCCCACCGCCGCGAGATGGAAGAGCCCTTCGAGGCCACGCAGATCGGCTCCAGCGCGATGGCCTACAAGCGCAACCCCATGCGGTGCGAACGGGCGACGGCCCTGGCCCGATGGCTAATCGACATCGCCGCCAGCCCCCTGCATACCGCGGCTGAACAATGGTTTGAGCGCACCCTCGACGATTCGGCCAACAAGCGGCTGGCGATCCCCGAGGCGTTCCTGACCGCCGACGCCATTCTCCGCATCGTCCTGAACGTCGCGCGGGGGTTGGTCGTTCACCCGCCCGTCATCGACGCGAATATCGCCGCAGAGCTGCCCTTCATGGCCACGGAGAATATCATCATGGCGGGCGTCACCGCTGGCGGCGATCGCCAGGAACTGCACGAATTGGTCCGCCAGCACAGCATCGCCGCGGCCGAAGAGATCAAGTCCGGCCAACCCAACGATCTGCTCGACCGCATCAAGGCCGATGAGGCCTTCGCCAATCTCGATATCGACGCGCTGCTCGACCCGGGCGCCTTCATTGGCCTCGCACCCCAACAGGTGGACGCCTTCCTGAAAGACCACGTGGAACCCGTCCGCAAACGCTACGCCGACACCCTCGGCGCTGATAGCGAGCTACGCGTCTAGTCAGAAGTCGTCCTCACCCCGTAACGAGACGAACGAACGCGTCGCCGCGCTGTTCGTAGTTGTCGAAATGGTCGTAGCTGGCGCAGGCCGGAGACAGCAGGACCACGTCGCCGGGGGCCGCCAACCGTTGTGCCGCTTCGACCGCCGCGGCCATATCCGGAACTTGCTCAACCCCCGAGGCGCCGCATTCCGTCGCGACCGCCGCGATGGCCGGGCCCGTCGCCCCGGTGGCCACCACCGCCTTGGCCCGATCGGCCAACGCGTGGCCCAACTCCTCCAACGACACGCCTTTGTCGTAGCCGCCCACGATGATGATGCATCGCCGGGGATCGAACGCATCGAGCGCCACAATTGCTCCGCCCGGAGTGGTGCACTTGGAATCGTTGATATATCGAACGCCGTCACGGTCAGCCACCACCTGCAACCGATGAGCCAATCCGCCGAAGGCTTTCAACGCCTCAGCCGCAACGGCCCGACCCACACCGAACGGTCGAACGGCCTCCCACGCGGCCTGGGCGTTGGCCTGGTTGTGCGCGCCCGGCACCATCAGCTCGAACGGCTCGTCGGCCGCATCGAACCAGGCGACCTCGCCCGGGGCTTCGTCGGCCCAGGCCGCAACCGCTTCATCGAAACGGTTCAGCACCAACACGTCCCCGGCGCCTTGGAAGGCGAAGATGTTCTTCTTGGCCTGGGCGTAGGCGTCCATCGTACCGTGGCGGTCGAGGTGGTTGGGCTGAAGGTTGGTCACGACAGCCACGTGGGGGCTGATGCCCACCAACGGCAGATCCTCCAACTGAAAGCTCGACAGTTCCACCACAACAACATGATCAGCCTCAATGGCGTCGAGCTCATCCAGCAGACTCCCGCCGATATTGCCGCCCACGTGCGTGGTGAACCTCCTGGCGAGAATCTCCCCCGTCATGGCCGTGGTGGTGGACTTGCCCACGCTGCCAGTAATGCCCACCACCGGAGCAGGGCAACGCTGGAGGAACAGGTTAATCTCGGACGTTCGTGTCACGCCGGCGGACCCCGCCGCCTGGATCAGCGGCGCATGTTTTGGCACGGCCGGGTTGACCACCAGCAAGTCAGCCTCAAGAAAGTCGGCTTCGACGTGTCCGCCCAGATGGAACGCCACCTCGCAGCCGTCGAGTTGGCGGATCGAATCGGCCAGAGACGCTTGGTCGGCCTGATCGGAAACGGTCACTCTCGCCCCCTGCCCAACCAACCATCGCGTCACCCCCACGCCGCCGCCAAACCGCCCCAGCCCGACCACGGTCACCCGCCGGCCTTGAAGCGATTCCGGCGATTGACGCCCGCCGCTCATAGCGACTCCAACGGCCCCAGCGTAACCAAACTGACGGCCGACAGGTCCCACTGCCGTGTCACGTCCTGGACGTCCTGCCGCGTCACGACCATGAGTTCCTGGATGCTCTCTTCCAACGGCGTGTAACTGTGGCGGTAGCACCAGTCGTTGCCTACGCCCATCAACCGCCGCATAGGACTCTCCGAGGCGAGTGTCGCCCCCGAGGCCAGCTTGTTCTTGGCGGCGGCCAGCTCGGCGTCGGTAGGCCCACCGTCCTGGAAGGTCTTGAGTTCCTGGCGGACCAGGCCCAACGCCTCACTCGCCTTGGCGGGGTCGCAGGAAACATAGGTGAAGGCCGCCCCCACACCGTCGAGCCCTTCGTAGATCACTTGGGCGTCTTCGGCGATGGCCGGCTCGATCAGGCGGTAGAACAGGCGGCTGTTGGTGACGTCGCCCAGAATCGAGCACGCCAGTTCCGCCGCGTAGCGTTGCTCGTCCTGCTCCGACGGCGCCGGCGACATAATGCCAATGTGCTGCCGCTGCAGGTCGGCGTCGGTCAGCACGCGCTGGTCTCGGTGGTCGGGCGCCGGCGGATGCTGGCGCGGCGCCAGGGCGGTCGGCCAGGTCTCGGCTACCCCCTCGGCCTGAGCGACCATGGCATCGAAGTTCACGTTGCCGGCGCCCACCAGAATCATGCTGCC
This sequence comes from uncultured Planctomycetaceae bacterium, assembly GCA_964428895.1. GTDB lineage: Bacteria > Planctomycetota > Phycisphaerae > SM23-33 > SM23-33 > HyVt-337. The sequence continues at coordinate 10,237 of CAYRZU010000061.1, forward strand.
CGAAACGTACCGGCGCTGAAAATAACGCAACATGCCGTCCCGCGTCATATCGGTCACCGACGGGATCGTGCCCAGCACGTCGTGTCCAAGCGGGTGGCCGTCGAAATAGGCGGCCATTAGCTCCCGGTAGACCCGCCAGGTAGGCTGATCCTCGTACAGGGCGATCTCGTCGAGGATGACCTGCTTCTCGACGTCGAAATCATCCTGCCGTAGCGACGGGCGAAGCAGATCGCACAGCAGCGTCAGGAACTCGTGCTGATGCTCAGCCAGCACCGCTCCGTAGTAGACGGTCTTTTCCTGGCTGGTCGCCGCGTTGTATTGGGCGCCGAGGCCATCGAAGGCCAGGTTGAAATCGTGGGCCGTCCGCTGCTCGTTGCCCTTGAACATCATGTGCTCGAGGAAATGGCTGACGCCCCAGACCTCAGGCGTCTCGTCGCGGCTACCGGTACGGATGAAGAAGCCTTGCGCCGCCGACGCCGCCGCGGGGTTCATTTCCGCCAGAACCGTCAGGCCGTTCTCGAGCTTGTGTTCTCGAAACTCCATGATCGCTGCTATGCCTCAAGAACGCCGGTGTCGATCGGCTCGGGGCCGATCACCACGCCCACGAAATCCTTCGCGGGGAATGCGTTCAAGTACGCCATCACGTCGTCGGTCGTGACGGCGTCGATGGCTTGGGTAATCTCGTCAATCGTCCGCACGCGGCCAAGATGGTGCCAGTCGCTGTCCATCCACGCCGACCGCGTCCCGGACAGATCCAACCCCATAATGGTGTCGCTCTTGAGCTGCGTCTTGGCCCGGGCCAGCTCGGCCTCGCTGATCCCTTCACTGAGTCGCCGCAGCTCGCCCACCGTCACGTCGAGCGTTTCCTGGGCCTTCTCGGGCACCGTGCCGGCGTAGGTGAACCAGCCGGCGTGGCTCTTAAGGCTGCGATAGCTTGTGCCCACGCGATAGACCAACCCGCGCTTCTCGCGGACCTCGGTCATCAGCCGCCCGCTCATGCCGCCCGACAACACGCACACCGCCACGCGCGATGGGTAATAGTGCTTACTTTCCAGCGTGACCGACGGCTGCGCCAACGCGATGTGCGTTTGGGCGGTATCCTTTTCGATGTGCTCGAATCCGCCGGTTGCGGGGGTCGTTTGCGCCGCGGGGGCCGGGCGGCCTGGCCAATCGGCAAAGTGCTTCTCGGCGAGGTCACGCAGTTCATCCCAGTGGATCTTGCCCGCCACGGCCAGGATCGACCCGGCCGGCGCCAAGTTGCCCAGCACGTGGTCCCGAACCGATTCCGCCGTCATCGAAGCGAGCGCTTCGGGGCGACCCAGATGGTAACACCCCAATGGAGCCGGGAAGAACCGCTCGCGGATCAGCACGTTGGCCTTTTGGGCGGGGTGATCGTCCAGGCTCAGCAGGTCGTTGGCGACCAGGTCGCGGCTGGGCTCAAAGCCGTCATCGGCCAATCGCGGGGCCAGCATGATGTCCCGGTAAAGCTCCAGCACCTCCGGCAGCCGCTGATGGACCTGAGCGGCTGCGAAGGTAATGAAGTAAGCGGCGGCGGCTTCGCTGTGGCGACAGCCGAGCGAATCGAGCGCGTCGTTGAGCTGGCGGGTGTCGCGGTCACCGGCGCCCCGCAGCCACCATTCCACACCCACCGCGGCGGCGCCCTCCATGCCAACGGGGTCGTAGATCGGCCCCACGGGCACACGAAGCGTCATCGACGCCGACTCCACGTGCTCCATCCGCTGGCCCAAGACCGCCAGGCCGTTATCAAGTTCATGTATGCGAACGGGTTCGGTCATTCAGTCACCGGTGCAAAGGTGTGGTGCATTGTAGGTGCTGACCTAGGCAAGTCAACACGCCCGCCCAATGGGGCTTGTATGTGGGTCGCAGGCCGGGGATAGTACCGGCCTGTTTCAGCCCCGCAGCATGAAAAGACCCCTATGACCGACATGCTCCAACACGCCTTGGTCCGTCGCCCGGGCGAGAACTTCTGCAACGGCGTGACCACAGCCGACCTCGGCCGGCCCGATTTGGCGACCACGCTCGCCCAGCACACGGCCTACTGTGACGCTCTGCGCGCCGCCGGCCTGGCCGTCACGGTCCTCGAAGCTGACCCGGCCTACCCGGACGGTTGTTTCGTCGAGGACGCCGCCGTGGTGCTGGCTCACTGCGCCGTAATCACGCTGCCCGGCGCGCCCAGCCGTCAAGGCGAACAGCGTGCGATTGAGGCCGTCCTGGCCGACCATCGGCCCATCCGGAGTATTCGACGCCCCGGCACGCTCGAAGGCGGCGATGTCCTTCGCCTCGGGCGGCAGCTCTTTGTGGGTCTCTCGGCCCGGACCAACCAGGCCGGGGCTGACCAACTAGCCGCCATCGCCGCCGAAGGCGGCTACGCCGTCACCCACGTGCCCGTCCGCGATGTCCTGCACCTAAAGACGACCATCACGGCCGTCGATGACCGCACGCTCATCGCCGCCGGGGCCATGGCAGACGAAGGTGCGTTCGGCGACTTCCGGGTCATCCAAGCGCCCCCAGACGAAACCTACGCCGCCAACTGCCTACTCCTAAACGACCGCCTGCTGGCCCCGGCCGGCTTTCCCGGCGTGCTCGATCTGCTCGGCGCCACCGGCCAAACCGTCTGCGAAGTCCCCGTCGGCGAGTTCCGAAAGATGGACGGCGGATTGACGTGTCTGTCCCTGCTGTGGTAGCGGCCGGGCCCGGTTGACACCGCCAGGCGCCTATCATATAACAGCCGGGCCCGTCCGAGCTTGGCGGCCCATTCGCCACGGCCAAACGCTCGGCGGGAACGTCTTCTGACTCGCCACAAGAGAGGCCAAACGATGCGACGTGAACGTGTTCTGATTCTCGGAGCCGCCGGGCGCGACTTCCACAACTTCAACCTCTACTTCCGCGACAACGAACAGTATGAGGTTGTTGGCTTTACCGCGACGCAGATTCCCAAGATCGACGGCCGTCGCTACCCGGCCGAGCTGGCCGGCAAGCTGTACCCCGAAGGCCTGCCGATCTTCAAAGAAGGCGACATGGAGAAGATTATCGGCGAACACAAAGTCGATGAAGTCATTCTCGCCTACAGCGACTTGAACTACGTGACGGTCATGAACCTGGCCTCACGGGCCCTGTCGGCCGGCGCCGACTTCCGCATCATCAACCCCGACGACACGCTGCTCCAGTCGTCCAAGCCCGTGATCGCCGTCTGCGCCGTCCGCACCGGGTGCGGCAAGAGCCAGACCTCTCGCTATGTCTCCAAGGTCCTGCAGGCCGCCGGCCTGAAAACCGTGGCCATCCGCCACCCCATGCCCTACGGGGACCTCGCCAAGCAGGCGGTCCAACGGTTCGCCACCTACGAAGACCTCGCCGCCCACGAATGCACCATCGAAGAGCGCGAGGAATACGAAGCCTACGTCGTCGCCGGCAACGTGATCTATGCCGGCGTGGACTACGGCGCCATCCTCAAACAGGCCGAACAAGAGGCCGACGTGATCGTCTGGGACGGCGGCAACAACGACATGCCCTTCATCCGCCCGGACCTGTGGATCACCGTCGCCGACCCGCTCCGCCCGGGCCACGAGCTGAGCTACTTCCCCGGGGAGGTCAACTTCCGCCGGGCCGATGTGATCTTGGTCAACAAAGCCAACACCGCCGAGCCCGACGTGGTCGAAGACCTCTGCCAGCGGGCTGCCGCGATTAATCCCACCGCCGACGTGCTGGTCGGCGCCTCGACCGTGACGGTTGAAGGCGGCGAGGCCGTCAAGGGTAAGCGCGTCCTGCTGATTGAAGACGGCCCGACCCTGACCCACGGCGAAATGCCCTACGGCGCCGGCAAGGTCGCCGCCGAGAAGTACGGGGCCAAGGTGATCGTCGACCCCCGCCCGTTCGCGGTCGGGTCGATCAAGGCCTGCTACGAGAAGTTCCCCACCCTCGGCGACCTCGTGCCCGCGATGGGCTATTACGACGAGCAAATCGCCGAACTCGAGCAGACCATCAACGCCGCCGACGCCGACCTGGTGCTAATCGCCACGCCCATCGACCTGGGCCAACTCATCACCATCAACAAGCCCGCCCTACGAGTGACCTACGCCCTGGAAGACATGGGCGATACGTCACTGTCGGCCGTCGTTAACAACTTCCTGTCCCAGACCGATCTGGCCTAGGAAGGAGACCCCCATGGACCACCTGCTGAGCCTCCACGACATTAGCGCCGACGACGTCGCCGAGATCTTCGCCCTGACGGGCGAGGTCAAGGCCCACCCCGAGACCTTCGCGACGGCCCTGGCCGGCAAGACGTTGGGCATGATCTTCCAGAAGTCCTCGACCCGGACACGGGTGTCGTTCGAGGTAGGCATGTTCCAGCTCGGCGGCCACGCCTTATTCCTCAGCGCCAACGACATTCAGCTCGGCCGCGGGGAAACCATCCCCGATACGGCCGCCGTCCTCTCTCGCTACGTCGACGCGGTGATGATCCGCACCTTCGACCACCAGGACGTGGTCGACCTGGCCCGCTTCGGCACGATTCCGATCATCAACGGCCTGGACGACCTGGTCCACCCCTGCCAGGCCCTGGCCGACGTCTTCACGATGAAGGAAACATTCGACGACCTGCCCGGCCGAAAGATCGCCTACATCGGCGACGGCAACAACGTGGCCCACTCGCTGCTCTATATCGGGGCCAAGACCGGCGTGCACGTGACCATTGCCTGCCCGCCCGATTACGCCCCGCAGGTCGAGGTGTTTGAATCCGCCCACGCCGACGCCGCCGACACCGGCGCGCGGCTGGAAGTGGTCGCTGACCCCCGCGACGCCGTTGGCGGCGCCGACGTGGTCTACACCGACGTCTGGGCCTCCATGGGCCAGGAAGCCGAGCAGGCCAAGCGCCTGGCCGACTTCAACGGGTTCCAGGTCACTCCCGACCTCATGGCCGCCGCCAACCGTGGCGCCGTCTTCATGCACTGCCTGCCCGCACACCGCGGTGAAGAAGTCGCCGCCGACGTCATCGACGGGCCCGCCTCGGTCGTCTTCGATGAAGCCGAAAACCGAATGCACGTACAGAAAGCCGTACTCCTGAAGCTACTGTCATGACCACCAGCCGCGACATTATTAACCTGACCAACCGGACCAGCGCCCACAACTACAAGCCCCTGCCCGTTGTCATCACCAAGGCCGAGGGCGTGTGGGTCTGGGACCTCGAAGACAACCGTTTCATGGACATGCTCAGCGCCTATTCCGCGCTGAACCAGGGGCATTGCCACCCGCGCATCATTCAGGCGATGAAGGACCAGGCCGACCGCGTCACACTGACCAGCCGCGCCTTCCACAACGATCAGTTAGGGCCCTTCCTCGAAGAACTGCTCGAGATGTGCGGCATGGAAATGGGCCTGCCCATGAACAGCGGCGCCGAGGCGGTCGAAACCGCCATCAAAGCCGCCCGCAAGTGGGGGTACCAGAACAAGAACATCCCCGCGGGCCAGGCCAAGATCATCGCTTGCGAGGGCAACTTCCACGGCCGAACCACCACCGCGGTCAGCATGTCGTCGGACCAGCAGTACCGGGATGGCTTCGGGCCGTTCACGCCGGGCTTTGAGCTGATCCCCTATGGCGACATCGACGCCCTGGCCGCCGCCATCGACGACAACACCGTGGCTTTCCTGGTCGAGCCTATCCAGGGCGAAGCCGGCGTGGTGGTTCCCCCGGACGGCTTCCTTGGCCAGGCCCGCCAGCTCTGCACCGAGCGGAACGTGCTGCTGATGGCCGACGAAATCCAGACCGGCCTCGGGCGAACGGGCAAGTTGTTCGCCTTCGAGCATGAAGGCATCCGCCCGGACGTGATCATCGTCGGCAAGGCGCTTTCCGGTGGCACGCTGCCAGTCTCGGCGGTCGTCTCCGGCAAGGACGTCCTCGGCGTGTTCGCCCCCGGCGACCACGGCAGCACCTTCGGAGGCAGTCCGTTGGCCTGCGCCGTGGCCCGGGCGGCGTTGGCCGTCATCCGCGACGAAAACCTCCTCGAACGTTCTGCCGAACTCGGCGAGCACTTCCGTGGCAAGCTCTGTGAAATCAATTCTCCGCTGGTCGCCGAGGTCCGCGGCAAAGGCCTGCTTAACGCCGTCGAACTCAAGAGCGACGCCGCCAAGACCGCCCGCCAGTGCTGCGAGGAACTGATGGCCGAAGGCCTGCTGTGCAAGGAAACGCACGAGAACGTCATCCGCTTCGCCCCGCCGTTGGTAGTGACGCGAGAAGAACTCGATTGGGCGTTGGAGCGCATTGCCAAGGTGCTCAGCTAGGTCCGTTCGCGGCCAGACCGGTAAGTTTCTGGCCGGGGCTCTTGCAACCGGCTGCGGCGCAGTATAATTGCGGGCGTACTGCATGATCCGTTCTATCACTTGCGCTGCCTGTGCAGACGCTCGGAGAATAGCCATGACACGTCGGACACTTCTTCCCGTTTCTCTCCTGATACTTCTCGCCGTCTCCACCCTGTGGGCCCAAGACATTGATACGGACGCCATCGACGAATGGGTCACCGTCACGGGGGTCGCCGCGGGCACGGACGGCAAGGCCGAGGATGCCGCCGTCGACCGGGCCCTCCGCAAAGCGGTGGAAGAAGCCTGCGGCGTGTTCCTGACCGCCCAGTCCAAGACGGAAGACTACCAGGCCACCTACGATAAGATTTTCGCCAACGCCGTCGGCTACGTTCGCCGCCACAAGGTCATGAAGGTCTGGACCGATGACGGCCAGACCTACGCAACCGTCAAGGTCCGCGTGTCTACCCAGGCGTTCGAAGAGGACTGGGCCTCCATCGCCCACACCGTCGAACAGGAAGACAACCCGCGCGTCATCATCGCGGTGGTGGAGCAGATCGAACAGACCGTCGACACCAGCAAAGTGGTCGACGAGGGCGGCATTGTGCAGACCAAGCTGGAGGACTTCTTCCTGGAACACGGCATTACGCTGATGGACCAGGAAACAACCGCGGAGGTCTCCAAGCGGGACGTCCTGCTGGCGGCCATTAAGAACGATGAAAAGGAACTGGCCTCCCTGGGGGCGCGGTTCAAGGCCGACGTCGTCATCACCGGCCGCGCGACGGCCAAATACGGAAAGACCATTGAAGTCGCCGACGTTGAGATGCACCAATACACCGCCACGTTGACCGTCCGGGTGATTCAGTCCGACTCGGGGTTGGTGCTCGTCTCCAAGGGTTTCGACCCGGTCACGGTTAATTCCCTGCAGCGCGGCGGCGCCGAGGACAAAGTGCTGGCCAAGCTGGCTGAGGAGCGTGCTCCGGAATTGCTCGCGGCCGTCGTCAAGGCCTGGCAGAATCGCGAGAACATTCATCGGAAGATTCCCATCAGCATTTCGGGCATGGGCTTCAAGGAATGGCGACTGTTCGAGAAAGAGGTCGAGGGCCTGCGCGGGGTCGACGCCGTTCGCCGGAGGGAGATCACTGAGGGCGTTGCTCATATCGACGTGGAATACCAGCACGACATCGACAGCCTCGCCGAACGCCTGACCGAATTGGACTCGCTGGAGTTGGAAGTCACCGAGATTACGACCAATCGGATCAAGCTGAAGGTGGTCGACTAGGCCGCTTGCGCCTGCCGAACCGGAAAAGGAGTTCCGCCATGGCATCCAGTTCCGATAAAGCCGTTCACGCCGGTTTGTTCATCGCTCGGTTTGGCATCGGAGCGTTGTACGTCGCCTTTGGGCTCCCCCTGCTTCAAGCCGGTTCGGACACCTGGCGCCAGCTCGGCGCCGAGGCAGTGGAACCCATCGGCATCACGTTCGGTCACGTCGGCTGGGGGGTTATCGGCGTGGGCATCTACGCGGTGTGCGGGCTATTCCTGGCGGTGGGTGTGCTGGTTCGGCCCAGCGCGCTGGCGTTGCTGGCGACGGCGGCCCTGACCGCTTACGGCCATCTGCACGCCAACGACTCCTTCGAGGCCTACTCGACCCCCTTGGCCATGGCCATTCTGTTCGTGGCGTTTGTGATCTCCGGAGGCGGAGACTACGCCCTCGGCCGAGCCATCAAGCCGCTCGACGGCAAGTGGTACCAGTAGCGTCGGCCCACTAGTCCTGCTTCGGCGGCGGGGCAATCACCTTCAGGTCGAGCTCGGCCAGTTGCTTGTCATCCACGGTCGACGGGCCGTCCGTCAGCGGACACGTGCCCCGCTGCGTCTTGGGGAAGGCGATCACGTCGCGAAGTGAATTGGCCCCGCACATCATCATGACGATGCGGTCCAGCCCCAGCGCCAGCCCGCCGTGCGGCGGCGCGCCGAATCGCAACGCGTCCAGCAGGAAGCCGAACCGCTCCTGGGCTTCGTCGGCGCTGATGCCGAGCAGGCCGAACACCTTGGCCTGGACCTCGCTGTCGTGGATACGAATCGATCCGCCGCCCAATTCCACACCGTTGCAGACGATGTCGTACGCCCGGGCCTTGGCCGAGCCGGGATCGGCGATGAACGTTTCCATGTCCTCGGGGCGCGGGGACGTAAACGGGTGATGGAGGCTGTCCCACCGCTGCTGATCTTCGTTCCATTCCACCAGGGGCCAGTCGACCACCCAGCAGAACTTGAAATCGTCGGGGCCATACAGCTTGAGGTCTTCGCCCAGCTTGCTTCGCAGGGCGGCCAGCACCTTGTTGACCACGTCGACCTTGTCGGCCATGAAGAATAGAACGTCGCCGTCGTTGGCGTCGCAAATGTCGCGTAGCTTGGCTTGAAGTGCCTCATCCAGGAACTTCGCCGGCGTTCCGGTAAAGGCGCCGTCCTCCAACTTGCACCAGGCCAGGCCCTTGGCGCCAAACTCCTTGGCGTAGTCGGTGTAGCCGTCGATGATCTTGCGGGTGAAGGTCGCCCCGCCGGGAACGGCCAACGCCTTGACCACCCCGCCGTTGGCGACCGTCTCGGTGAAGACCTTGAAGCCGCACTCGGCGACCGCTTCGGACACGTCCTTCAGTAGCATCTCAAACCGCATGTCGGGCCGGTCGATGCCGTACTTATCCTGCGCTTCGGCGTAGCTGATGTGGGGGACCTCATCGGGGAACGGCCGACCCGCCAACTCGCAGACCTGCCGCATCAGGTCGGTGATGACCTCGATGACGTCGGTCTCGGTCGCGAACGCCATCTCCATGTCCAACTGCGTGAACTCCGGCTGACGGTCGGCCCGGAGGTCCTCGTCGCGGAAGCAGCGCACGATCTGGTAGTACTTATCCAGCCCGCCGATCATAAGGATCTGCTTGAATAGCTGCGGGCTCTGCGGCAAGGCGTAGAAACACGCCTGTTGAAGTCGCGACGGCACCAGGAAGTCCCGCGCGCCTTCGGGCATGCTCTTGGTCAGGAACGGGGTCTCGATCTCCAGGAAACCGCGGGCGTCCAGCACGTCGCGCATAACCTTGCAGATGCGGTGGCGGAGGATCAACGCTTCGGTCAGGGCCGTCCGTCGCAAGTCCACATAACGGTACTTGAGTCGCGTTTCTTCAGCCACGTCCTGGAACTCATCCGGCTCGAACGGAACCGTGTCGGACTTGTTCAGCAACGTCAGCGACGTGCCCAGCACTTCGATCTGCCCGGTCGGCAGCTTGGGGTTGATGCGGTCCTCGCCGCGGTGGCGGACCTTGCCCGTCGCCGAGATCACCCACTCGTTCCGCAGCGCACGAGCCAGCGCATACATGGCCTGGCTGGCCGGGTCATCGTCGGTCGGCAGGTCGAACACGACCTGGGTAATGCCCTCACGGTCGCGCAGGTCTATGAACACCACGCCGCCGTGATCGCGGTAGCTGCGGACCCATCCGCAAAGCTGGACCTCACTGTCGATATCGCTGTCGCGCAGCTGCCCGCACGTGTGCGACCGTTTCAATACGTCGTCGCTGATCGCTGCCATGGAACGCCTCATCTATAAGTGGTTGGCCCACGCAGGGCCGAGAAGACCGGCCAGTTTACCGGATTCTTCCCCAGATACAACCGACAACCGAGGGCGTGAGTTACTGACGAACGTGCCCCTGGCCGGTGACGATCCACTTGTAGGTGGTCAGGTCCTGGGCCCCCATCGGGCCGCGGGCGTGGAGTTTGTCGGTGCTGATGCCGACCTCGGCCCCCAGGCCGTACTCGCCGCCGTCGGAGAAGCGAGTGGAGGCGTTCACCATGACACTGGATGAGTCCACCCGCGCCACGAAGGCTTCCGCCGCAGCCAGGTCGCCGGTGACGATCGCGTCGGTATGGGCCGAACCGTAGCGGTTGATATGGTCGATGGCTGCGTCGAGCGAGTCGACGACCTTGACCGCAAGGATCAGTTCCAGGAACTCGGCGGCCCAGTCGCTTTCCGTGGCCTCGGCCATCTCGGCGAAGAGCTTCCGCGATTGCGAACACCCTCGGAGTTCCACACCGGCGGCGACTAGCGCCGCGCCGATTCGCGGTAGGAATTGCCCGGCCACGGCGGCGTCGACCAGCAGCGTTTCGGTCGAGTTGCACACGCCCGGCCGTTGACACTTGGCGTTGAGGACGATGGCCTCGGCTATGTCCAAGTCGGCCTGAGCGTGGACGTAGACGTGACAGTTGCCGGCGTAATGCTTGATGACAGGAATGGTGGCGGCCTCGGCGACGGCCCGGATCAGCCGCTCGCCGCCACGGGGGACGATCAGGTCGATCAGCCCTTCCGCCCGCGCCATGGCGGTGACGATGTCGTGGTCGGTATCGTCGATCACGGTCACCGCCGCAGCCGGCAGGCCGGCCGAGCCGATCGCCTCCTGCAACACCGCCGCAATCGCCAGGTTCGAGTGCAACGCCTCCTTGCCCCCGCGCAGGATGCAGGCGTTGCCGCTCTTGAGGCACAGACCGGCCGCATCCGCCGTCACGTTCGGGCGCGATTCGAAGATGATGCCCACCACGCCGATCGGCACGCGGCGCTTCTCGATCCG